>JASFVL010000219.1:0-6604 GCA_050049875.1 Anaerolineales bacterium
GGGCGGCTCAGCCGCCCAAAAACACACCCCACTTAATTCTCTTTGACAACATTTGAGTGCACACTTTGTCATTTTATACAGTTGGAAGGGGTATTCAATCACGAAGGGATGTAGTGGGAACTATTTGCTGCTCATCACCTAGCTCATTGAATCGATCAATAAGCGCTTTTTCTATAGGGGGAGGAACCATGCTGCTCACATCCCCTTTTAGTGATGCGATTTCCCTCACGGTGGAACCTGATAAAAACGTATGTTCTTCTCTTGTTATCAGAACAACCATCTCTATTTCGGGTGCGAGGCGATTATTTGCGAGAGCCATCCGAAATTCATACTCAAAATCCGAAAAAACCCGTAAACCGCGCACAATCACTTGGGCATCGATTTGGCGGCAAAACTCCACTAGTAATCCGCTAAAACCCATCACTTCAATATTCTTTCGATCATTTAAAACCAGTCGAGCCATTTTTATGCGCTGCTCTGGGGAGAAAAGCAAGGTTTTTAAAGGACGGTCGTATACCGCGATGACAACTTGATCGAATAAACGGGTTGCACGTTGGGCAATATCTACATGGCCATAATGAATCGGATCGAATGTGCCTGGGAAAACCGCACGTATCATGAGTTCCTCTCTATGCTCTAACTAATGTCACCACTACCATCTAACCAAAAATTGTCTAAAGCTGAAGCCAACATTCTGTGTTTGGGTTCCTCTAAATTTGGGTCTTGGTTAAAAACTATCTTAGCATGATGACGAGCTTTTTCTATCAACTGCAAATCGGTCAAATTTGCGAATCGCAGCTCAGAGAACCCCGCTTGGCGTGTTCCAAGGAAATCCCCGGGACCTCGTTGCTCTAAATCGCGCTCCGCAAGAATAAAACCATCATTTGTATCAACCATCGCTTTCAAACGCTCGTTTTCAGCCGATTGCTCTGTTTGTGGGATGAGAATGCAGTACGATTTAGCTTGACCACGTCCAACCCGACCACGGAATTGGTGTAGTTGAGCTAACCCAAAACGGTTTGCGCCCTCAATAATCATCACAGTTGCATTAGGTACGTCTACACCCACCTCTACAACTGATGTGGATACGAGTAGATTATATACTCCGTCACGAAAACCTGCCATGACATCTTCTTTTTCACTAGAGGTCATCCGCCCGTGCAGCAAGCTCACATTGATATCTGGGAAGACCTCCTCTTTTAAGCGGGAATATTCTTCTACTGCCGCTTTCGCTTCGCTTTTATCACTCTCCTCAACTAGTGGGTAGATGATGAATGCTTGGTAGCCTTTTTCTATTTGACCATCTATCAGCGCGTATGCTCGCTCTCGTTCACGTGGATAGAGCAAATATGTTTCTACAGGATGTCTTCCAGGGGGCATCTCATTAATGACGGAAAGGTCTAAATCGCCGTAAACCGTTAAGGCTAATGAACGGGGGATTGGCGTTGCAGTCATCACAAGTAAGTGTGGATTGTCGCCTTTAGATCGCAGAGCAGCGCGTTGTTTTACTCCAAAGCGATGTTGCTCATCGATTACGGCTAATTGTAAATCAGAGAACTCAACAGGATCCTCGATTAATGCATGGGTGCCAACTAATATTTTTATCTCACCACTCACTAAGCCTTTCTTGATTTCTGATTTATCAGTGTCCGTGGTTGCCCCGATCATCAATCGTATCTGATCAGGTTTGATAATTCCGATCTGACGAGCTAATAGATCGAGCAAGCTGCGGTAATGTTGTTCTGCCAATATACTTGTTGGTGCCATAAGTGCAGCCTGTGAACCAAAACTAGTGATAATTGTCATTCCTAAAGCTGCTATGATTGTTTTTCCTGACCCAACATCCCCTTGGATAAGCCGGTTCATAGGATGTCCAGAAGCTAGGTCTCGGCGAATGTCTCCCAATGCTCTTTGTTGTGCCAAGGTGAGATTGAACGGGAGTTTATCGATTAATTGCCGTAACCAACTTTCCTCTGGCAATTCGAAAACTCGAGCAGTGCGTTCCTGCCAGGTTTGTTTCTGTTGTAGCACACCGAGTTGTAGCAAAAAGATTTCATCGAAAGCTAGTCGATGCCTTGCTGCTTTCAAATCTTCCCAGGAATCAGGAAAATGTATTTGGAGCAAAGCTGATGGCAAATCTAAAAGATCTGCATCCTTGATCAGATCATCTGGTAATGGATCTTGAACTCGGGGAGCCCAATAAGATACGACCTGGTTCATCCGATATCGCAGCCAACGTTGGGTAATTTTTGCTGTAAGAGGGTAGACAGGAACGATGCGATTCGTATGTAGATTTTTCTGGTCAATGGGCTCCCACTCGGGGTTATTCATTACCAAACGACCCAAGTATTGATCGGTCTTACCTGAAAGCACAATGTTAGCCCCTTTTTTCATTCGATTTGCTATCCACGGTTGGTTAAACCATGTCGACCGTATCGAACTAGTTCCATCATTAATAATTGCTTCTGTAATTTTTATTTTTCCACTGCGTGTAGATCGAACATTGATGCTTTTGACAACACCTATTATTGTTACTTCTTCTCCGTACTTTAATCGATTGATTGGTTTCATTCTCGAATAATCATCATAACGTCTAGGAAAGTGGTAAAGCATGTCTCCCAAGGAGAATAAACCAAGACGTTCCAATGTTTTCGCGTAGCGAGGTCCAACCCCATTAAGTACAGTGACTGAAGCGTCGAGGGCTGCAGGTGCCTCAGTGGGAATTGTATGTGTTTTTCTAGATTTTTCTACATCGTCTTCGTGAGCTGTTTCTAATTGAGAGAGAGGAGTCTCTTCCGCTTTTGAGACGATATGAGTGTCTGACTGAGTGCTTTCCGATGTATCAGATTTGGATTGAGATATGGCCGAGGAAGGTTTTTTTTCAGCTGATGGTACTGAAGGTTCTTTTTTGAGAGCCATTCCAGGAACTTCTAAATCCAATTCTCGAGTAAGACGTTGCCACAAGCCGCGCAAGACCTCTTGGCGGGATGTTTCGCTCAAGCGGTAATAATCCTTTAAACGATTCATAACAACCCGGATGATTTCTTCGGGTATTTCATCAGAACGGGCTTCAGCTTCCCAAGAATCAAGCATGCGTTCAAGCCCCCCTAGTACAGCTTTATTATCGTAACCACGTTCGGCTTCTAGCTTAAAAAATTTTTGAAGTTTTTCGATTGATGGATTCATAAAAATTTATTTTACCACTGCAGCGAATCCTAAGCCTCCTGGACCCACATGAGTTCCGATTACTGTTGTAACATTAACTACCAGGTTTGAGTTTGAGATTTCTTTCCCCAAGTTGTGCAACAAGTTTTGTGCCTCGATTTCTGCATTTGTGTGAAGTATTGCTAATCGCTCAACAGGACCGAGTTCAGATATCAATTTCAAGAGGTGAGCGAATCCTTTTCGACGGGTTCGCACCTGACCGATGTTGTGAACCGCCCCATTTTTTAGTTCGACGAATAACTTAATCTTTAACATAGAACCCAGAAGGGCTTTTGCCCACGAAACCCGACCGCTACGTTGGACGAAGTCCAATGTGTCCAACATGGCGATAACCTGAATCCGATTACGCAAATTGGCGACTCTATTTAAAATTAGGTCTAGTGGATATCTAAATTTGGCAAGCTGAGCTGCTTCAAGAACCTGAAAACCTAAACCAAGGGATAATTGCTCACTGTCAATTACTTGGACTGATTTTTTATATTTATCTGCTGCTGTATAGGCAGAATTGACAATCCCGCTTAGTTGAGCTGAAGCATGGATGGATAATACATACTCATAGCCGTCCCGAATCAATTTTTCGTATAACAACTCGAATGAGCCAACAGATGGAGCTGCTGTAGTCGGTGGTGGTTCCATATTGGGTAAAAGTTCATAAAATCTTTGGCGAGATATTCCTTTTCCGTCCTCATAGCTATGTCTGTCAATAACTAGAATCGCTGGGTTAATAAAGATTGGCATCTCTTTAATCAGATATTTGGGTAAATCAGATGTGCTGTCAGTAACAATGGCGATTCGCATTCAAATCATCATGGAGACTTATTTCGTCTCAATATAAGTATAAATTCCTATTGATTTTTAATAAGGGTTTAAGTCCTGAGCTATGAAGTAAAGAATATAGAAAGATTTTGCAGGCTCCTGGAAATGTTTGTTTAATTACCCAAAAGCTATTAAAGCAGGGTGGATCGCATATAGAAGGATGTCATTTACTCGATTGAAATAATGAAATGGTAATGGGGTTGCCCACCCTCTTGAACTTCAATTTCTTGTTTGGTGTAAGCTGAACGGATTGCATCAGAGATTAGATTGACTTCACTTTTAGGTAGGCCAGCTCCGTAAAAAAGAGTGATAAGTTCGAAATAATCAGCATGGGCTTTCTCCAATAAACCCATACAAGCCTCTTTGAGATTATTTGATGAGCAAACCAGTTTACCGTTGTGCATCGCGATAATCTCGCCTTTTTCGACGGACACCCCGTCAATTTCTACACTTCGGGTAGCTGTTGTGATCTCCCCCGTTTCCACCTCGTCCAATCGAGAGTACATCTCTTTGACTAATTTATCATAATCTCCATCCGGAATCAAACACATCATAGCGGCTAGTCCTTGGGGCACACTGCTACTCGGAATAACTGTCACCTTTTTGACGGTCAAATCGGAGGCAGCTTCAGCAGCAAGGATGATGTTTTTGTTATTTGGAAGTATGATGATTTTATCTGTGGGAAGGTTTTCAAAGGAGTTTATAATCTCTTGTGTGCTCGGATTCATCGTTTGACCACCTTCAACGATCGCTGCTGCACCAAGGCTAGCAAATACTCGCGCGATGCCTGGACCAGGGGCAACTGTTACAATAGCAATCTGATTTGGTTCCACGTGTGCAAGTTTTAACTGATCGTCAGTGGATTTCTGCTCAATATTTTCTAATTGAGCGATTAGATTTTCAATCGACACCTTCGTTACAGTTCCTAAAGACATCGTGTAATCAATGGGTTCATACCTTTTTTCGGTCGGAACATGGATATGCATTCTATAAATCCCATCACCTTCACCCATTTGGATGGAAGTTCCCATTGATTCTAGGTCTTTATACATCTTCTCCAGATCTAGTGATTCATTAGGGCGGAAATCAACAACAACTTCGAAGTCTTGACCTGGTTCAATTGTCTCCAAGGTGTCTTTGAGTTCCAAGGCTGCTAATGGTTTGATAGAAACTTCAGATATATCTAATGGTTGTTCTTGAATATATCTTTCCATCCCTTCCAAGATATAGAAAAGACCCTTACCCCCTGCATCCACAACTCCTGCTTCTTTAAGCACATCTAGAAGCTCCGGTGTGCGCTCAACTGATTTATCAGCAGCCGTTATTACTTGGGATAGAATTTCTCTTGGATCATCAGTATCTTCCAAAGCTATTTCAGCTGCCGATGCAATATCTTTAGCGACTGTTAGTATCGTACCTTCTACAGGCCGAACGACACCTTTGTAAGCTGTATCTCTAGCTTCAGCAAGTGCTTCCACAAAGTTTTTGGCGGTTAAGACGCTTTGTTCGTCTAATGCTCGTGCAAATCCCCGCCAAATCTGGGAGAGAATGACACCAGAGTTGCCGCGAGCCCCCATCAACGCACCATGTGCAATCCCATGAGCCATCCTTCCTATGTGATCTTCTGGCGAATTGATTATTTCATCGTACGCAGACTGCATCGTCAAAACCATGTTGGTTCCGGTGTCCCCGTCGGGGACTGGGAAGACATTTAAGGCGTTAACATGATCCTGATTAGTTCGTAGCCATGATAATCCCGCTTCAGTTAAAAGCTTCAGTGTTTGACCGTCTATAATTGGATCCCGGTTTTGATCCTCAGTCTTGTTATTTTGCGATTTACTGAGAGCTTTACTCATTTAAGGGTTTATCCTTGTACTAATCCAGACTGCTAATTCGTAGCCCTTGTACATGGACATTTATCTCATTAACTTGAAGGCCAATTGCCTTCTCTACTTGGAAGCGCACAGTGTTAGCCACACTGGAAGCGACGGATTTGATGCGAGTCCCATATTCGATAATGATATAGATATCGATGTTTATATGTTCCCCATCGTATTTTACTTCAACGCCATGGGTTGGATCTTTTGCTACCACATTAGCGATATCATCAACAATGTTCTTAGACGCCATTCCAACGACACCATAGGAACGTTGAGCTGCTTGAAAAGCGATAGTTGCGATAGATTGGGGTGATATATTTATGCTGCCTAGTG
This sequence comes from Anaerolineales bacterium, assembly GCA_050049875.1. GTDB lineage: Bacteria > Chloroflexota > Anaerolineae > Anaerolineales > UBA11858 > JASFVL01. Next base: position 6,255 of record JASFVL010000219.1, read on the forward strand.
AAGTGGTTTCTTTGCTCATAGTAAATTTTTATGGGTGATCTGAACGAATGTTAGGTGCTATGGTGAATTCTGATGATCGCTACAAAACATATGATTATTGATACAAGGATATTCGTGTCTACTTTATCATTCGTCTTGGGTATGTGTGTAACACTTACCAGGGAGAGAGATGGATTTTGTTGGATATGAAGAAACATGTCCTCCGTAATACAAGTTGACTGAAAGCCATCTGACATTTTATATGTGCAGCCCAGGGCAATCGCATATGAACCGAGAAAAAATGCTGGTTTTTGGGCATCGCCCCGCGAGAACGGAATATGAGGTAAAAACATACGATTTTGGCGCCGAAA
>JASFVL010000332.1:0-4892 GCA_050049875.1 Anaerolineales bacterium
GTAAGCGGGTTAGCTCAGGTCGAAAGTGCTCGCTTCTCGGTTTTTCCGACATGATTAGCATAATAGCCGCGAAATTCCATAGGTAACAACGCTGCGATGTGCGTCATAACCTTATCAGCATTTTTCTGGCGGAGTTCTCTTCGAACTCTACCTTTCGCCTTTATTGAAGATAGTTGGATTGGAAGTCCTATACGCATCTCTAACACGGGTCGTTCAAAACGCAGAGCACGTTTGAGAAAATCTTCCGTGCTTCCCACTACCCCAACGGGTACAACTGGAACCCCAGCTTTATCCATTAAATATGCTACACCAGGTAAAGCTCGTCGCAACCCAAGTGTATGCGAGCGACCCCCTTCTGGAGCGATAAGTAAGGGGTAGCCTGAATGCAAAACAGCTAACATGGCTTCTATTACCCGGCGGTCGTACTGACCTCTGTATACAGGTATACCACCGTAAAGACGTGCCAAGGTAGACTGCCCAAATCGTTCCCAAACATCCGCTGCACCAACCGCCTCCGGTGCTACTGGCCAAAAGGCTAACACTAGGGGAGGCTCAAAGAGTGAAATATGGTTAACAGCGATCAGGTAAGCACCTTCGGCGGGGATATTTTCGATACCGTAAATCCGCACCTTTCCTAAGATATAAAAAAGGGCACGAAAAAGAGGTCGCAGTAAAGCCCGCGAAATTTGAATATTTATTGGCACACGATATGGTGTACTCACAGCGACCGACTCTCAAAACGTAAATCTTAAGTATTTGCTAACCATCGAGTTCGGGTTTCCTTTTCCCACGTACTAACTCCAACACAAGAGATAGAACTTGGTCAGCGTCAAGTCCGTCCGAATCGATGATCACGGCATCCTCAGCTGGTCGTAAAGGAGCTAAATCTCTGGTCGTATCAATCTGATCTCGTTTTCTCATCGTTTCCAGAATTTCAGCATAATCAGCTTCTTCACCCCTGTTTTTACGTTCAATAAAACGACGACGAGCTCGCTCTTCAACTGAAGCATCAAGATAAATCTTCAACTCCGCTTCCGGCAGTACAACAGTACCAATATCACGACCAACCATAACAACTTGTCCCTGCATCCCAATCCGGCGTTGTTGGGTTGTCAGTGCCTTTCTCACGCCAGGATAAGCCGAGACCATCGAAACATTCGCATCCACTTCAGATCGCCTTATTCCCGATGTTACATCTTCACCATCTGCTACAACATCGGAGTAGCGTCCATCATCTTGCGAAGGGGGATGAACATCAATTCGTACCTTCTCTGCAATTGCCGTTACCGCCGATTCATTCACCAGGGGTACCTCTCGCTGGATAGCAACCCACGTAACCGTTCTATACATCACTCCAGTATCAAAGTACAAATATCCAAGGTCCCTTGCAAGACACCTCGCGAGAGTCGATTTACCTGAGGCTGCAGGGCCGTCTATTGCAATAATACTTGGGATCCCTAATTGTTCAACATTTTTACTCAACAGGGTCTCCCTCATCCACATCAACTGGAATTGAATTATCTTGTAGATTCAACGTGCCTTCGGGAAACAAATCCGCACGGCCCCACAAAATCAAATAGCTTTTTTTCTGAGGGGCATCTCGAAAAACAATCCATTGCGGTAGGTCAACTGGCAATCCAGCACTCCAATCAGGTGAAACCCACCATAGAAAATCCTGACCACGATAAGTATCAATTCGATTAAACGAAGACTCATCTGCCCAGGTAATAACCACTGGTGATACATTATCCGGTATCAACACAGATTGATAATCCACATCTGAAAAGTTACGCAATGCCCAACGTAGGGATGGGATATTCACCAAGGATATAATTTCAATATAATCTCGTCGACCATTCTCTAATTCGGCCAAGTCCCCTAGAGTTTCTATTAACAAATCCGCTTGACGGGTTTCTGGTGGATATGTCCAAAATTCCTGAATCCTACCGGGACGCACCTGAGAGACCCAGAAGGTATTTGCCAGTACGTATAGACTTAATATTGAACCTACACCCACTACCAGTCCACTCCTTGCCACCGGCCAAGACCATCCTAAAGTCACCAGCAAAGTCGATAACATCCCCAATAAAACTGCTCCACCAATAACCAATAAACGCGCTCGAATAAGCTCAACTTGACCTAACGATAAGTTCAATCCTGCGAAATTCAGCCAAATCAAAGCTCCTAAGACCCATATCAAGCCTATGAATATCCAAGTACCCCACTTCCAATTCCATCGTCTACTTGAGTAAGACAACTCAAAGGCTGCCAGCACCCATAAAGGAATCAGTGCCCAAGCAATGTCGGCAACCCAGCGACCAGGATACAGCAGGGGGATCAAAATCGCAATCAGCGACCAAATGGTAAAACCCCGAAAGATTGGTTGCTCATCTCTCCAACCCCTTACAATGGCTAACAAGCCAAAGATGATCGCAACAGGTTGATAGAAGACCAAAGCCGCCAAGAGGCGGCTTGCGGGGATCCCCGAGGCTTGCCAAAAACCTTCTAAGAAAGCAGGAAGCGTAGCTGCCCAAGCACCTAAACCTTGAGTATACTGTGAGAACCATGTTCCAACGATCAAAACCGTAGCGACACCCGAAATCAAGGCGATTCTATAGGATTGATTGACACGAACTCTTAGATCACCACTCTCTTGATCATCAGGGTCTAATTCAGATTTCTGGTTGAGCTTAAACCAGCGAACCAGAACCCAAGCCAAAGTTAAGCCGACTCCACCTTGTAGAATTCCAGGACCTGAGAGCAATGATACCCCCCCCAATATTCCTGCCCATAAATACTTGCGGTTATATATAAAACCGATTGTCAACAAACCAAAAGCCATAGCCATTATGGGGCTTCCAATCAGCCTCGAAATTGCCACTAGCCCTGGATCCAGAGATACTCCAAAAGCTATGATAAAAGCTGTTTCCCGTCCAATCAACCGACGGAAAAGGAATGGCGTTAGTACAAGTAAGCTGCCTGATAATGCAGGCAACGCTCGCGCCAGGAAATTACTATCTCCCAAAAGAGAAAATAGACCCCCTGTGAGAAATATATATCCCGGTTGTGGTCCAAAATTCAGCGGATTGCCACGAGCAATATCCAGAGCTTGCAGAGCCCAAGTCGCCTCATGATCCGAGAGCGGAGCAACACCCAGGTTTAAAAAGCGAATGCCAAGAGCCAATACAAACGCTAGGGTATAAAGAGCATATTCTATCGTTAGATGTTTTTTTAACATAGAATGCAACTAATTTGTTCGCACTTTACGAGAATGATAAAATCTGTTTCGAATAATCCAATACCATTCGATCTAAGCCAAACCAAATCAATCTCAAAATCTTAGATCATATACTTACATCTGGAATTTTACACCACATGATATAGGGGATCATCGACAGAAGCAAGGCGGACTCAACCTAACTACATCAGTGAATTTTAACAGGTGCTTGATAGATGGTAACGGTACCTTGCTGGAAAACAACTTCTAAATTATTAGCGAACTTCATCTCCTGTAAACCGCCTACACAACTGGTATTCTCTGAATTGTAGGTAGATCTCTCCATATTTCCAACAACGATATAGCGGATATCATACAAATCGAGGATACTTGCGGCCTCTGCCCAGTCTCTGGTGCAGTATAAACGGGCAATATCACCTTGTCGAGGACCAATCTCTTCTGATCCCCCACGCCATTGTAATTCGTGGAAATCCCAGCCCAAAACCGTCGGCTGACCGCTGTGGGTTGAAATACGTGCCGCCTGGCTGTAACTTCCACCGACCGCTTCCGCTATCACCCCCAGTGGTCTGTCCTTCAGCCAATCGGAAGCTGCAGCCTCATCAGGGGAACTAGTTAAACGATACGCAGTACCATCTAGTGTCCATCCCTGAGATGGATTAAATCCTTGCGTCTTGCTCCACAAACTGAAAGTTGGATAGACTAAGGACATCCCCAATACCAAGATCATAACAAATCGAATGATCCCACCTCCAACTGACCGCAATTCACGCCAAACAACAGCCGCCGAATAGGCAGCCACAACACTCCATAAAAGCCAGGCCTGAAAATAGAATTTAAAAATGGTGTTTATTCTATAACCAAACAAATCCCGCAAATATACAAATTCAGGCCCAAGTACGAGTAAACCCCCAACCAGAATAAGCAACAACGCATAACGCTGTATAGGTGAGAGTAGCTCAGAATGCGAAGCATCAAACTCTTCGTTCGTTGAACCATTTTTTTGACGATTAGACAACAGATAACCGAACACCAAGGTCAATAGAATAAGTAAAGTGATCATTGTGCCTGGAATCGTCAAACGCCGGATAAAACCCTCTCGGATGAGAGATTCCCAGTCTGGTGCAGCAACCGACCCCAAATACGCACTTGGCGCCAAACGTGCATCCGGATTGATCCCCTGCAAATTTGGTAATAATGCGATCAACATCGCCAGCAAATGGGCTACCAGCATTAAACCCAATACCAACCAGATGGAAAATTTAAAGCCCGTCTTTAGGTCTAGGCTCTTCTTTTTTGATCTCACTAAATAAACTAAGAATAGGAAAATGGGAAATAAGAGGGGTCCAAACATAACCCACAGATAGACTCCCCGGGTAACATAGATCAAGTTGGGCAATAATCCTCCCGCCTGGGAGGAGAAACCGATGTAGAAAGGAAAATAAAGAAGCACACCGCTGATCCCTAGGGCGATTCCCATACAAAGGAACTGCTTGATGACCGCAAACCCAGATAACGAACTTTCAGATTTCGATGATGCATACTCCCTCTCCTCCTTCTCCCCATTTTTCCAGCCCTTTCTCGTCAAAGCATAAGCCCCTGAGAACAAAGCTACATAAATAGGAAAATCCCAAGTGTTTAAAAATGCCAATCCTCC
>JASFVL010000333.1:0-4890 GCA_050049875.1 Anaerolineales bacterium
GTTACCAAATTGATGAAATCAGCTCCTCCAACCTTGAACCTGGTGAAGATGATCAATTACACAATGAACGCAATCGACTTGCTAATGCCGAGACTCTAACATCTCTTTGCCAAGAAGTACTGCTCGTCCTAGATGAAGGCACTCCCAATCAACCTGCTGCAATAGACCTCCTAGGTCAAGCAGTAGAATCGATCGAAAAATTGATTAGATTGGATCCTAGCCAATCATCTCTCAATACGAAAGCAACGGATCTATTTGACGGAGTATCTGAATTGAGTAGATCTTTAAGGCACTTCATGGACAGTATAGAGTATGATCCTATACGACTTGAACAGGTCGAAGAACGAACTAACATGATTAATACTCTTAAGCGCAAATACGGGGATACGATCGAAGAAATACAACAATTCTCAAAAACAGCGATCCAAGAATTAGACACCATCACTCTCGCTAATGAGCGAATTGTTGAATTGGAGACTCTTGAAAAAGAACTGCTCATCCAATTAGGAAAGCAAGGACAAGAGCTCTCCGAAAAACGCCACCAAGCTGCAGATCGCCTTGAAAAAGCTTTAGAATCAGAACTAAATGACCTTCGCATGTCCCAAGCTCGATTTCGTGTCAAAATTCATCAAGAACCCGACTCAGATGGTATTCCACGAAATGGTAAGAAAAGAATTGCATTTAACAAAACCGGTTTGGACCAGGTGGAATTCTTGATTGAAACCAACCCGGGTGAAGGATTTAAACCGCTCGTAAAGATTGCCTCAGGGGGTGAAACATCACGGTTGATGTTAGCTCTAAAGAATGTGCTTGCTCGGGCTGACAATGTTCCCACCTTAGTATTTGATGAGATCGATCAAGGAATTGGAGGACGCGTTGGGACGGTCGTGGGGCAAAAATTAAGAACGCTGACCGACCGGCATCAAGTCTTATGCATCACCCATTTACCACAATTAGCAGCTTTTGCACAGCAGCACTTCCGTGTACACAAAGAAATAAAAAATGGACGAACGATTACAAAAGTCGATCTTATTGAAGGAGAAGCTCGACTGGAAGAACTTGCGTCAATGATGGGAGAAATAAGTGTGGGGACCCTTCGTTCAGCTCAAGAGATATTGCACGCTGTTGGGGATTTACCGTCAAAAGCTTAATATTCACATTCATCCTACATGCCTTCTTGGGAGAAGATATATCTCTGGACAAGATGGTTCTTTTGGAAAATTCCACATTAGGCACTTAATTATTTTTCAATGCCCTCCATAACTCAAATTCTGCGAATGCGTAAACAAAGACGGGGGATTGAAAACCGTAACCCTTGGGGCCGATTTGGATTAACGTTTGCTGGTTTGGTTAGTCTGCTGAGCGTAGTTCTAGCCATTGGACTAACGATCATATATACAGAGATCACTCGGGATTTACCATCATTAGAGAAGCTTCCCCAATTGGTAGAACCCCCCAATGGAGTACTGCTCCAACCCACACGCATATTTGATCGCAGTGAAGAACATATTCTGCTCACTCTTCAAAATCCTGCTATCACGGATCGAAGATATCTGCCTATTCAAACAAGCCAAGGTCCCGAGTTGCCGACATCTGTGTTATCCGCTACGATCGCATTTGTGGAACCGAATTATTTCTCTAACACTGGCATTACCATTTATAGTCTATTCCAAAACAAATCCAGAACCATAGCTCAAAGGCTGGTCTCAGACTTACTATTTTGGGAGGAGTCTAGGGGGTTGCGAAGATCCCTTCGTGAAGGTATGAGCGCAGTTCAAATTATTCAACAATTCGGACACGAGAAAATACTTGAGTGGTACTTAAATAGTGCCTACTTTGGACAACAAGCTTATGGGATTGACGCTGCAGCTCAGGTTTATTTTGGATCATCGGCAACTGAAATAAACTTGGCTAAGGCTGCACTACTTGCAAGTGTGTTGATCGACCCTTCACAAAATCCTATTGATACACCACAAATTGTTATAGAACGTCAAAACTTAGTGATTGAAGCCATGCTCAAGCAAGGACTAATAACGGAAAATCAGGCTAAAAGAGCAAGCAGATATAAAATAAAAATTCGTGAGCCAAAGCTGGAGACAACAAATCCAGCCCCTGCATATACCAATTTAGTTCTAAAACAACTTGCTAACACCCTTGACACATCCCGGTTGATCCGAGGCGGTTTTAAGATCATAACCTCCCTCGATTATGATCTCCAAATACAAGCTAACTGCACGGTGGAAACACTCATCGCCCGATTAAATGGAGAATTTGAAAACGATGAAAATCTGCCATTTTCATCATGTCAAGCAGCACGCTTTCTACCAACGCTACCTTATAATGACTTAAACATCCCTGACAATGTGGCAGCCAATCTGATTGTACTTCAGCCCGGCACAGGGCAGATTCTGGCAATGGTTGGAAAGGCTAAGCCCAGTTTAGATCCTTCGCAGGAACCAGGATATCCCCCAGGAACTCTGTTAACACCCTTCGTCTATCTAACTGGATTCACCCGTGGATTTAGCCCAGGAAGCTTAGTTTGGGATATCCCTACCGATCTTCCTCTTGATGGTCCTTTCCATGGTCCAATGCGCTTGAGAGTTGCGATGGCGAATGATTATTTGACTCCTGCCATCCAGATGATAAAGCAGATAGGATTGGAAAACGTATGGCGAACTGCTCGACAACTGGGGATAAGCTCCTTATCACCATTAACAAACACATCGATTGAGAATAACTGTGTTGAATGTTGGTTTGTATTAAATGGAGGTCAAGCTACACTCCTTGATCTTGTCCAGGCATATGCAACCATAGCCAATCAAGGCATGTTAGTTGGTACTGTGTCAGAGACAGAATTAACCGGAGGTTTGCAATCCATACAAGCCATTACTATTCTGCGTACTGAGGACCATGCGGGACAAATTTGGTTGGAGTCAAGTGAGCCCGTAACACGACCCGTGATTTCAAATCAACTCGCCTATCTGGTAACCCATGTGCTGAGTGATGAGTCTGCACGTTGGTCCAGTATGGGTCATCCTAACCCATTGGAAATTGGTCGCCCATCCGTCGCCAAGATCGGTAAAACAGAGACTAACACGCACACCTGGACGATCGGATACACACCCGAGATCGCAGTTGGTGTTTGGGTTGGCTTGCCGCGCAACTCCTCGGAGATTGGTAGTCTGCCAACGGAAAAAACCCTTACACCTGAATCAAGTATTCCAACCAAGGTCGCTGCTGGGTTATGGCACGCAATGATGAAATACATAACGTTAGACATGACACCTACCCCCTGGGAGATTCCACCCGGTCTGAGTCGTATTAACGTGTGTGATCCATCAGGAATGCTTCCCTCCCGTAACTGTCCAACTACCGTCACAGAGATTTTTCTTCCGGGCAATGAGCCGACACAACCTGATATCCTATATCAAGAATACCAAATCAATCGTGAAACTGGGCGCTTAGCAACCGTTTTCACCCCACCTGAGTTGATTGATGAGCGCGTCTACCTCATCGTACCCCCCGAGGCAACTGAATGGGCTCAAGCTACAGGAATACCCACACCTCCAGAAGTATATGATGTCATCTACACACCGCCAAGCTCACAAAATACAGTTGTTAATTCACCAGAGATGTACAGTCATATCAACGGAAAAGCCGAAATTATTGGAAACGCCTATGGTGAGTTATTCTCCTCTTACCGCTTACAGGTGGGCAAAGGCTTGAACCCCCAATCATGGCTGCAGATAAGTGAAGACATTGAAGAACCGGTCGAAGACGGTTTGTTAGGCTCATGGGATACTGAGGGGTTAGACGGGCTCTTCGCCATTCAACTGGTAGTTGTGCGAGAAGATCTGCGTGTCGATACCGCGACTATTCAAGTAACCGTGGATAATCAACCCCCAGTGGTAAAGATTCCATATCCAACGGAAGGTCAGCGCTTCACCTACGATATCAGCACCCCCATTACCTTCCAAGCAGAAGCTAGTGACAACACGGAATTAAATGATGTGTCATTTTATCTTGGAGAACGGTTGCTTGCCAGGCAAACGAACCCACCTTTTGCTGTTCCTTGGCGAGGAGGTCCTGGGGAGTATACTATTCAGGTCATCGCTACCGATCTAGCTGGAAATGAGAGTGAAGCAACTGTCACCTTTATAGTTGAAAGAGAATAACAAATCAGGGTAGGTCCCGTCTTTTCCTACAATTAAAATCTGGCTGTTGGATAACTAAAAAAGGACCGGTAGTATCACTGCCGATCCTTTACAAACTCATTGAAAGATCTTAGGGTAAACTCCCGATCACATCAAAAGTCTGCAAGATTCTGGTTAGGGCATCCAGGTCATCCGTTGTTAAAAACCTTACCTCAACAAGGATTAAGAATGCTAGAGGATCATCAATTGGGCGAGCAGAGAGGATAAACACATTTCCGTTCTCCACGCCACAATTCGTCCAATAATCATATCTCCCTTCATAAAACTCGTCCACATAATTATCCCGGCTATCGTAAACGCAATCCTCTTCATACCAAACCTTGGTGCCATCCAACAATTGAACATATCCCCCTAGCTGTCCCAATCGATCCGAAGCAGCAAAGAAAACCCCAGGTTCACCGTAAGTTCCATAAAAACGTTCTAAATTCGCGGATGCACTTATTGAGGCTGCGATGAACTCTGCATCGCCCCAGGTCGTTTCCCAGTAGGAACCATCGATCTGGTTCCAATGGCTTGGCACATCCATCTGTATAGCGACCGAATCATCTACAACAGTTGTATAAGTGAACTCTCCGGTGATGACCTCTTCCTCCTCTTCACTCGGAGGGATTTCCTCCGCGAAGGAGTAGGATAGCTCTAATTCGCGTCCATTAATTTGACCTTCCAATACTTCCTC
>JASFVL010000334.1:0-4887 GCA_050049875.1 Anaerolineales bacterium
GGAAAAGACCGATTAGACCATGTCTACGCAATGACAGAATTCTTACCCAAAGATCCACGAATAGATATATCCAAATCCGGGGTGGTTGGCAGATCTTACGGTGGTTATATGACTTTGATGCTCGCCACACGACATCCCGAGCTCTGGAGTGCAGCTGTCGATATGTTTGGTCCTTTTGACCTCGTGACCTTTTCGGAAAGAATCCCAGAAACTTGGAAACCCTACTTCAAACTAACTTTGGCTGACCCAGAAGATAACGCTGGTCGGGAATTCCTCCTCGAACGTTCTCCGCGTACATATATCGAGCAAATTGAGTGCCCCTTATTAGTTATCCAAGGGAAAAACGATCCCCGGGTTGTTGAGCACGAATCTAAGGATCTTGTCGAACACTTAAGACAAATTGGTAAAGATATTGATTACCTTCTATTCGAAGATGAAGGACACGACATCCTAAAACACAAGAATCGCGTAAAGGTTTATAACGAAATCACAAGTTACTTCACCCGAAATTTAAATAGTTAGCAGTTTCAGAAGTACCACAGATGGGAAGTGCTTGGGGTATTGAGCGGGTGCTGCCCGCCCACCCCCCCCACATTCCCCTTCACCTGTTTAAGTCCTACAGGTTATATCAATTACTATTCAAGAATGAAGGAAACTACTCACACTCAAGCGGGAGACCTGGCTCAACTGATTGGTCCTCGAGATAAACGGTTTATTATCAGATTACATCCGGGGAATCATCTTCAAACACACCATGGTGTACTTGAACATGATAATCTGATCGGTATTCCATGGGGCAGTCAAGTATTAAGTCATATAGACAAGACTTTCTTAATTCTGCAACCCAGCCTACACGATCTACTGCTGAACACTCGACGTAATACGACGATCATGTACCCAAAAGAGATCGGATTTATTATGCTCAATATGAGCATCGGTCCAGGGGCTCGCGTGATCGAAGCCGGCAGCGGCTCAGGCGGATTTACGACAGCATTGGCCTATATGGTAGGCTCAGAAGGTCATATATATAGTTATGAAATTCGAAAGGAAATGCAGAATCTGGCCAGAAAAAACCTTGAACGGCTTGGTCTAGAAAGTCGCGTATCCTTTAGACTTCGAGATATCTCCGAGGGGTTTGATGAGCGCGGCGTAGACGCTCTATTTCTAGACCTACCAAATCCATGGGACTATATATCTCAATCATACGAAGCTATAAAATCCGGTGGCCATTTTGGCAGTTTGCTACCAACCACAAATCAAGTTACTCGATTATTGGCAGCATTAAGGAATAAACCATTCGAACTTGTAGAGACCTGCGAAGTACTATTACGTTATTACAAACCGATAGCTAGCAAATTTAGACCCCAAGACCGCATGGTAGCACATACCGGCTATTTGATATTCGCCCGAACAGTCATAAATGCCAATTAGAACCTTCGCCTAGGTAGCGTTTGAATAAAATAGCGCACACATAAGCATTGGTGAAATAATTAATGACGATGAATATAACAGAAGAGGAAATTATCACCTGCTTAGTGCAAGCCTACGACCGAAATAAACCACCATACTCCCCCTATCCCCCAGGTATTCTTAACGGCGCCACTCAACGAGCCGCAGTTCTCATTCCAATGCTGAATGATGGAAGTGGGTGGCAGATCCTATATATCCGTCGCACCGAGAATAAAAATGATCGCCATGGTGGACAAGTTGCTTTCCCAGGGGGACGATGTGATCCTAATGATCCCGATCCGGAAGGGTGTGCCTTAAGAGAAGCGCATGAGGAGGTTGGAATTTTACCCACCGACGTCCGTATTCTCGGTCGCCTGAATGATCTCATGACAATAACAAATTACCAAGTTGCTCCGATTGTCGGTGCCATTCCTTGGCCGTATAAGTTAAAAATACAAATTGAAGAAGTCAGCCGTGCATTCACAATCCCCTTGACCTGGCTTGCAGATCCCAAGAATAGGGAGGTCAAAAAAAGGTACCTGCCTGAAGGTGGGGAATCTATATCCGTCACTTACTTCCAACCCTATGACAGCGAGGTCTTGTGGGGAGCAAGCGCCAGAATTACGCTATTCTTTCTCAGAGCGCTCAGATTAACTTGATTTTTGGTAGAGGTTTATTGAGTCTCACCCACCAACTCAACAGCATCGATTTCATTCCAACCCAACCCCAGAACCGATTGGTCTAATTTCAGGTGAACAGCCTCCACTTTGAAAGGAGTTCTTTCAAAGGAGACGGACAATGTATAAGGACATGGTTGATCCACTTGTACTGGAGGAGTTGAGTAAACCAAGATCCTGTCACCATTAATTCCAATTAATTCCACTTCAGTTACTTGATTGGGGTTATAAGATTGGATAATATTTAGGCTGGTAGCATAAACGGGGACTGTATACGTGATTGCTAATGTATCAATCCCATCACTGGCAGCGGATGCATATGCGGATTGGAAATCACCACATTGGGTTGTGTCCGGCGCCCCGGTAGCATTTTCAGCGGACCATTCAGGGTCAGCATATTCTGTAGTAGCAGCAGCTTCAGATCCCCATTGACGGATCAATGATCTTTGGTTGCTGATCTGCTCGGATGAGGAGGATTCGGTTGGCGGCGAAGAAGTTAGATCTTCAAAAATCTGGGTATTCCCAATAGAAGGTCTTTCCGTGGCAATTGTACTCTGTTGTGAGGGCAATGTCGCGCAGGCGCTCAGGACTGAAATCAATGCTAAACAAATTATCAGGGATAAAGGAAAGGATTGATCTGAATTAAGGGAGCATGGCGGGGACATTAAACCCGCCATGCTCTTCACACTCTGGTAAATAATTTTGTATTCCACCGAATCAGATTCACATAATCGTCAGCACAATCTTATCTATTCTTCCTCCCCTTCCTCTTCCTCACCAGGTTCACCTCGTTCAATAACTTCAGGCTCAGCGGGTAAGCCATATTCATCTTCGAGCTCTTCTTCTACCTCTTCTTCAACGGGCTCAGCTGCGGGCATTGTGACAACAGCGACCATCGTCTCAGGATCATCCAGCGAGGTTATGCCTTCAGGAAAATCGATGTCTTTTACAAATATGGCATCTCCAACCCTATCCAAGCTCGAGATGTCCACCACAATTTGTTCGAGCAAATCATTTGGTAGACATTCGATCTCCAATTCCTCAAGACCGGTGACGATTAATGCGCCGAACTCACTGATAGCAGGGGATTCACCCTCGACGCTAACCCGCACTTTTGCACGCACGGTTTCCGTCAATGAGACAGCTTGAAAATCAACATGTATCAGATTCCCACGGAGGATATCACGCTGACGTTCCCGAACCAAGACAGCGTGTTTCTTGCCGTCGATATTCATATTGATTAGAGTGGATGAGCTGACTGTGGATAGAATTTTCGACGCATCCCTAGCGTCCAATACAATTGGAGTAGCGTCCAAATTATATCCATAGATAACAGCTGGCAATTTACCTTCGTTCCGAAGAAGCTTAACTTTTTTGCCTATAACATCCCGTTTGTTTGCATTTAAGACAATCTCACTCATTTTATCCTTCCTCGAAGCGCCTCTCACCCGTTTTGGAATTTTTACATCTAATAGGGTTACCCTCGCTTCTCTTAGAAAATACGTTAGTTTCGATCACTCAGAGGTTTTTCTTTAAATTGCGGGTGAAAGCCCGTAATTTACAGAAAAACTGAAACACAATCTTCGTTTAAAACCTTCAGGATTAAAGGTATTATATCCTGAGACTCGAATTTCTTATCACTCACCTTTTACTCAGCAGTTTTCCAACAACGCATACCAAACCCATAGCTACTCCTGCAGTTAAACCAGCTAATAATGCGCGCGGGGTGTCCAAGGTGGTTTCAACGGGGCCATCCACCTGTCCAGCCAAGAGGATAGAAGTTTTAATTAGATCCCCCTGAACATTTTGACCAACCACTACCCCAGCCTGAGACGAATGCATCGTTAAAGCATCTGAAAATACGGCACCCGATCCCGATTGGCGCATAAGAACATCCTGTGAGCGCACAATCAAAGAACCACCATTTTTTATATCAACGCTGGCTGATTCAACGATACCAGCACCAGCTTGTCTCATAATTACTTGTTGAGCTTCAACCCGACCCAATCCACCCTGTGTGATCTCTAGCTCACCCGCGACGACTTTCTCTGCCCCACTCTGTTCGAGATACACATAATCAGCCTTGATGGAATCAACAGCAGTTTGAGAGATTTTTACTTCATCTGCAGAAACCTTTTGAGGCGACAAACCTTCGTTGGATGATGCCTCCTCGCCGAGATTGCTACCTTGTTCTTCTTTATTCATAACCATCATCCTATTCCTTCCGAAAAAAAGCCGCCACCTGTTCGGAGGCGACATCTACAACACGATCGAAATTTTAACTGTCTTAATGGCTTTCGTCAATAGCTTTTGATAATTGATACAAATCTCATGGGCACACTTCTTGCACCAAAAATCCTGCATGAAAATTAACAGGAGAATATCATGAAAAACTTCACCTTGACCGAAATCTTTTTTGCTATGAGTCTTGGTTTATTCTTTCTTGGGGTATTGACTTTCCTGACCGGGGTCATCATTCTAATTAGAGGAAGCTTAGGACGTGATGTAAAAAATCTAGCAAATCAAACTGCTCAATTGGTTCATAAAGGTCTCGCCGAAGAAGTCGCTGGACTTGTAGGGAACGCTTCTGCTCTTTTAGCTACAACAAGCGAGATGGTTCGGACCACCGCTGGTGTTGGTGTTTTTCTATCAGTCCTTGGACTATTCATGATGAGTATATCGCTAGGTCTGATGTTATATGTATATTTGGGGTAGAAATTAATGAACAATACTGATGGCATCGTCACTTTGAAAAATCATC
>JASFVL010000058.1:0-15511 GCA_050049875.1 Anaerolineales bacterium
TGCCCCCCTCCTTGGTTCAGGATTACGCCAAGAGGAGCCTCATCATCCAGCAGGGTTTTGGCATGACCGAGACAGGGCCTACGGTATTCATTATTGACCGGGAGAACGCTGTGCGCAAGGCCGGTTCAGTGGGTAAGCCTGTACTACACACCGACGTACGCATCATGGACCGGGAGGGGAACGTCTTGGGACCGGACCAGGTCGGGGAGCTGTGCATTCGGGGCGGCAACGTCACCACTGGCTACTGGAACCGCACAGAAGCCACTGCAGAGACGCTGGTGGACGGCTGGCTCCATTCCGGTGACGCTGCCAAGTACGACCAAGAGGGCTTTTACTACATCGTCGATCGCTGGAAGGACATGTTCATCTCCGGTGGGGAGAACGTCTATCCTGCGGAGGTGGAGAACGTGATCTACCACCACCCTGCTGTGGCGGAGGTGGCGGTGATCGGTGTGCCCCACCCCAAGTGGCAGGAGGTCGGTAAGGCGCTTGTGGTGATCAAAGAGGGTCACACCCTGACGGAGCCGCAGGTGATCGAGTTCTGCCAGGGCAAACTGGCGCGTTTCAAGATCCCCAAATCGGTTGCTTTTCTAGACTCGCTGCCCAGAACCGCGGCGGGCAAGGTGCTCAAGCGGGAATTGCGCGAGCAGTACGCGTCATGAGGAGGGTCGCATGAGCGTTGCCCTACAGGTCGGGCAGGTGGAAACCGTAAGACGAATCTTCACCCAAGGTGACTTCGACCGTTTTGCTGCCATCACTGGCGACGACAACCCCATCCATGTCGACCCGGAATTCGCAGCCAGCACGCGTTTCGGGAAGACCGTCGCTCACGGTATGCTGCTTTACAGCTCGGTGTGCGCAGTGATAGGAACGCGCATTCCCGGCCCTGGCACGCAGCAGCTCGCCCAAGAACTCATGTTCCCGACCGCCACCTACGTGGGAGAGGCGGTCACCATCCAGTTACAAGTGTTGCAGGTTCGGCAGCAGGAGGGCATAGCTGAACTCAGCACTAGGCTGGAAAAACCAGACGGGAGCGTCGGGCTGCAGGGCAGGACTTGGGTGCGCTTGCCGGGAGTTGTTGGCAAGTCTGACCGGAGGCTGGCGTACGAACCTGCGCTGGAAAGCAGCACGGCGCAATCTCACAAAGGGCTGGAGCTCGGGGATAAATCTCAGACCAGGCGCACCTTCACCCTGGAAGATTTGGACGCATATGCGCACACTTGCGGGGATGCCAACCCGCTGATCCTGGAGCGCGCTTACGCGCAGCGCCTAGGATTTGAAAGACAGATCATCCCCGGTGGGCTGCTGGGCGGTTTGTTCTCCTGCTTGCTGGGCACAAAACTGCCGGGTCGCGGCACCAACTGGCTCAAGCAAAAGTTACACTTCCCTGCGCCCGCTTATCCTGGCGAGGAGATCATTGCTGCGGTGGAGATCATCCGTCTGCGTCCTGAAAAGGATTTGGTCAATCTGCGCACCACGTGCGTCAACCCCGCTGGAAAGGTCGTCTGTGATGGGGAAGCGCTGGTGTATGTGAAGGATTTGGAGGCTTAGTCCTTCCTCGGATCGCATAAGGAGTGAAAATGCCCCACGTAAAAGTCAACGGTGTCAACTTGTATTACGAATTCCACGGACCGGAGAGCGCTCCCGTTCTGGTGCTCAACAACGGGGTGATCATGAACGCGGCGACGAGTTGGATTTTTCAGACCGAGACATTGGCCCAGCACTACCGCGTGCTGCAGTACGATTGCCGCGGTCAGGGACAGTCCGACCATCCCGACGAACCCTACAACATGGAACTGCACGCCGACGATCTAGCTGCCCTTTTGGACGCGCTAAGCGTGGAAAGTGCTCACATCCTGGGGATTTCCTACGGCGGCGAGGTCGCCCAGGCCTTTGCTTTGAAATACCCCGCGAAAACGCGCAGCTTGATCCTGATCGATACGGTCAGCGAGGTCGGAGCGGAGTTGCGTCTGGTGATCCAAAGCTGGCTGGATGCGCTGCGGGCGGGCGATCCCTTGGCGTTCTTCAACGCTACCGTGCCTTGGAATTTCTCCCCCCAGTTTATTGGCGACAACCCCGCTCTGCTGGAGGATGCCAAACAGCGCTACGCTTTGCTTGATTTTCCCGCCATCATCCGACTGTGTGATTGCTTCCTGGAGGTGGACTTCACGGATCGTTTGGCTGAGATCGAGATGCCCACCTGCATTATGGTGGGGGAGTTGGACCTACTTAAAGGGTCCGAGTACGCTGCCATCCTGCGTGCGGGCATCCCCCATGCAGAGTTTCATGTTCTCAAGGGGGCGGGTCACGCCACCTGCTGGGAGCGCCCCGAGGCGTTCAACAGCGTGATCTTGGGATTCCTAGCGAAACAAGCTCTGGTTGGCGATTTGTAACCACGCGGTAACCGAAGCATGCTAAAATATCACATTAGCCAAGGGAGAGGACGGACAACTGAATAGGATAGCACCTTTTGCCAGCGTGTTTACGCAACGCGAACTACGCAGAAATTGAACGGAGGGTCGTGTGCATGCCGCCGATCTTTTGGGGAAACGGGCTTATCTAACTCCCCATCGCATCGCTTTAATTGAACTGGAAACCGGTCGTCGATTCACGTACGCTGAACTCAACGCGCGCGCCAACAAGCTGGCGAATTTCATGCGGGGGAAACTTGGCGTCCAAAAGGGTGACCGGGTTTGTGTAATCGCCAAGAACAGCGTTGCCTACATCGATCTGATTTATGGTCTGCCGAAAATCGGCGCCATCTTCGCACCGTTCAACTGGCGCCTAACGGCCAGGGAACTGAGTTATATGGCGAACGATTTGGAGCCCAAGGCATTAATTTGTGAGCCCGAGTTCGTGGGGACCTTGGAGGGGATGAGCCCCGAGATCGACGTGGAGAACTACGTTGCCTTGCGCGGAGCCGAGATCGAAGGCGCCCTCAATTACGAAGCGGAAATGGAAGTTGCCTCCGACGCTGAGCCCGAACGTCCTCCCATGGATTTAGAAACTCCCTATTGCATTCTATACACCTCCGGCACGACGGGCTATCCTAAGGGGGCAGTGCTGCCTCACCGGCAAATCCTCTTTAACGCTATCAATACCGTCAGCAGTTGGGGGGTGACTGAGAAGGACATCTCCCCGGTTTATACACCCTTGTTCCACGGTGGTGGGCTGTTCGCCTTCCTCACACCGCTGCTTTACGTCGGCGGGCGGGTCATCCTGGCGCGCGACTTTGACCCGGAGGCCTCCTTACGCTGGATTCTGGAGGAGAAGTGCACGGTTATTTTGGGTGTGCCCACACTGTTCCAAATGTGGATGGACTCGCCGTACTTTGCAGAGGCGGACTTCAGCCACGTGCATTTCTTTATCAGCGGTGGCGCCCCTTGCCCCTCCAGGTTGATGGAGGCCTGGCGCGAGGAAAAAGGGATCATCTTCCGGCAAGGGTACGGACTCACCGAGGTGGGGGTGAACTGCTTCAGTATGACCGATCAGGACTCGGTGCCCAAAACGGGGTCGGTGGGCAAACCGATCTTCCACAGCGAGATGCGCATCGCCGACCCGCAGACCGGGGAGGACGTGCCCGTTGGGGTGTCCGGCGAACTGCTCATCTCGGGTCCCCACGTTTGCTTGGGATACTGGCGCAATCCGGAAGCCACGGCAGAGTCTTTGGTGGACGGCTGGTTCCACACTGGCGACATGGCCCACATGGATGGGGATGGCTTCTTTTACATCGATGGGCGCTACAAGGATATGATCAAGAGCGGCGGGGAGAATATCTACGCCGCTGAGGTGGAATCGATCTATCGTGGGCATCCTGCCGTAAAGGACGCCGCCCTGATCGGCAAACCCCATGAGAAGTGGGGCGAGGTCGGTTTGATGGTCGTGATCTTGGAGCAGGGACAGCAGGTCAGTGAGGGGGAGTTGAAAGCGTACTGCCAGGGCAAGATCGCCCGGTATAAGATCCCGAAAGAGGTGATCTTCGCCGAGACTTTGCCCTATTCCGCTTACGGCAAGGTTGTAAAAGCTAAGTTGAAGGAGAAGTATTTGTAATCGGAGTTGCGCAGCACTGAAGCGCACGAAATGGATAGGAGAAGAATATGAGCATCCCCACAATGGAAGGCGTGACCGCCAAAACCGTGACCACCGATCGCATCACCACACGCGTGCTTTTTACGGGGCCGGACGACGGTGTCCCCGTACTTTTCTTGCACGGCAATGTCACCTCCGCAACCTGGTGGGAGGAGACTTTGGTCGCCTTGCCCAAAGGCTACCGCGGTTTAGCCCCAGACCAGCGCGGCTTTGGTGAGGCTGACCCGGAGAAAAAGATCGACGCCACCCGCGGTATGGGCGATCTAGCGGATGACGCTGTTGCCTTGTTAGATCACTTGGGGATTGAGAAAGTTCATATCGTGGGCAATTCCTTGGGGGGCATGGTGGTTTGGCGCCTACTGATGGAAAACTCCGATCGTTTATTGACGGTAACCTTGGCGGATCCCGGTTCGCCCTATGGTTTTGGTGCCACCAAAGATGTCGATGGCACGCCCACCAACCCGGATTACGCTGGGTCTGGGGGCGGTTTATCCAACCCCGAGTTGATCCAGCGCATGAAAGACGGCGACCGGGGGTTGGAGAGCCAGTTTTCCCCGCGTATGGCGATACGTACATTGTTGGTCAAACCGCCGTTTATCCCTCCCCGAGAGGAGGAACTACTATCCTCACTGCTGTACACCCATATTGGGGAACGGGATGTCCCGGGTGATTCCGTCCAGTCGCCCTATTGGCCTCATATGGCGCCGGGCGTCTGGGGAGCCTCCAATGCTACGTCACCGAAATACGCTGGTGATATCGAAAAAATCATCCAGGGTGAGCCGAAAATGGATATTCTGTGGGTGCGGGGCAGCCATGATTTGGCGGTATCAGACACCGCCGCCTCGGATCCGGGCTATTTAGGGAGAATGGGTCTCCTGCCTGGATGGCCGGGTGAAGAAGAATATCCTCCACAGCCCATGATCGGCCAAACGCGTGCTGTCTTGGAGAAATACACCGCCGCGGGTGGCAGCTACCGGGAGGTGGTTATTCAGGATACAGGTCACGTACCGTTCATCGAGAAACCGGAGCAATTCAACCAGGTTTTCCACGCCCATATCCAGTAGTTGTTTAATCATCGCTTGGATAACCGCCTCGTCAATCTAACGATCGAATGATCTGAACACTGAGATATTTAGCGATTTGACTAACGAATCAAGGAGTTTCTATGTCCTGTAACCCTCAAGTAATCATCTCACGCCGTACAAGTTATGTAGTGAATCTAATCCTTTTAGACCATTCTCAACGGAGGAGAAGACCATGAAAAATAAACGCTTGTTTCTACACACATTTTCCCTGCTTATGATCGTCGCTTTGGTGCTAGGCGCCTGCGTGCCCGCAGCGACCGAGGAACCCACCGAGGTTCCCCCAACAGAAGCACCCACAGAGGTAATTGTTGAAGAGCCAACTGAAGTACCCGAAGAGGTTGAAGAAGAGGAGCCTCTGGTCGTCGGTCTAATGACGGACAAATCGGGGGCGCTGGCGATTTACGGTCCCAGCCAAACCCAGGGTTTCTATCTTGGTTTGGAGTACGCTACCAACGGCACCATGGAGGTAGCTGGGCGGCCTATCGTGGTCATTGAGAAGGATAACGGCAGCGATCCAGAAACTGGGGTTGCGCAAGCCCGCGAGCTGATCGAGGCTGAGGGCGCTGAGATTCTGGTGGGCAACATCAGTTCTGGAGTGGCGCTGGCGGTTATGCCGGTGGTGGAGGAGAACGACGTGATCTTCATCGCCGAACCGGCGGCAGCGCCGCAGATCACGGCTGACAACTTCAGTCCCAACACCTTCCGCACCAGTCGCACCAGCTTCCAAGACGCATTGGTGATGGGTACGGGTCTGTTGGACATGGGTGAGACTTTTGTGCAGATCGCGCCGGACTATGCCTTTGGATATGGCTCGGCGTGCTCTTTCTACCCGGTAGTCAAGGAGGGGGGCGGCGAGTTCTTGGTCAACGACACCCCTGAGGGGTGTGGGACCATCTTTGCGCCGCTGGACACCACGGACTTCACCCCCTACATCAACCAGATCTTGGAGACAGAGGCGGATGTGCTGATCGTGACCTGGGCGGGGGCGGGGTTCGCCCCGATGTTCCAGCAGATGGGGCAGTTGGGTGTGTTTGATGAGATGATCATCGGCACGGGGATAGGGGACAACCAGACCTTGGCGGCGGGGTATGCAGACGCTCTCGGTTCGGTGGGTGTGCATGTTTACCACTACACCTATCCGGACAATCCGATCAACGACTGGTTGGTGGAGCGCCACATCGAGGAATATGGAGCGCCGCCTGACCTGTGGGCTGCCGGGGGCATGATGGCCGCGATCATGCTGGTCGAAGGCGTCGAAGCGACTGAAGGTGATGCCAGCGCCGATACCCTGATACCGGTTTATGAGGGCGACTTCACCTTCGACGGGCCTAAAGGCGAGGTCATCATCCGGCCTTACGATCACGTCGCATTGCAGTCGTTGTACTTCGCGGCGTTGGACAATGTCACCGATCCTGACTTGGATTTCGTTGAGTTGATCAAGGAGTTCAGTCCAGAGGAAAGTGCGCCACCTTGTCAGTTGCCTGAGGCGTACGCTGACCGCTGTCCGGAGGTTGAGGAAGTAGTCGAGGAAGTTGAATATCCCTTCGCCGGCCAAGATGTTGTCATCGGTCTAATGACGGACAAATCGGGGGCGCTGGCGATTTACGGTCCCAGCCAAACCCAGGGTTTCTATCTTGGTTTGGAGTACGCTACCAACGGCACCATGGAGGTAGCTGGGCGGCCTATCGTGGTCATTGAGAAGGATAACGGCAGCGATCCAGAAACTGGGGTTGCGCAAGCCCGCGAGCTGATCGAGGCTGAGGGCGCTGAGATTCTGGTGGGCAACATCAGTTCTGGAGTGGCGCTGGCGGTTATGCCGGTGGTGGAGGAGAACGACGTGATCTTCATCGCCGAACCGGCGGCAGCGCCGCAGATCACGGCTGACAACTTCAGTCCCAACACCTTCCGCACCAGTCGCACCAGCTTCCAAGACGCATTGGTGATGGGTACGGGTCTGTTGGACATGGGTGAGACTTTTGTGCAGATCGCGCCGGACTATGCCTTTGGATATGGCTCGGCGTGCTCTTTCTACCCGGTAGTCAAGGAGGGGGGCGGCGAGTTCTTGGTCAACGACACCCCTGAGGGGTGTGGGACCATCTTTGCGCCGCTGGACACCACGGACTTCACCCCCTACATCAACCAGATCTTGGAGACAGAGGCGGATGTGCTGATCGTGACCTGGGCGGGGGCGGGGTTCGCCCCGATGTTCCAGCAGATGGGGCAGTTGGGTGTGTTTGATGAGATGATCATCGGCACGGGGATAGGGGACAACCAGACCTTGGCGGCGGGGTATGCAGACGCTCTCGGTTCGGTGGGTGTGCATGTCTATCACTACACCTATCCGGACAATCCGATCAACGACTGGTTGGTGGAGCGCCACATCGAGGAATATGGAGCGCCGCCTGACCTGTGGGCTGCCGGGGGTATGATGGCCGCCATCATGGTTGTAGACGGGTTGGAAGCCACATTGGGTGCTACTAGCGCCGATACCCTGATACCGGTTTATGAGGGCGACTTCACCTTCGACGGGCCTAAAGGCGAGGTCATCATCCGGCCTTACGATCACGTCGCTTTGCAGACGCTGTACTTCGCGGCGTTGGACAATGTCACTGATCCCGACTTGGACTTTGTCGAGCTGATCAAGGAGTTCAGTCCAGAGGAAAGTGCGCCGCCTTGTCAGTTGCCTGAGGCGTACGCTGACCGCTGTCCATAATAGAGTGAATGAGAGTTGGGGAGGGGTGAGGAACCACCTCTCCCCAACCATGTTTCAAGACAAAACCAAATATTCTTATCTCCAGATTCGTGAGTGCGGACAGTGATTTGTGTATTGTCATGTACGCTTTGTGATGTGGAGTTTGTGTATTTCGCAGGGAATCCCAGTTCACTGGCGGAGGTTTCACCCCAGGGTTTATCCCTATGGGAGCATTGAAGCGTATCTCATGCTGAGTGCTGATCCCCGCTATGCAAGGCATGGGTTTTTTAGGACCCGAGGGAGCAAATAATTTCCTTCCCAAGGGCCGTCAGATGCTACAGTTTATGCGCGTCGTTCAGCCTACCAAATATCCAGAGCAACCCTACTGCATCCCACAGCTTATCCGGGAGATATCTACAGTGGATTAGGGCCACCTTCAGTCATATCATCAGGAGTTATCACCTATGGAAGACGGAATCATCCTGGAAACTCAGAATCTGCGTAAGGACTTTGGGGGACTTGTTGCAGTGGCTGGTGTGAGTATCAAAGTCAAAACCCACACGCTGCATTCGATTATTGGCCCTAACGGGGCAGGTAAAACAACCTTTTTTAACTTGCTCAGCGGCAATATTGAACCGACCAGTGGGCGGGTAGTTTTTAAGGGCCGCGACATTACCGATGATCCCCCGCACCGCACTGTGCATTTAGGTATTGGTCGTTCCTATCAGATCACCAATGTGTTTCCTAATCTGACCGTGTTGGAAAACGTCCGCTTGGCTGCACAAGCTCTCGGAGGGGATAATTTTAAATTTTGGCAGCACTTCCGCCATTTTGCGATATACGAAGAACGAGCTTGTCAGGTGATCGATCAGGTTGGATTGAGCGAGCAAACCCAGGTACTGGCCCGAATGTTGCCCCATGGTGGCAAACGCAAATTGGAGTTAGCCATCCTCCTTGCTGCGGATCCAGAATTGCTGCTTTTGGATGAGCCTACGGCGGGCATGGCGCGAGAGGAGATTCCTCTCTTGATGGATGTCATCGAACAAATCCGTGAGCGGGGGGATAAAACTATCATGTTGGTGGAGCACAAGATGGACTTGGTGATGAATGTCTCAGATTGGATCACGGTCATGCACCAGGGACGAGTCCTAGCCGAGGGCACCCCCACGGAGATTGCCGCCAATGAGGTGGTGCAATCCGCTTATCTGGGCGAACTATACGGTGATCTCTCCGAGGTGAAGTGATGACCAACGTTTTAGAAATCAAGGATATCCAAACTTTTATCGGCCAGTTCCATATCCTCGAGGGGGTCTCGGTTGAGGTACCTGAGGGGAGTATCACAGTTCTGCTTGGTCGAAATGGCGCTGGGAAAACTACTACGCTCAAATCCATCCTCGGACTCACGCCCCCCAGCGATGGCAGTGTTACTTTCATGGGCGAGGAAATTCAAGGTCAATTTTCCCACAGGATCGCCAGCAAAGGAATTGGCTATGTCCCAGAACATCGTGCTATCTTCCGCGACCTAAGCGTGGAGGAAAATCTCAGGATCGCAGAGCGCAAGAAAGGGGACCTGGCGCAGCGGGCGGAATTTATTTTTGGCATTTTCCCAGACCTCGAGCGGCTTATCAAGCTCCCTGGTGGCAACCTCTCTGGCGGGCAGCAGCAGATGTTAGCCATTGCTAGAGCCTTGGTTCCGGATAACACCCTTCTATTGATTGACGAACCAAGCGAGGGACTTGCTCCAGTTATCATCGAACAAATGATGGAAGCCGTGCGCCAGCTCTCCGCTCACACGACCGTTTTGCTAGTTGAACAGAATTTTATTATGGCAAGCCAGCTTGCGGACCGTTACACCATCATCGAATCTGGAAGATCCGTAAAAAATGGCATGATGAGTGATTTGGTCGATGACCAAGAGACCATCCGCCGTTACCTCGCAGCGGCTTGATGCGGAGGCGCATTCTCGTGGTGTAAAAGATGGCACCCTAAGAGGAAGAAATGATGACTAATTTCTGGAAACGCAACCGTGCTTTGATCATCACAGTAGTGATCGTCCTAGCGGCTGTAGGAATTGTCACCCAGGACATGGAACCAAAAGTATGGATGTCCATCCTGCTCTCGGGTGTCACACTGGCAGCCCTGTACTTCCTGATCGCCTCCGGGCTTTCATTAATTTTTGGGTTGATGGATGTGTTGAATTTCGCCCATGGCGCTGTTTTCGTCCTGGGAGCTTATGTGGGCTTATCTGCTTTCATGAACCCGCGGCTGCTCTTTAACACGATCCCATTTTTTCTGGCTATTGTGTCTGGAGCTTTGATCGCTCAGCATTTTGGTGTATACATTTGGCGTCGAGTTAAAACTAGGGGCGTACGGCAGGTTCTTTGGTGGGTGATGCTTATCCTGGCGGTGGGAATCATTGCCTTCAGTGTTCGTCAATTTCCGATTCGTGCGATTAATGCTTTCAATGTGACGGCGGTTGGTGGTATTGTGCAAACTGCTGAAGCTCAGGAATCTTTGGGTTTGATGATCCAACGCGTAACGCTGCTGTTCGTTGGTGGATTGCCTTTTGGAATAATGATCGCACCAAAAGAACGGCATGAGGAAGGAGTCCGGCGCCCAACTTGGCAGGTCGTTGTTTTGGCATTGGTCACCTTGGCGATTGGCTACCTGATCTTGATCAGCCGCGACGTTGGAGAACAATTTATGTTGGGGCTCTCGGTTGACCTTCGCTTTTTGTTGGCGTTGATTTTGGGCGCCTCGGCTGGTGCTTTGGTTGGAGCGGTGATTGAAGTTGTGTTAATCCGCCCGTTCTATGGTAATCCTGTAACCCAATTGGTTCTGACTTTGGGATTGATGATCGCCTTCACAGACTTGATTGAAGGGATTTGGGGCGAGGAGGGCAACCCACCCATGGAGCCCCCCTCCTTTTTTACCGAGGGCTGTCGATCCGAGTCTATCATCACTTGGTTCTCTGAACACTGCCGATCTGTGGATGTCTTGGGGCGAGCTTTCCCCACCTACCGTCTATTCATCATTACTTTGGGGGTTGTGGTTTTTGTGGGCGTTGGGCTGCTTTTACAGCGTTCCCGGATCGGTATGATTATTCGCGCAGGTGTTCAAGACAGCGAAATGGTGCAAGCCCTTGGCATCAATGTGCGCCAAGTGTTTACCTTTGTCTTCGCCCTTGGCTCTGGCCTGGCAGCTTTGGGGGGTGTCATCGCAGCTCCGTTCCTAGGTGTTTATCCAGCGATGGGCTCGAGTTTTCTGCTACAAGCCTTCATCGCGGTGGTGATCGGTGGCATGGGAAGCTATCCAGGGGCGGCTGTTGGCACCCTGCTTTTGGGACTGGCGCGCGCCTTTGGTGACCACTTTGTGGCGTCAGGTATAAGTCTGCCTTTCATTGAGACCGTTGCTAAGGGAAGTCCAGCTCTTGCTAGGGCTTCAACGGTGCTAATCATGGCAATCGTCTTGTTAGTACGCCCGGCTGGGATCTTTGGTAGGAAGGAGTAGTTCTTATGGCAAACGCATCACTCTCCCAGAGTAAAACGCTCGCAAATCGTTGGTCCCAATGGTGGCCCTACTTGTTGGTATTGGTTCTCCTGATTCTGTTTCCATTTATTGCGGGTTTAACCTTTGGGGATCCACAGGCGGTAGAAGAAGGGTCTGGCTTTTTTGAAGCGTTGATGCAGAGAGCTGGCAGCGGATACGCCAAATTTTGGCAAGGGATGCTCATTCAGATGTTTATCCTGGGTATCTTTGCCATGAGTTATGATCTTTTGCTCGGTTACACGGGGATACTTTCTTTTGGTCATGCCATGTTTTTGGGCACCGGTGGATATGTCATTGGGATTCTCATTGGAAAGAATTTTAACTGGCCTTTTGTTGGCGCGTTGCTGGCCGTTGTTCTCATCGCTCTCATTCAAAGTCTGATCTTTGGCATGTTATCCCTGCGAGTAAAAGGCGTCTACCTCGCCATGGTCACATTGGCCTTTGCTGAGATGTTTTTTATCCTTGCAGAAGCGGGGGACTTCCGTCAATACACGGGCGCGGATGACGGCCTTCATGGTTTCCCTGTGCCGGCCTATTTAAGTGCCACTGACTATCGGACACGCTTTTATTTCCTAGCGCTGGCTTTCTTTGTGGTCGTTTTCCTCGCGGTTAGACGGCTTGTCAATTCCCCCACCGGACGAGTGATGATCGCCACGCGCGATAACGAGAGCCGGGCGACGATGATCGGGTACAACACGGTCTGGTTTAAACTGGTTGCTTTTGTCGCCGCCGGGGTATTCGCTGCGCTGGCGGGTGCCTTGTCCGCGCTCTACAACGTGAGCGTCACCCCCGCCATTTTGGGAACCTTTAAAACAATTGATGCCTTGGCGATGACCATTATCGGTGGCGTTGGGACGCTCATCGGGCCGATTCTCGGTGCGACCATCGTTCAACTGCTTGGCTATTGGTTGGAGCGTTGGTTCGGACCTACCTGGACGCTGATCTACGGCATCATTTTCATGCTGATCGTGGTTTTCCTACCCTATGGAATTGTGGGCACGATCCGGGCGCGATCCTTTCAATGGAAAGCAGGCTGGACGCGCTGGAGACAACTGATTACAGGAAAAACGCCAGAAGAGGGATAATATCCTCTTTGAGGAAAGCCTGGTGCTTGCACAGCGCCAGGCTTCCTGCTCACCTATCCAAAAACGAGCGGATGATGCTCGCAGCCGCCGTGTAGCCAGCCGGCTTTGCGGCGGACTGGAACTGCCGGTCCAACCCCTTCACCCCGCCGGTTAATTTGTCCATTAAACCCGCCAACAAGATCTTTCCGGCGTTCATTTCTTTCATCATCGACTGTATCCCTTTCAGACCTAGACCGTTCAGATCGTCCGCCAAGGCGCGCAACTGCACCTCTAGTTCTTGGGGGTCCTGGGTACTTTCCTCGATCTCACGCACCCTTTCCAAAGCAAGCTGAAGCCCTTCCACCACACCCTGCTGGTATTGGGGCAGGGTGCGGGTATCGCCGGGTTTGGGTTCCACCGAGGCGCGGTTTACGGCGTCTTGAAGCGCCGCGCGCAGGTCCTCGATTTGAATGGTGAGGGCTTTGGGGGCATCCTCCGGTTGTAGGCGCTTCTCCACGTAGTCGAGGAAATCCTGCGTGCAGTTCTTTAGCTCGTCGATTGAGTCCAAGAACCTTTCGTATTCCGCTTGCATCATTTTCCAGAACGAGGGGTAGCGAATCGCTCCCGGAAGCCAGGAGGCCAGATACCAGGCCTCCCATTCGCCTTGTGGGGTGACCACCTGCGGGTTCAGCAGGTAAATGGCATCATCGCGAATGTCGAGATCGCTGATTTCCAGGGCGCTGCGCAGGTACTCGCCTCTCATCAAGGCGCTATCTTGCTTTTCGCCGTATACGAAATACGCTTCGTCGGGAATGGGCTCCAGCGGACCGGACAGCGCTTCCCCCATCAACCAGCCTTCCACCAGGCTGGAGCGCCGCGCAGACAGCCATTCGGTCCGTTTGCTGGACCACAACCTGCCCAGCAGTGGGGTGACCATGGGCCACCCATTGGTGATTTGCAGAAACTCCCGGTAGGAGGGTGGCAGCGTTGTATTTAAGCGCGTCTCGGCTCGCGCGATCTCGGCTTCCGTTGCAGCGGAGTACCCGATCCACCCGGCGGATCTGACCTCAGGCGGGAAGGCCATCTTGATGTCGGTGGACAGCACGTCTTGGCTCCACTGGCTTAGAAATGTCTTCCAAGCGTAAGCTGGCATAGAGGTGACTCCTGGTTGGTTCTTGGAAAAAGTACTGGCTCGGTAGGGATCGGTCGCCTTTGCGACGATTTTCTATAATTTATCAATCCACTCACGCTTAGGGATTGTGATATACTGATTTTACCTGTTTTTGGGGAGATGTTCTTCGCTTAATCGGACATTGAAGATGTTGTAGGAGGCTACATTCGGTGTCCCGCTGTTCGATAACGAACAATAAATGGCCCTTTCCTGGGCGGCAACGATCTGCGGTGAGGAGGAACCAGATCGTTGCCGCTTGTTTTTTTATGTCACCTCTGTCGTGCTGTTTGACCCCGCATGCATGCCTTTATTCTCGAAGGGGCAGGGCACTACCATATTAAAGGTGGGCGGTTAGGATGTCTCTATTTGTGAAAGGAGCTTGAGCGATGAGAAACAGAGTCTTCAAAGTAATCTTACTTTTCTTGTTCACCATCCCCCTCCTGTTGTCTGTGCACAGAGTGGGTAGCTCGCAAGGTACACTCGTGCCCTATTCGGCGCCGCAGTCCTTGGCTGAGGGTGAAGAGGCATTTATCACCATCAATGAAGTGCAGCCCATCCCCGCAGGGGGAGAGCCTGAGTGGGTGGAGTTGCGCACTCACGCTTTTGCCTTATACCTGCCTATGATCCAAACCTCTGGCAGCGGTATAGAAACAACCGGGTCCCAGGAAGCGCTTCAGGCTGCTCCAAAGGCAGCGGGAGGTCCGCTCGATTTCAGCGGCTGGGAGATCACCGATGAAGACGGTAACAGTTACGTCATCCCAGAGGACTTGCCGCCTGCTCCACATAACAGCTTCGTGTTGATTATCTTCGATGGGCAGGGGGAAGCAGCAGACGATTACGACTTCTCCGATGGGGTGGCTGAACTCCACACTCCCCCCGGTTTGGTGGGGGTCTTCGAGGACGACGCTGACCAGGTGGCGTTATACCGCGGCGAAACCATCGTTGATTTCGTGGCCTACGGTGGTGATGCGGGAGATGATGACGACGCGGCGGTGGCAGCCGGGATGTGGAGTGACGGTTTCTACACTGCCCCAACTACCCAGATTCCCGGTGGTGATGTGCTGACCCAGAGCGGATCCTTTGGATGGTTCTCTGAGCAAGATAACAATTCCCCTGATGAGTGGGTTATTTATCGGGCGAATGAGACCACATCGGGCGCGGACAACGTTCCCCCAGCTCCGTACTTCCGTACTCCGCCGGATGGCATCGAGACCAGCGATCACACTATCCCCTTCGGTTGGTCAACGCTCGACGGGGCAGTTGGTTACCACTTCCAGTTGTCCACCACCTCCGACTTTTCTGACCTTTTGATCGATGAAATGACCCCCGCCGCTGCTTTCTTTCCAGAGAGCGAGATACCCGATGGTACGTACTACTACCGAGTGCGCGCTGAGCATCCTCATGGGCGTTTCAGCGCGTTCTCGGTGCCAGGTCAAGTGACCATCGTCACCGTGGAGGGGGCGCTGACGGTCCAAACGAGCAGCGTGCTGAACGTGACCCCTCAACTCCAACATAAGGATTCGCGCATGCTGTGCGTCGACGGGCACCAACGCACGGGAAATGACCGCTGGGACTCGGCGCATGAGAATGATGGTGACTGGGTGATTGGCAATGGCACGGCGCTGCGCACCAACCCTCATGACGATAATTATTGCACGCGGGCTTCGATTTCGATGGTCGTTGATTTCCACGGCGGCAGCCTCAGCCAGGATCGCATTTCTTACTACCATTACGATGGCGGTCCTCCGGAGGGCGACCTGGGTCACGGCATAGGACTTTGGCCTGACCAGATGTGCACTTTTAACACCGGCACTGCCGGCGATGACGATGTGCTCCGCTGGGCCATGAACGGAGTTACGAA
>JASFVL010000335.1:0-4871 GCA_050049875.1 Anaerolineales bacterium
ATGTCCGTAGGTATTGTTAATATTTCTCAACAGATCCAGATCGGCGAAAACTACACTAAGTGGGCGCTGGTATCGGTTAGATCGGACTAGTTCTTTTTCCAGCGCTTGTGCGAAATATTCCGAGTTAAATAGCTTAATCTTGGGGTCGAGTTCTGTTTGACGTCTTAAAGAAGGCATTTCTAGCGTACG
Organism: Anaerolineales bacterium; assembly: GCA_050049875.1. GTDB lineage: Bacteria > Chloroflexota > Anaerolineae > Anaerolineales > UBA11858 > JASFVL01. Next base: position 190 of record JASFVL010000335.1, read on the forward strand.
ATATATTAAATAGAGCGGAATCAAGTTCAGTAAAACAGCCGAGGGGTAAATCGTCCAAAGGATTGCTGTGGCAATGCCTAATCCAATCATGGTGAAATCGATCATCAACGAAAACCCACTTAATACACCAGATTGTTGTATGGTCTGACCTTCTCTCAGCCAGATGATCAAACCCATTATAATGTGATTGATAAGTGTGAATGTGCCGATCGCGGCAATTAAGCTTACTGTACTTGCAAGCGAATAGAGCTCGTTCTGTGGGTTGATCCAGGATCGTATCAGGTCCGCGCTGCTGAGTGCAAGTGCGTAGGAAGCCATGTTGAATACCTGCACATGCCAGGGTATTTTCAGCCAAATGGTCTCCACAATATAGGCAACGATGATCACAACTAGAGCGGAAGGCGCTCCAAACAGCACAAAAGTAAAGCCATAAAGCAACCAGCTGATGTTATAAGTCATCTCATCGGTTGCTCCTTTGACTTTAACCAATTGTGCAGCAGCTGCCAAGCCTGCGATCAATATAATCCAAGGGTTAAACCAGCTCGTGTCTAGCAAATACACGCCTGATACTAGAAAACCCATCGTAACGATCAAAGCGATGAACACCTTGGTTTTTGCAGAGAGGGATTTCATAATCTATACCCTTATGCGAAATGATTCCTTATGGTTCCAGGTTTTAAATAGGGTTAGGCCGGGCTGTCTTAGTTGTTAGAATAGTTAATGATGAAAAGCTAAGGCAGTCCGGCGATCATATGGGGTCTGGCGACCACCCTTTAGATCCGTAACTTTGCGTCCCTACCTTTCGGCAGGTTTGCCCTTTTCTTAGCTTATTATTATCTTCCATACGTTGTGTTAATGGAAGATTCTTGCTGCTTGGTTGAGCTATTATAAGCTAATTTATTCGATTTTGCATTGGACTTACGTAGCTGAAAGGATATCTCAGGTTCCCAGCAGCGTAGATCCTAATCAAATTATAGAAGAAGAACCTTCGTTTAGATATCCCCTGTCCCAAGATTGGTTGGCGGATTGTTGAAGCTTAAATGGTAATTTGTTGAGCGATATGGTTTATTCACTATATGCGGACCCATATTAATCAGTTCTTATTCGTCACCCGCCGGGAAAGGATGAAACTTTTAGAGACCTCAGCAGCTATTGCGGGGATGAAGAGCAATGGTAGCACCACCCGCCATTGATCGAATGTTAGCGCTTGTGTGTTGAATACGGGCTGCAGGAAAGGCACATATATCACGACGAGTAGCAGGATCAAAGATGAGACTACAGCCATGTTCATGCTTCTATTGCTAAAGATCCCGATTTTGAATATCGGGTAGTACTCTGAACGTGCAGTGAAAGCGCGTAACAATTCGGAGAATGAGAGAGTCACGAAAGCCATGGTGGCGGCTAACTGGGAGTTCTCCGGGTAAGTGTTCAAACCAATAATGTAAGCGAGCAGCGTGACCGCAGTGATGAATACGGTTTGCACACCAATACCCAGCCGCATAACCCGGTTAATAATTGGTTCCTGGGGTGGTCTCGGGGCTTGGTTCATGATATCCGGGTCACCTTTTTCCACGCCGAGAGCTAGAGCTGGGGCACCATCAGTGATCAGGTTGAGCCACAATAGCTGTATGGCGGTGAGGGGAGAAGGCAGCCCCGCCAACGTTGCCAGAAAAATGATGGTAATTTCTGCCATATTGCAGGAGAGCAGGTAATAGACAAACTTGCGGATATTGCTGTAAATGACGCGCCCTTGTTCGACAGCCGAAACGATGCTGGCATAGTTGTCATCGGTGAGAACCATATCAGCAGTCTCTTTGGCTACATCGGTGCCGGTGATGCCCATGGCGATACCGATGTCAGCTTGCTTGATCGAGGGTGCATCGTTGACCCCATCTCCGGTCATCGCGACAACTTCACCGTGAGAGCGTAACGCTTGAACAATACGCACTTTGTGTTGCGGGGAAACGCGAGCGAAGACATCGGTGTGTGCAATAAGCTGATTTAGGGTTTCATCATCGATCTTGTTTAAATCGTTCCCTGTTAGCACCTGGTGATCTGGTTTGAGCAGCCCAATCTGTTCAGCGATCGCCCGTGCTGTGTTTGGGTAGTCACCAGTGATCATCAATGTACGGATGCCTGCTTGTTTAGCTTTGTTAAGGGCCGGAGGGACTTCAGGGCGCGGCGGGTCTATCATCCCGATCAAACCGACGAAAGTTAGCTCTTTCTCCAGTTTTTCCCCGTCGATTTCCCCGTTTTCGTCCTCATCGATCTCCTCTAGAACTTTGTATGCCACACCCAGGACGCGTAGCGCGTCTTGGGTCATAGCATCGTTAGCAGCCAGGATACGTCGACGCTGCTCGTCGTCTAATGGTACGGCTTTGTCCTCTCGATTTTGGTAGTAGCTGCATTGCTGGAGTACCACATCGGGCGCGCCTTTCTCGGTGACGACGTACCACTGTCTTGCTCCGTGATCGTAGAAAGGGGAGATATCCTCTGGGCGTGGATCGCGCACCGTGTGCACGGTAACCATTCGTTTACGCTCTGAATCAAAGGGAATTTCTTGCACCCGTGGATATGCTTGGTTGAGGGGAGTGGGTAGAGCCCCGGCTTTGGCAGCTGCTACGATCAAGGAACCTTCCGTAGGATCACCCACCATCCGGTAGGTTGTCTCACCATCTTTGTAACCGGTTAATTCCAATGTGGCGTCGTTGTTGAGAGCACCAACCCATAATGCAGTGAGAATAGCCGGATATTTCGAAAGATCAATCACTTTACCATCAAGTTTGAATTCACCTTGGGGGGTATAGCCGCCGCCTGTTATGGTGATAAATTCCCCGTCGACTGCCACTCTAGTCACGGTCATCTCATTTTGAGTGAGTGTTCCGGTTTTATCTGAACAAATTACGGTGGCGGAACCTAACGTTTCCACGGAGGAGAGACGGCGGATGAGTGCATTCCGTTTGATCATCTCCCGCATACCAAGAGCAAGGCTGATGGTGACGACTGCAGGTAATCCTTCAGGGACCGCCGCGATCGCCAAGCTAACCGCGATGATGAACATTTCCAGGGGCGGAGTGCCGCGCAGCCATCCCACGATGAAAACCAGACCACAGATCCCTAAAGCGGCCCAACCCAAGGCGCGTCCAAATTGATCCAATCGACGCTGTAGTGGTGTTTGTTCCTCCTCCATCGCCGAGAGCATTTCAGCGATGAGGCCGATTTGAGTGCGCATCCCCGTACCGGTCACTACGCCTTTACCGCGTCCGTACGTGATGACGGTTCCCATGAAGGCAATATTCTTGCGATCCCCCATCGGCACATCCTCTTTCAATTGTAGGTGTGCGTCCTTACGCACGGGAACGGACTCCCCTGTCAAAGCAGCTTCGTCGATTCTCAAGTTAATCGCATCGGTCAAACGCAGGTCCGCGGGAACAAAATTGCCCGCTTCCAGGAAGACAATATCCCCCGGTACAAGTTCGCGTGCAGGTACCACGATACGATGTCCGCCCCGCACCACGTTCGCTTCAGGTGCAGCCAATTGACGTAACGCTGCCAAAGCTTCTTCAGCACGCCTCTCTTGGATCACCCCCAGAGCGGCGTTAAGAAAAACAATAGCCATAATGGCTGCGGCCTCAACCCAGTCACCTAACAGAGCTGAGATCACAGCGGCGGCGACGAGCAGAATAACGACGAAATTGTTAAATTGCTCCCACACCAGCTGCCAAAAAGAGGTGGGAGGCGCTTCAGCCAGTTTGTTATAACCGAATTTCTCCAACCTTCGTTCAGCTTCCTTGGGAGAAATCCCGTTTTGTTCGGATGTCTCTAGCCGTTGTATGGCTTCTTCAATTATAATTTTATGCCAAGGTGGGCTGGGTTTGATTTCAGCTTCATTTGTGGTGTTATCTATATTCGATTTCATTCTCGGATCTCATCTATATGCGAGTTGGATTCAAGAATCTTGGATCCGGTATTTAGCGCTCATTAATTAATTACGGGATTAATGGTTCGAGGTTGTGAAAACTTTAACCAGCTTGGATTATACCGCGAACAATCTGCGCGAATTCTTATCCATTTTGGGGTTTGTTTTGATGAGAACTCGAGCACTTTACAATCCTGATGCTTAAAACACCCTCAAAGTAAGAGTGGATGACAATTGTCACTTCTCTTGAACAATCCAAAATGCTATAATCCTGTTTGAATTTTTAACAATAGTTGAAGTTTGGTTCATGTACAGATTTTGAGGGGATTGGTCTACTATGACAGACCAATCCCCCCTTTGTTGGCTTTGTGGAGAGACCAGCTATGTCTTATTCAATTATTCAAGTTCCTCAAGAGGGCGAGAAAATCGCCCTTCAAGATGGGCGATTAAAGGTGCCAAAACACCCCATTGTTCCATATATCGAGGGGGATGGGACAGGACCGGATATATGGAGGGCTTCAGAGCGGGTGTTCGACGCGGCAGTGGAGAAGGCGTATCGCGGTTCACGACAGATTCACTGGATGGAAGTGTACGCGGGGGGAAAGGCTTATGAAAAATTTGACTCATGGCTGCCAGGAGAAACCATCACTGCCTTCAAACAATTTCATGTTGGCATAAAAGGTCCACTGACCACGCCCGTGGGGGGTGGGATTCGCTCCTTAAATGTTGCTTTGCGAAAAGCCTTAGATCTGTATGTTTGCCA
>JASFVL010000336.1:0-4870 GCA_050049875.1 Anaerolineales bacterium
CGCCCCAAACACGCTATCACATCGCTTCGTTAACGAAACAATTCACCGCTGTGGCAGTGCTCATCTTGCACGACCAGGGGAAATTTGATCTAGACGAGCCAGTTTGCGAGTATGTCCCGGATTGTCCGGATCACTGGAAAGCGATTACCATCCACCAGCTGCTGACCCATACTTCCGGATTGCCCGATTCTTGGCATTTTTATGAAGGCAAGAACGAGCCGGACATATCTTATGATCCAGACGAGATCATGGGGTGGTTCAAAGACGCCCCCCTGGATTTTGAGCCAGGTGAGCAATTTGCTTACAGCAATACAGGATACTTGCTGCTCGGTTGTCTCATCGAACAAGTATCCGGACAGTCCTATGAAGAATTTTTACGGGCACAAATCTTCGAGCCTTTAGGGATGTCGAACAGCGGCTACTCTGATGATGAAGAAGGTTTAGCGATCGGCTACAAGTACATTGGAATTGAGGCGGATTTCATCAACCCCTCCCTGGCGTATTCCGCCGGCGGATTGTATTCAACCGTAGAAGATTTGTATCGCTGGGATCGGTCCTGCTACACGGGAGAGCTCCTTCCAAAGAAATTGCTCGACACGATCTTCACGCCGTATGTTTCGACCCCCAATTTTCCTTATGCGCCGCTGTACAACCAGGTCAGCTATGGATATGGATGGTTTATCGGTGAAAGGTTTGGGCATCGCGTTGCGGGCCATGGAGGTACGTACAACGGTTTTCGGGCGCTCATCGAGCATTTTCCCGATGACGAGATTGCCATCATCATTCTGAGCAACTTGGAGAACACGGACATCACCATTACCACATACCCGTCAAAATTAATTTTTAATGAAGAGTAAAATCCTCCCCATCGGTGTGGAGGGTGCATGCGGTCGCCCTCATATCCCCCAAACCCCCTTTTCTCCCACTTCTAGGAGAAAAGGGGGCGCAGAAACTTGGTTTTAGGATAACCCGAACAGAAAGGATCAACCAAGAAATGACAGGTCAGCAATCCCCAAATAGCAGTTCTAAGGCGGTCAGGGAAAGAGCTCGTGAACTGCGCAAAAAGATGACCCCTGCTGAACGAATTTTGTGGGTTAAACTGCGCAACCGTCAACTGAGAGGTTTGAAATTCAGGCGTCAGCATCCTATTGGTCGGCTTATTGTGGACTTCTATTGTCCTGCTCATCGCCTTATCATTGAGCTGGACGGTGGGATCCATGAGAAACGTTTTGAAGAAGATCAAGAACGGGATCAGTGGCTGGCGGCGCGGGATTACCACGTGATACGCGTAACCAATCAAGAAGTCAAAAGTGACCTAGAGACCGTACTCCAGCGAATCACAGACATCTGCTTCCCATAAAATATTAGAGCATATTGTCGCCCTCATATCCCAAAGACCCCCTTTTCACCCACCTCTAAGAAAAAAAGGGGGCGCGATGCAAGCACACTGCGCATGTAAAACCCCTCTCCCAGTGTGGGAGAGGGGTTCTGGGTGAGGGTGCTCCCGCTGATTTTCAAAAGCGGGTGAGGGTGCATATTGTCGCCCTCATATCCCAAAGACCCCCTTTTCACCCACCTCTAAGAAAAAAGGGGGCGCGATGCAAGCACACTGCGCATGTAAAACCCCTCTCCCAGTGTGGGAGAGGGGTTCGGGGTGAGGGTGCTCCCGCTGCCTTTCAAAAGCGGGAAAGGGCAAAAGTAGTCGCAAACATTGGCTACATGCCCGTTCAATGCGTTCTATATACACATCACAGGGCTAAGGATCAATACTGTAGGCGTAGGAAATTCATCACAACTGCTTGGAGACCATAGGATAGACATGATCCAATAATGCCTATGGCTATGGATGACAGAATAACGATACCGAAACTCTTGCCAATTCCAAATCTCTCAACAGCGCTGAAGGCTACTATCTGTGCGAAAAACAAATAAAGAATAAAGCAAAACGCTACCAATATTTTTGCTATTTGAATGATTAAGCCGATTCTTGAAAAAACAAATACACGAGATGGAGAAAATCCAAGCGGAATGTGCAATACCAGCCCAGCGAGAAGAATAAATGGCAACTGCGTTACCGCCCAGCAGAAAATAAGTTGTGGAAAAGTGCCCGCTCCTTTGAACAGCTTGGCCAAACCATGCGCTATGGCAGTAAAAAATACAAAACCGAGAACGCCCAAGATAACAGCGACAGGTGCGCCGATTACAGAAAAATAAAGAAAAGTCTCGCGCCCAAAATTATCCATCACAATAGCACCCAAAATATCTCTCTGCGGGCCAATTATCCAGATTACCAAGATTGTGATTGCTTCCCAGATCAAGCCCCACTTGATGCCGGTCTTGGGGTCGCTAATGATTCGCGAATAGGTCTCATTTGTCGGGTGTAAAAAAGCTTGGCGCCAAATCTCAAACCATTTCATTGACTTTTGAGTTGAATCAGTTTCCACAACGTTTTTTCCTCTCGTGATTCTAGCCCGTGGTGGTGTTTCTTCATTTTGGAAATGGCAACACAACGGTGGGATCCAGTCGTCCAAAAATATATTGTAGCAATTTTCACAAGGCAATGCAAACACAAATTGAAGATGATTAAAGCCTAGGGCAATCGCATTTGGGCGATTTGTCCCCATCAACAGAGGAGAAGGGGGTGTGGTCGTGGGATAGAGCCCCACGACCACACCCCCAATCACCACTTTTTGTGGATAGCATCTAAATGACAGGGTATATGCAATTGCCCTGGATTAAAGCCAACTGTACTTTGTTTTTTTGAGCACGAAGTTGTATAATGGGTGATTGTGATTCCAGACGTGAAACCAGTTTCGGCACAACCCTAAATACCCAAATTGGATAGCTGGAACTAGCTGCTTGAGATCACTGGATAACACTTCGCTGTGTACTCGGAATGCAGATTCATAAAGGTCACAATGTGCTAAAACATTGGAGGAGGTGAACGCTTTGCAACAGGACGACAACCTGACCGGTGCAATCATGGATACCCTCAGGGGCAGGTTGGGTGATCGCATGGCTGAATATACCATCCCGCCGCCATGTTTTACGTTGATGCAGGGCGAGTTCCTTGAGTTCGACCCTATTCCCGGGTCGCTCAGCGCCCAATTCCCCGTGCTGGAAAGTTATCTCAACCCCTACGGCACGATGCAGGGCGGTCTTGTTTCAGCCGCTGTTGACAACACGCTTGGACCCCTGAGCGCGCTGGTTGCGCCCCCCAATGTCACCCGCCATTTGGAGCTGACCTACAGCCAGCCGATTACCTTGGACATGGAGCACATTGTCGTCCGGGCACGATTGCTTGAACGCAAAGGTCAACAACTCTTCTTCAAGGCGCGGGTGCAAAACCAAGAGGGGCTGCGGCTGGCGAGGGCAAAAGCTGTTCATTGGATCTTGAATGAAAGTTGATTTCGGTATCAGTAAAAATCTATATATAACAAGGACAATAACAATGAGAAAAGAGATACCATGGTTGATCATGATCGCACTGTTGGGGTTAATTTTGAGCGCTTGCAGCACGCAAGAGCCAGCACCAACTTCTCTGAGTGAACCTGTCACCACAGAGAGTCCTGCAGAGACGAACACACCCAGCTCTGAAAGTGTGGCTGAAGCAACGGCGACATTTACACCTCCACCCACCGATACACCGCTACCGACCGAGACACCACCCCCCACGGAGACGATTGAGCCTACACCGGATGTAACTGAAGGACCGACCCTCGGGTCGACGCGCCTTTCGGAGATCGATCAGATGGAACAAATCTATATTCCCGCGGGTGAATTCACCATGGGCTCGGATGACAGCGACGCCCAGGATTCCACCGAGAAGGGGCGTGCCTACCCAGAACAGCCCGTGCACACGGTCTATGTGGATGGCTATTGGATTGATAAATATGAGGTCACCACCGGGCAATATGCCATCTGTGTCGACGCTGGCGCCTGCGAGCCCCCTTACTTGTCCAGCTCCGAAACGCGGCCAAAGTATTTTGGTAATCCGGAATATTCAGATTATCCGGTCATCTGGGTGAGTTGGTATATGGCCAAGGATTACTGCGAGTGGGCCGGCAGGCGGCTGCTCACCGAAGCGGAATGGGAGAAGGCCTCCCGCGGCACCGATGGGCGTAAATACCCTTGGGGGAACGAGCCGGTCACCGGAGAACGAGTCAACTTATGTGATACCAACTGTCTCAGGACGATTGCCAACGAGAATTTCGACGACGGCTACGCAGATACCGCCCCGGTGGGCAGCTATCCGGCAGGCGCCAGCCCGTACGGGGTCATGGATATGTCGGGTAACGTATGGGAATGGACCAGTACGCTCATCCAGCCTTACCCGTATGACGCCGAGGATGGGCGCGAGGATTTGGAGGTCTACGGTGAGCGCGTCTGGCGCGGCGGGCCCTGGAGCAACGGTTATTGGTGGATGCGCTCCTCCGTGCGCTACCGCTCCGTTCCCAGCTACTGGTACGTCAACTTGGGTTTGCGCTGTGGCTTCTCAGAATGAAGGTGATTGCAGTTTTGAGTGGCGCCTGTTATTGCACGTATCGTGATAGCAATTGGCGTCCAAAGCTCAGGGTGCACTCGAATGCTGTCAGAAGAGACAGTGACTGTAACAAAATCGGTGGGTTTTAGAAAAATGGCAAGCTCCTTGCATGATGGAAACTATCAAACCGCCATCAAAAGGAGCCTGCCATGTCTATTATCGTCCTCCGCCTGCCAGATGTCAAGCGAAAAACAGAAGAGCGACCACAAAAATGCCCCTATTGCGGTGGTGAAACCTTTCAAGGCTGGGGTGGGGTATCCAAAGCGGTAAAAGATAGTCGTCACCGTCGTGTCAGGGTACATCGCTATCGCTGCTGTCATTGTCGGC
>JASFVL010000059.1:0-15357 GCA_050049875.1 Anaerolineales bacterium
CCGGATTGCTTTTCCCGTAGCCTCGCATATCATATCTAAGAACGCGGTATTTCGCTGCAAAGTGAACGAATTCATTCTCCCACTGTCTACGATCTGCAACACCAGCATGAATTAACACTAGAGGTGGACCAGTACCAGCAATTTCATAATAAAGATTTGCATTGTCTATTTCTAAATATCCCTGTTCAACTTTCATTTTTATTTCATTCCTTTTATACCAATAATCTTATTTGTTGCTTAGAAAAGGGGCAACTAACGGGTTGTTGAGCGAGATACGGATCGTTTAAAAACCATCTCTGGGTCATTAGACACCCCCAATATAATCCCCCGGGGTTCCTCCCCTCAGTTATCGTCTCCCTTGATGATCTCTGCGGCTAACTCGCTCAGGGCATCGATCTCCTGCGGGTCGGTGTGAGCGGCACGCTAGTAGAGCTCCAGAAGCCCCAGGGGAGAAAGGCTGCCGACGACTTGGTTCTCCGGTAGACAATAGCTTTCAGGAGAGACCAGCGAGTGTCAGGTTGTGCCTGTTTCGGCGACGGATAAAGACCGGACCTCATGCTCCAAGCGATCACCTAATTCATCTTCCGCAACATCCAGATCATAATCGCTCTGTAAACCCATCCAAAACTGGGCAGAATTGCCAAAGAAGCGAGACAATCTCAAAGCTGTATCTGCTGTGATGCGTCTCTTGCCCAACACAATTTCATTTATACGTCTGGCATCAACACCGATACTGATCGCAAGCCGGTTCTGGCTCAGATTTATCAGTTTCAAGAATTCTTCCAGTAACACTTCCCCGGGATGGACAGGTTTTATCTTCTTCTCAGTCATTTTGTACCTTGCCTTCTAATGATAATCAGTGATCTCGACGTTGTATGCATCACCATCTGACCATTCAAAACAAATTCTCCACTGTTCATTGATCCGGATGCTGTATTGTCCTTCCCGATCTTCCTTTAAATTCTCCAATCGGTTCGCTGGCGGAAGGCGCAAGTCCTCCAGGTCAATCGAGTTATTAATCATCCTGAGTTTTCGATAGGCCGTTTGCTGGATGGATTGGGGCAACTATCGAGATAAAGTGCGGGAAAACACTCTTTCAGTCTCTTTATCCCTGAACGACCTGATCATGATAACAAGATATAGTGTATAACGCTAAGCGTCAAGCACAATACTATGGTATTGGGGAAGACAGGCATCATACGAACAGATTGTTGTACAGGACTGGATTATTCTGGTGTACCCTCCGAAGCCCAAATATCATCCGGATCGGAGCGAGCCATACCTACTTCTTTAGCTCGGGTAATCGCAAATTTGACAAAGATCGGCCCGATGATCTGCACCACGAAAGTCGTCGCCGTGATCACATTGATGATTAACGTTCCCAAGGCAATACCCTCTTCCCCTAATTTTGAAAAACGACTGGCAGAAACCAGCGCCAACCCGATAGCCACTCCTGCCTGTGAGAGCAAGCCAAAACCCAGATTGTCGCGCACCGCCGGTTCGGCCCCACCCAAAGTGCCGCCGAACCACGCCCCAAAATACTTTCCGCTGCTGCGCAAAACAATGTATGTTAGGCCCAAAAGCCCCATTGCTGGAATAATATTGATCTGGAAACGCGCTCCCACTAGAGTGAAAAAGAGAACATAAATTACCGGGCCAGCCTGCTCGATAGTATAACGGATATGGCGACCGTGTTCAGGGGAGGAATTAACCACTACCATGCCTAAAATCATGGTGGTCAGGATCAACGAGAAATCCATCGCAATGGAAAACCCCGCAACCAGTAACACAAAACCAACAGAGACCGACATGGCATCGTGGTGACTTTTCATACGGCGTAAAATTCTGTCAAGTACGTGTCCAAAAACAACGCCCGTAAGAATCGAGCCACCGATTTCAATAAAGGGAAGTTCAAGCACTTCGAGCAAGGTTGGAGAATCTCCGCCCGATAGTATGGCAACTGCAAAGGCTGCAGCGACGCTATAGAGCAGCAGCGAAAGGGCATCGTCCATGCCGACTACAGCTAACAAGGTAGTGGTCAACGGGCCTTTGGCATCGTACTCGGCCAATACATCCACGGTTGCAGCTGGAGCTGTAGCTGACGCTAATGCCCCGAAAATCAGCGCAGTGTGCAGAGATTGGGTAATGACATACACGCCCGCGCTCACCAGCGCGAATGCTCCAATGGCCTCGAAGAGCAAAATAAAGAGAATACTCTTCCCCAATTCGCGAATTTTTGACATGCGCAGATGGCTGCCCATATCAAAGCCAATCAGCCCCAGTGCGATCTCGCTGATAAAAAGAAAATCATCCGAAAGTCCCAACGGGATCACGTTTAGGAAAGATGGTCCGTGCAGTACACCCAAAACGATGAAGCCCACCACCTGTGGAATGCCAAAACGCTGAAATAATTTACTACCTATAAATGAAGATATCAGCAGCAAACCTATGGTGGATAGATAATTGGAAGTGATCAGTTCGTTGAAGGTCTCAAAGAACGATTGAAGCATGGGAAGGTTTATTTATTACCCAGTATTTATCTTTTTCGCTGCGCTAATTTCCAGAGGAATTATTTTTTTATATGATCAAGTGAAATTATAAAACAACGGAATCCGTCATTCGTTGCCAGACAATATTTGGGGAGCATGAATCTTATCACATCTCGATATTGGAGCCACATTCCACTGCTCCTCGATATTTTTCCAGCCACCCAACGGGTTATTGAGCGAAATACTGATTGAATAAAAACTTTATCCGGGTCACTATATTCGCGTAATATAACCCCAACCCGGACACACTCTCTCAGTCATCGTCCCCCTTGATGATCTCTGCGGCTAACTCGCTCAGGGCATCGATCTCCTGCGGGTCGGTGTGAGCGGCACGCCAGTAGAGCTCCAGAAGCTCCAGGGGAGAAAGGCTGCCGACGGTCTGGTCCTCCGGCAGACGGATGCGGGTCTCCATCTGAGGGCGCTTGACGAGGTGAAATTCGAAGGCCCCCGCGGTGTACTCCCGCAGGGCGGACTCATCGATCAGTGGCTCCCAATCGCGAGGGTATTCAATCACCAGCCGCACGATGGCCCCCTCAAGCTGATCGAGGGGAGGTAAAGCTTCACGCAAGCGCTGGCTGATGCCCTCCTGAGAGTCGGGGCTAACATCACCCTGCGCAACCAGGGCGGGCAGGTCGACAAAGCGGTCTACGAAGGGGCGAATACCCTCTAACTGGCGCCACTCTACGTCGGTGCTGCCTTTATCGATGTGGGCGATGACGTAGAACTTATCATCGGCAACCTCGCCAAAATCGACCCGTTCGATGGAGCCGGGATAAACCACCGGCGGGTGGCCGTCTCGTCCCGGCGGGCCGGTCCTCCCGGCCCGAACGGGGCCGTCCTCGTTCAGGTTTTGAGGTTTGTGGATGTGCCCCAAAGCGACGTAATCCAAGCGGGGATCCTTGACCAGAGAGCCGGGCAAAACCAGGTCAGCTCCAAGCATGACCGTGCGCTCGCCCCCATACTTGGCGCCCTGCACCGAAGCATGAGCGGTTAAGACGATCGGGATCTCAGGATCAGCCCTTTCCAGCCACTCGCCGACCAACTCCGTGAGGCGCACTTCCAACTCCTGGTAAATCTGAGCGGGATCGCTGGCGCGAATGTCCAAATGCGCCATCAACCCCGAACGGGAGATCCACGGTAAGGCGATGACCTGCAAAGGGAGACCTTCCAAATCATCAGGGGTAAGAAAACAGGGCTTGTCGAGCACCCGCACGTGGGGGACGTCCAGGGTAGCGAACTCCTCCAAAGCGTGGGCGCGGCCTAATGCCGGGGAAAGGTCGTGATTACCGACTAACAGCAGGGTAGGGATGTCCGCCCTAGAGAGACGCATCATGCGCATGCCCCACTCCCGCTGGAAGGTGGGCGCCGGATTGCGGTCTTTGTAGGCATCGCCGGCGAAGATCACCAGGTCCACTTTTTCGGTTATCGCCGCCTCGACAATCGTATCCAGAGACTTGAGGAAATCCATCACGCGCATGGGGAGACCCGTCTCAGGGTCATGGCGACCGTAGTTTGCCATGTCGATATGAGCGTCGGCGAAGTGGAGAACCTTGAGCATCTTACCCCCCGCCTCGGATACGCTCCAGATGATACCAGCCGACACCGAAATTCTCGTTCAAATCGACGGCTTGCTCCAGGTCAGCAATGGCGCCGTCAATATCCCCGAGAGCCTCCTTGGCTAAAGCGCGCCAATACCAGGATTCTTCGATGGCCGGCTCGCTGGCTGCGTCGATGGTTGTAGTCGCTAGATCAATCACATCGTAATACCGTTGGGTGTAGTAATAGGCCCAGTAAGGCCCGCTTTGGTACCAAAGGTTGCGCCAGGGGCGTTCTTTTTCAGAGAGCTCCGCATAGAGTTTGAAATACTCATCGTAGGCAGCGGCGGCTCCGGCGTAGTCATCCAAATAGACCAGGTTGGTGCCACGATTGAACCAGGCGAAGACTCTCCGGCGATCCACAAAGGTGAAGATCTCATCGGACGCCCTTTGGGCAGCTTGTTGGTAGTTGTACAATTCGTCGGCATGAGGACCCAGCAAGGTCATGACCTGCTCCTCGCGCTCAGGCGGGTAGATGATGATGTAGGTGTTATTGAAATGCCGCCAATAGGTATCAATCTGCTCATAGGGAATGGGAAAAGCATTCTCAGGGCCGACAAAGGAGTCATAAACGAAGAACTCTTCCTGGGAATCATCATAGCCGGAGACGACCTCGTAGTGCCCCATCCAACCATCAAAACGGGCGCCCTCGAAACCCTTTTCAACTAAGACGGGGAACCCGGCAGCGACGAAGCGTTTGATGGTCTCCAAGTCACCGCCGACGCGCATCAGGGCACGAAGATCGGTCTCTCCGTTGACATAAGCGACCATCTCGTATGGCATAACGTTCTTATCGCGCGGGTTGGGTTTGAGATAGGCAGCCGGCTTGGTCTGATAAAGTTCATAGACGCCCAATTCGCGCGGCCCAGTCCAGTACGAAAGCGCCATCGCCAGATTGGCGGGACCGCAATTGTTCCATTTCTGGAATTCATGGATGATACCGTCGAGCTGCACGCGCTCCGGCCGCAGCGTGGGGCTGGGTGTGGCGGTGAGGGTGGGGAGAGGCGTAGCCGAGGGACCAGGGGACGTCGGGGTCGCGGTGGCAGGGTTCAACGTGGGGCTGGGTGAGGCTGAGGGGGTCAGCGCCTGCAGAGTCGCCTCGACGATAGCCTCCACCTGGACCTGTTGATCTTGGGGCAGGAAGACCACCTCCTGCGGCGGGTTGAGGGCGTACTTGATTTGAGCACGCCAAGAATCGATCCGCCAGGCCAGGCGGTCATTTATCGGGGGTAGCTGGTACAACAGAGTCGCCACAACCACCAATGTGGGAATCGACAGCAAGGCGACCAGCGACTTACGGTTGCGCATCGTGCCGCAGATTATATCACCTCTAGGGTGGGCAATCGCCGAAATAGGATGGCGCTAAAGTCCCATCAGCGATTCCTTGAAGGGTAGAAAACAAAGAATTATAATCATTCCGCTGTCCTCATTTGTGAGTATGCATGTAAAACATGTCATGTCAGACAGAGAGGAGATGTGAAAAGAGGCATTTTTCTATGAGTAGCCCGCTGAAAAGCGCCCAGAAAAGCTCCCTAGAAACCGATGAGAGAGCTTTCCCTGAAAACGGGTTAAAACATCGCCGTTCGTTCAAAAGTATTTCGGCATTGATTCTGGTTGTGATGCTGTTGAGCGGCGTGGGCGCCGTGGCTGCAGCGGAAATCTGGCCTTCCATCGGAGCTCAGGTTGCCTCCCAAGTGCGGGACCTTTTAGGACCCCGGGTGGTGGCCCAAGTAGAAACCATCGTATTCCAACTGCAAGACACCGTAAAACATTGGCAGTACCAATACAGTGATAAACAGGTCAATGCTCCTTGGGAAAGCGCCGCAACCCCGCTGGAACTGACGCCTCTCGCTCAAGCCCCGAGCGGGGGGACATCGCTTACCCCAGAACCCGCGAACTTAACTCCAATTTCCTCCCTTGCCACTGAAACACCCGCCTCTATGGAGAAGTCGGTGAGGACTCAGGATCAGCGACCCACCAAAACAGCCAGCCCCACCCCAACGTCTACTCCGTATGTTTGGCAGCTTTCCACACTGACCCCGTTTGGCTCATTGGAAGGTGAAGGGATCTGGCTGCCCTACCTGTACGACCGGGAGGGTCATGTGGTGGCGGCGCGCACATTCCTGCAGCCGGACCCAGAACGTCCCTATACGATTGTGGCAGTTGTAGCGTTTGACTTGACCCGCACCCGACTGCACTTCGTTTTAGGGTTTAACGAACCTGCCCTCCCGGATGGGCCCAGGGGCGATGGCTTGATCCCAGAAGAGGACCGAGGGGAGGGCGTCCTACTAGCCGCCTTCAACGGTGGCTTCAGAGCGGCGAATGGCCAATTTGGTGCCATGGCGGATGGGATCGTAGCCCTACCGCCGAAGGACGAAGTGGCAACTGTGGGGATTTACCGCAACGGAGAGGTGCGGATCGGAAATTGGGGAGAGGAGATTAAAGACACCCCGGATCTACAAGCCTGGCGCCAGAACTGCCGCTTAATCATTCGGGATGGGGAGATATCACCTAGGGTATACAACAATTCGATCACCGATTGGGGCGCATCGATCAGCAACCAGATCGTCACCCGGCGCTCCAGCCTGGGTCTCGATCGAGAAGCTAAAACCCTTTACTATTTCGCCGGTCCGAGCCTGAGCATGCCCGTACTGGCAGATGCCATGCGGACCGCGGGCGTACACCAAGGGATGCTGCTGGATATCAACAATTTTTGGGTTCACTTCACAGCGATTCACCCCGAAGAGGGTAAGCTGGTCGCCGAACCACTGTTACCCAACGATATGAAAGATCACATCAATCGCTATCTGGGCCCGTCTCCGGCGGATTTCTTTTACATCACCGCACTGGATACCCAACAACCTTAACGCATGATGCCCTCACCTCAACCCCTCCCTAGTTTGGGGGAGGGACTATCAGTAATAGGTTTTTTTGAGCGGGTATTACCGCTCAAAAACCTTTAAACAAAGTCAATAGGGAGATACAGCCTCACTGCTCATCTACGGGAGGGGCAGCCGGACCGTAATCCAGGATTTCGCGATGCTGGGAACCCGCATGAGGCGGACCAACGATGCCTTTGTCCTCCATGGTCTCTATCAGCCGGGCAGCGCGAGTGTAGCCAATGCGCAGGCGTCGCTGCAGCATGGATATAGATGCGCGACCTCGACGGCGAACCATGTCAACAGCTTCCTTAAAAATGGGATCGAGATCCTCGTCGGCTTTCATCTGCTCCCATAACTCCATCTGCTTCAGCGGTATGCCTACCGGGATCGCATCGGGCGCCCCTCGTACGGTAGCGGTAGGGGTCGTCGGCGAGACGTAGCCCGCCAACCCCCGCCAGTAGCGCACCAAGCGCAGAATTTCGTGATCCGAGACGAACACGCCCTGCAACCTCACAGGGGCGGCCGCGTCGGGAGCCTGGAAAAGCATATCGCCGCGACCCAGCAGCCGCTCCGCTCCCGGTTGGTCCAGGATCACGCGGCTGTCGACTCCAGAAGCTGTAGCAAAGGCGATGCGTGCTGGGAAGTTCGCCTTAATCATCCCGGTGACCACATCCACCGATGGTCGCTGAGTAGAGATCACCAAATGGATCCCCGTTGCCCGAGCCAGCTGGGCTAAACGGGTAATCGTGCGCTCGGTCTCGTCGGGAGCCAGCATCATCAAATCAGCCAACTCATCAATGACCACCACCAGATAAGGCAGTTTGCGTTCCCCTTGAGCCTCGAGACGAGCGTTGTAATCCGCGATGTTGCGCGCCCCCGATTTAGCGAACTTATGATAGCGCTGGTCCATTTCGCGCGACACCCACTGCAAAGCGCCCACCACCCGCTCCAACTCCACCACCACCGGAGCCAGCAAATGAGGCACGCCGTTGTAACCGGTCAATTCCACTCGCTTGGGATCCACCATGATCATACGCAGATCATCGGGGGTATTGTGTAAAAGAAAACAGGCAATCAAAGCGTTCACACAGACCGATTTGCCTGAGCCAGTCGTACCGGCGATCAATAAGTGGGGCATGGCTGATAGATCAGCCGCCAGCGCGTTCCCCGACACGTCCTGACCCAATGAAAAGCGCAGCGAACGATCCTTTAAACGCTTGAAAGCTTCACTTTCGATCACATCCCGCAACGCAACCAGGGCAATTTGCTCGTTAGGAACCTCGATGCCGATAAAACCCCTACCCGGAACCGGCGCCTGAATGCGGATGCGGGTGGCGGCTAACGCTAACGCCAAGTCGTCTGCCAAAGCAGAGACCTTGCCCACCCGGACGCGCCTACGCCTGCCACGCGACTCGATGAAATCCGGCTCCACACCGAACTGGGTGATGGTGGGTCCGCGGTTAATCTCCACCACATGCGCCGGGGCGCCGAAGGATGCTAAGGTCTCCTCAATGAGCTGGGCTCGGTGGCGATCGTACTCATCATCCACAGGGATGTCGTCGCCAACCTCAAGAATCTCATCAACGGGAGGCAGAACCCAAGTTTGTGGATCTGTTTCCCACGGTGCAGGGACGAGGGACAGATCCCGGTGAGAGGCGGCATCTTGCGGAGACGGGCCCTCGCCCACAGCGGAGGGGTCTTCAGTTCTTGGAAATGGGGTAAAGCTGGGGGTTTTCGCCCTCCGCCGGCTGCGCCACTCGTCCCACCAATCTTGTGCCCGCAAAATCAAGGGAGGCACCCAACGGAACAACTCCGGCACGGTGACATCCAACAAAAGAGCCAAACCAATCAGCAACCAAGCCATCAAGGCGACTGCTGTCCCACCCCATCCCAACGCGGCGCGCAGGCTCTGAAACAGGAACCCGCCCAAGTAGCCGCCTCCTCTGCCCTTTGCCGCTAAGGCGTAAACAGCAGCGCGATCTTCGGGAAAAGTAAAAAAATGCAGTGCGCTGAGCAGCAACAAGAAAAGCAGGAACAAACCCGCTCCCCGCTCGATAGAAAGTTGCGGTAGGCGCTCAAAATCACGCAATATCAACCACAACCCCAAGGCCATTAAACCCACTGAGAGCACGATAAGCCCCCAACCGACAGCACCGCTGAGTAAAGATATCCATGTTGCCACCAGCCCGCTGTTGCTCGAAGAGACCATCGCCAGCAAAGTTAACAGCCCAACCAACGCCATGATCACTCCGGCGATGTCCAGCTTGCGGTCCAGGGTGAGACCTTCGCCCTGGCTGGAGGTCGGCTGGGAGGATGACTTGGCCTGCTTGGACCCACCCCGGCGGGTGCGGGTGGTGGTTTTCCCCTTGCGCCTTGACTTGGACTTCTTTGTGGATTTTCTCGCCATATGACGAATGCTCAAGAAATGGGTCAGAAGCTGCGCAGCTCGGGAGGTAGTGCAGGGATTGGGCGGGCAGTCCCCACCTAATCCCCCCTCCACCCCTGTCAACCTCTATAGGTTTAAGATTCGAACTTGATCGCCAGAATTATAGCACAAATGGTCTGATAAAAGGGGGCAAGAAGCGTGCCTGCTAGCGCGCTGGAAATGCCTGGTTTGAGGTAGAATTAGCCTGCTGTCTTCTAATAAACCTTACCGCGAAAGGCTCTAATCTTGTTTGAAATCGTATTCCTGGGCACATCCGCCTCTGCTCCATCCGTCCATCGAGGTCTCTCGGCCCAGATCGTCAAACACAACGAACACCGCTTTCTGATCGATTGTGGGGAAGGCACCCAGCGCCAGATTCTAAAATCCGGCTTAGGATTCAAACGCTTGAACCGGATCCTGATCACACACGGGCATCTGGATCACATATTGGGTTTAGGGGGGCTGCTCTCGACTTTCATGCGCTGGGAAACCATCGAAGAGATCGAAATCTTAGGAGGAAGTTGGGCATTAGCCCGCATCAAGGACCTGCTGTTTGGTGTTGTCCTGCGGGGTATTCGCCCGCCCATCCAGCTGCACTTTCGGGAAATTAAACCCGGGTTGCTGTTCGACGAGGACGATTTCCAAGTGGTGGCTTTTCCAGTATCCCACCGCGGACCGGACTGTTTCGGGTTTCTGTTCGAGGAGAAATCACGCCGCCCCTTCCTACCCGAGAAAGCGAAAGCCTTGGAGATTCCACCCGGCCCTTGGCGGCGCGAACTGGTCAAAGGTCACACTACGACCCTTCCGGATGGGCGCCAAATCC
Source organism: Anaerolineales bacterium (assembly GCA_050049875.1). Classification (GTDB taxonomy): domain Bacteria; phylum Chloroflexota; class Anaerolineae; order Anaerolineales; family UBA11858; genus JASFVL01. Next base: position 10,275 of record JASFVL010000059.1, read on the forward strand.
ACCCGGATCAGGTGCTCGGAGCTGAAAAAATAGGCACCCGGCTGGTCCATGTGGGTGACGCCGGGCGCACGGACAGTTTATTCGAAGTTATTCAAGGCGCTGATGCCCTGGTGATTGAAGCCACCTATTTAGAAGAAGAGGGAGATTTGGCGGACAAATTCGCTCATCTGACGGCACGCCAGGCAGCCGAACTTGCCGCCCGTGGTGAGGTGGGAGGGTTGATCCTGACCCATCTCTCCCGACGCTACCGTGAGAGGGACATCCTGGATGAAGCCCGGGCGATTTTCCCCAATACAGCGGTAGCGCGCGATTTCGACGCCTACCAAGTCAGGCGGGGGGAGTGCGTAAAGGTAGAGGCTGGGTAAACTACAACGTGCTCCCTGTGAAGTTGAACGCTCGAATTTTTAGAGCTGGGACACGAAATAACATCCTACCATCACCCTCAGCAAGCAAAAGGGTCTCATTTCCAACGGCTTCAACATTATTCAAAGCCTCCACGTAGGATTGGGTGAAACGCAAGTTCTTGACCGGATGGCTGATTTCGCCATCTGTGATTAAAAAGACCCCATCGCGGGTCATCCCCGTGACGACGCAATCGCTCGGATGAACCAAGCGTGTGTACCAGAAACGAGTGATATATAGACCTCGTTCCGTCGAGGCGATCATCTCTTCTAGGCTCGCTTCCCCCGGAGCCATAAATAAGTTAAACGCCAAGGGGCCAAAAGTGCGCATAAAGGTAGGTACGAGGGAGGAGATTGCGTGCCCGGTACTCGCCTGGCCCATTTTCTGCGCCGTACGGCGGTCGTGAACCGGAGCCTGAACAACCCCCTGGGTCACAATGTCAACCCGCTGTCGGGGGGTGCCCTCATAGTCAAAGGGCTGCGGAAGCCCATTCAAATCCAACCCATCGTCCCAAATGCTGATCAGCGGGCTCATAGCCCGTTCCCCGATCCGCTCGTTCATCCACGAACGGCCCTCCAGCACGGATAAAGCCCCCATGCCATAAAGGTCGAGCATGTAGAGCAAGTCCTGGGTGACGTACGGGTCCACCACCACGGTGTACGCTCCAGGCTCAATGTTTTGAGGGTCGCGCCCGTTGGCAGCTTTTCGAAGCGCTTCGCGACCCACATTTTCAACGGGAACATCGTGCAGGCGCCAACCCGAAGCTTGGGCGCGGCCGGAGGCATCTTCCGCCATCACTACCGTTTGGAAGTCCGCGTGAGTGCCCCTATGGTAGGCAAACAAACCCCGAGAGTTCGCCACCGCCACAAACCTGACACCGGTTGAAAAGGCTCCCGAAGCGTTCAGCCCCTGCTGCTCAGCAGCACGACAGACACCCCCAACCTGCTCGGCGCGCGCCTTTGGTGCGAACTCGGCAGCGGCTTGATCATAAGCTTGGAGATCAGGGAATTCTGCAGGGTCCGCCAGACCAGGGTGGTCAGGCTCCTCCGGGCTAGCGGCTGCATTTTGGCGGGCGCGAGCTATCAGCGCATCCCAATCATCCGGCCCCATCCGGTTGGTGGTCGCCGTGCCCACGCTGCCATCGACAAAAACCTTCAACACCAGGTTGAGGTCGAGTTCAGCCACATTTTGATGGATGGTGTTGTTGGCAAAGCGGGTCAAGACATCATCCCGGGCGACGAGGACGACCTCCGCCGGGTCAGAGCCGCAACGCTGAAGGACCTTATGGGTCAAATCTTGAGCTTCTTGTTTTGTGATCATGGTTTATCCGAGAGAATTTCAATATTCACAGAATTTACGCAGTTGGGAAGGTATAAATTACTTTAATACTCCGACGCGCACGTCTCGGAAGCGGGCCGGAGCGGCACCGTGACCGGTGTGGGCAATCTGTCCGGGCTGACCTTTACCGCAGTTTGGCGTTCCCCACATCTGCCAGTGATTCCGGTTGCAAACCGCATCGCAGCTGCCCCAAAACGTTGGGGTGATGCCGGTGTAGGTGGGGTTGCGCAGCATGCGCCCCAGTTTTCCATTCTTAATCTCATAACCGATCTCTGTGCCGAACTGGAAATTGTAACGCTTGTCGTCTATGGACCAAGAGCGGTTGGTTTCCATGTAGATGCCCTCATCCGTGTCGGCGATGAGGTCGTCGAGCTCCCATTTGCCCGGTTCCAGGCTGACATTCGTCATGCGCACCAAGGGAATGCGGTTCCAACCTGAAGCGCGCATGCAGCCATTGGAAACCAAATCAAATTTGGAAGCCGTCTCTCGCGACATCAAATAGCCGACGAAGAGGCCATCTTTCACCAAGGGAGAAGACTGAGCTGGAATGCCTTCATCATCCCAGCCAAAAGTACCCAAGCCGAGGGGGCGGACGCTGTCTGCCGTCAGGTTAACGACTTCAGAACCGTACCGGAAGGTGCCTAATTTTTCCGGAGTGAGAAAGGAGGTTCCCGCGTAAGCCGCTTCCGTCCCGAAGACCCGGTCCAATTCAGTGGGGTGACCGCAAGACTCGTGCACCTGCAGAGCCACTTGATCTCCGCCCAGGATCACATCGGTGGTGATCTCACTTGGGCAAGGGTCAGCGCTCAGTAATGCAGCCGCCTCACCAGCTATGCGTAAAGCGTTGCCCGGCAGATCCCATTTCTCAACCGCCTCCCAACCGGCGGTCTGCTGCTGGCGACCGAATGAGGCGGGATAAGAACGGGACTGCACTTCACCCTCACCCACTGCGATGGCGTGTATACCACCACCTGCCTCGTAGATTGTCTGCTCTGTAAGAGCTGTCTCTGTGTTAGCAAACCACTTGACCTCTCGAATGAAGGTCAGATTGCCGCGCCGGACGCGCACTTTGTCCTCCTGCGCCATTTGGCGATCGGCCTCCATCAACACATCCAGCTTCTGTTCAACGGGGATACTGAAAGGGTCAATTTGAATGGGGGTTTGATATATCCCCTGACTGGTGACGGGAGGGCCTAGATCCACTTTTTCGCCGGACACCAGCGCCGAAGCGCGGGCAATCGATAAAGATAACGCCGTGACCCGGTCCACCTCTTTTGCGCTGAGTTCACGGCTGGAGGCGAACCCCCAAGCCCCATCGGCTAAGACACGTACACCAAATCCAAGTGTATTTGAAAAATCGAGCTGGTCGACAACGCCGTTCTTGACAACCAGGGTTTCGGTGCGGTTTTCCACCACACGCACGTCAGCGTACTGCGCCCCGCGCAGTTGAGCCAAGTCCAGGGCGCGGCTCATGAGCTCCTTCATAAGAAGACTCCTCTCAAGGAAAAGGTCGCTGTATGGATGAATTGATCACCCCTTCCAGCGATCCACTCATCCAAATCTCTCCTGCTTCCACACATCAGCATCATTGTGATAGCCGGCGCGCTCCCAGAAACCGGGATTGTCCTGTGCAGCGAACTCCAGACCCCGCAGCCACTTGGCACCCTTCCAGAAATAAACGGTTTTTAAGTCCTCCTGACCGGGAATGTGACCCACCACACCCCGCAGCGGATACCCATGGTCGGGGGTCAAAGGTTCACCATTAAAATGAGTAGCCATCAAAAAGTTATCCTGAAGAACAACCTTCAGGGGTAAATTGGCGGTATAACCGTATTCTGCGTGCTGGATGACATATCGAGCCGTCGGCTTCAGCTTAACAATACCTTCCTCAACCAAAGTCCGCAGCGAGACCCCCTCCCAGACGGTGTCAAACTTGCTCCAGCGAGTGACGCAGTGGATGTCCATCTTCACACTGGTGCGTGGCAAGCGATTGAACGCATCCCAATCCCAGGTCGGCGACTCTTCCACTTCCCCCCAAACGCGAAAGTCCCATGTAGCTGGGTTGAAAGGCGGCACCGGTCCGTAATGCAACACGGGGAACTTTTGGGTCAGCGATTGACCGGGAGGCAGGCGCCCTTCCTTTCTGACGCGCTGCTCCGCTTCTCTGCGATTGAACACACTTTTAAGCATCTTGCTATCTCCTTAATGCCAGGATATATGAGAGGATGACACCCCTCGTCCTGGAAAAGTTGACATTAACAAATGAAATTATAGCAGAGACAGATTACCAAGATATTAAGAATAGGACAGTTCAAGGGGGAGGGAAAATAACACCCGGGGATTGTGAACCCCCGAATCAAAAATGGGTATGGCTTCTTCAGCGACCATACCCATTCTCTTTAGACTTGCCCAGTTGAAGCGGATCGTGTTTCATTTTTTCCATAAATTACGGGTAAAAAACTCGCATTTTACAGAAAAATCGCGTCATAATCTTGAAGGGCAAGTCGCATGCGGATTACAAACTAAAGCTATCTCCCGGATTAAGCACGTGGGCTTTGGCGTCGCTCTCGGCCTCGACACGCTGCGCCCAAGCGTGGGGGTCCTGTTTGATGACCTCAAAGGTGCTGTAATGGACCGGGATGACGTGTTTGGGCATAATCAATTTGACGGCCCGCAGAGCATCGTCCGGACCCATGGTGAAATTATCGCCGATGGGCAGCACGGCGAGGTCAATGCCCTCCTCGCCGATCAGTTTCATGCTAGAGAACAGCCCCGTGTCGCAAGCCATGTATATTTTTTCAGCCTCCTTAGTGGTCAGCAGCAAACCGGCCGGGTTGCCACCGTACGAGCCATCTGGGAGACCGGAACCGTGCAGCGCGTGGGTGAGCTTCAGATAGCCAAAGGGATGGTTGAATCCCCCGCCGATATGCTGAGGGTGGGCTTCAACTCCTTGCTTCCCCAGCCATGTGACGATTTCGTCATTGGAAATGACCAACGCGCCGGTCCGCTTGGCGACATCCACCGCATCGGAGATGTGATCACCGTGCCCGTGGCTGACAACAATGAAGTCCGCTTCTACTGCGTCAGCGGTCGTGCTGGCAGCCGGATTGCCGGTGAAAAAGGGGTCAATCAAAACCTTGTAGCCGCCCGTCTCTAGGCCAAAAGTGCCGTGCCCGTACCATATAAATTTAGATCCCATGAAAAACCTCCTTGCTTATCACTAATGAAGATATCCGGTATAAGTATATTCTTAAAACCAGGGAACCGTCAACTCACAACAGGGGGTGCGCAGGGCAATCGCATTTAGGTAGAAAGCACCTTGACAAGATAGTTTATATCCCAG
>JASFVL010000337.1:0-4839 GCA_050049875.1 Anaerolineales bacterium
TTTTGATGATTCGACCTTGATCGTTATAGGTTAATCGCTGTTGTAGACGATATTCCTGCCGTTTGCCTTTCGCCATCAAGTGTTCGAAAAATAAAATTGTCGCTGTGTTAGCTCGTACTTCTAGTACTTCACTGTCGTATTTGACTTGTTCGAAGAGCGCTTTGGCTTTCTCGCTCCCCTTTTGATAACTTTGTATTATCGCATCGCGGCCTCGATGGATGGCATCCCCGATTCGATATTGACAATCGGCGTCCAGAAACTCACTAGAAGACTCGAAGTCGTCAGCGTCTAGAGCATTTGCAAAACCTTGTGCCAGATTGGCGAAATCCTGTAAATCGATGGTATTAGAGCTCATATAATGCGGTAGGATACGCAGTATTATAAAGTCTTATCTTAGGGTAAAATTCAACCCTGTCTGATCAATGGGTCGAGAACCTAACAATATTCCCATGGGATGCTATTGGGGTGAGTATCGTATTGTGAATTATAATACGATATGTTCTATTCTTAACGGAAGTTACGCAGTTGGGGAGGTATGGGGAGGTAAGTGGGCAACGCCCACCTAACCATTCCCACTCTTACCCCTGAACTGCGTAAGTCATATTATTAAAAGTGTAACGAATTTAACCATTATTCGTCTTAATGAACAAAGAGAATCAAACCGATCGCGCTGATATTCCTGATGTTGAGCTGGTTGAACGCGCAGCATCAGGGGACAAATTGGCTTTTGGCGTTTTATACGAACGCTATCTTGAGCAGATTTACCGCTATGTTTTCTATCGCGTCGGTGAGCACGTTGATACGGAGGATTTGACCGAAACAGTTTTTCTCAAAGCTTGGGAAAGTTTACCCCAAAAAGGTCAGCAGAACCCGGTCCAGAATTTTCAAGCTTGGATTTATCGGATCGCACACAATACGATTATCGATTTTTACCGGACCAGGAAACCGTACACCTATTTGGACAGCATTACCCCAGTGGATGACCCAGCTCCTGCTCCAGAAAGGGTGATCCAATCACATCAAGAGAACCAGAGGCTTTCCCAGGCGATCTCGAGGTTGAAACCCTCCGCCCAACAGGTGATTGCCTGTCGGTTTATCAGCCAGTTGAGCCATGCAGAGACCGCTAAGATCATGGGTCTCACAGAAGGTCACGTGCGAGTGCTGCAGCACCGGGCATTGAAGCAACTTAGGAAAATTCTCAAAGAGGATCATCGATAAAATGGACGATACCCTTCCCCAAATTTTAGCTGATTGTCTTGATGCCATCGATAGGGGAGAGATGACGCTCGAAGAATGCCTGGCAAAATATCCTCAATATCGCCAAGAATTGGCTGCCTTTCTACAGATCGCCAGCCGATTTAAAAGCGCCCCGCCGGTTCCCATGCGATTAGAATTCCGGCAAAATGCCCGGGCTCGGTTATTAGCTCAATTAACCGACAGGCACACTGTAACGTTTAGGGAGCGTCTTCGTCATATATGGCAGATTGTGATCCACAATATGCGGAGGAGATCTGCTGTGACGTATTCATTGATCATTGCGATTTTGGTTTCCCTGCTGGGGAGCGGGATCGTTTCCGCCTCCGACGGCGCCAGACCAGGCGATGTTCTCTATAACATCGACCAGACGATTGAAGCCATGCAGCTTAATTTGGCTGATCCTGAAGAGGCAGCCTACCTTCAACTGGATTTCGCCTCCGAGCGTCTCCAGGAGGCCGAGCAGTTATCCATGGAAGGGGACCAAGCCAATGTGAAGATCGCTTTGGAACATTACAATAAGATGATTCTCAACGTCGCCAAGACCATTGGACAGATTGAGGACGCTCAACAGGCTGCTTTAGGTGATCTGTTGGACCAAACCCTCTCAGTTCACGAAGAGCAATTAGCCAGAATCACCAGCAACATCGGCAAGGGTGAGCAAGGGGTCGTTGAGGCGGAACCGGATGAGGTCCCTGACGAAGATGTTGTGGAACTTGATACAGATTACTGTGTCGGCGCTGACCCACACCCCCAAGCGCAAGATCTGGCCATTTCATATGCAGACCAATTTGACGGAAGTGGTATTGAAGAGAAAGATAGGTATGATTTGATCATGGGTTGGTTCTGCGAGGGCAATTTTGGCTTCGGGGAGATTGAGCACGCACTGTGGACCAGCGCTGAGGTAGATGAAATCTTCCCGCCCGGTGGTGATGGTACTGGTGAAACCGATTTTGTGGAGAAAGTGGAACTGTTATTCGCCATGAGAGAGGCTAACATGGGATGGGGAGAAATTTGGCAGGAGTTAGGCTTGCTAGAGGAGGAGGGTGAAGAGATCCCTGTTGAAGATAAAGTCTACTGCGTGGGCGTTGACCCCCACCCGGTCGCCGAAGGTTTGGCCGAGGACTATGATGTGACAGAAGAACAGATCATGGAATGGTTCTGCGATCGCAATTTCGGTTTCGGTGAGATCATGCACGCTTTAGAAACCAGCGAAATTACCTTGGATGACATTGATATTCAAGATTATTCACCAGAAGAACTGTTGGATATGAAAGAAGAAATGGGTGGATGGGGTAAGGTATGGCAGGAATTGGGTTTGATCGGCAAGCCTGAAGACGCTGGTAAGCCTGAAGACCCCGGCAACAAACCTGACAGTCCTCCCGGCAAACCCGACGACGTTGGACCGAACAACGACACGAATAAACCGGTTAAAACCGATAAACCCAAGGACAAAAAGGATAAAAACGACAAACCCAAAGATTAATTAATATCCCAAAGACATATCGCTTGTAGGTTTAGCCCTAGGGGCGTTATCCTGAAAAGGGTAACGCCCCCAACCTTTTTAACAAGCCTTGTCAATATCGATGTGATAACCTGCCCGCTTTTGTGAGACGATCAGGGTTCTGGTCACCGATTGCGGCTTGTTAATACTTCTGGTTATACCACATCTCTGCGCCACCACTAAGGCTGCCGATGAATATGTCCAGGTCACCATCGTTGTCCAGGTCGCCAAGAGATACTTTGGTTGTTTGATCGTAGCCACCTAATTTTATACCGGTATCCAGGAAATTACCACCTCCATAGCTAACCCAGATCTCGTTAGGGCGTTGGGAATTGGAGATAAAGACGTCCAAATGGCCATCCCTGTTCAGATCCCCGGCTGCCAGTGATGCCCCATTGGTGGTGTTTAACTTTTGGCCGCTTAAAGTGAAACTCCCTGTACCATCATTGAGCAGGAAGGTTGTGGGTTGGTCCCCGGAGCGAAGCCCGTTGGCGACTAAGGCGTCCAGGTCACCATCGCCATCGAAGTCCGCTAATGAAACATCCCCCATCTTGACGCTGCTGTCGGCCATCTGCCAGTAATCGATAAAAAACCCAGAGCCATCATTGAGCATGGTCTTGTAACCGTGATCGATTTCTTTTACGAATAGGTCGATAGCGCCATCCCCATTCAAGTCCCCCCAAGTGACGTTATCCGGAACACCAATTCCACTTTCGCCGAAAAACCCGGCCCCATCGTTTAAATAAACCTTATCCGGATCTGGGATATAGACGACATGGGCATCCAGGTCGCCGTCACCGTCAACGTCAATTAAGTTGACATCATTACCGCTCAGTTCCGTATCCCCGAGGTCCTGACTTGATTCCTGAAAAGCGCCTCTGCCATTGTTGAAATAGACCAAACTCGGTTTGGCGTTGGATCCGTCCCCGGAACCAAGGTTGGCGCAGGTGATAAAGAGGTCGAGATCCCCATCCCTATCCAGGTCACCCAGTGCAATGCCGTGAGCTTGATCCGTCAACAATTGACCGCTTTCAACAAATTGACCGTTCCCCTCGTTCAACAAAACAACGGATGGGTTGTTCCGCATGTTTGAAAAAACCGCGTCGAGGTCACCATCGGAGTCCAGATCTCCAAGCCCGATTTGATATGTGAAAGTGGGTAAAAAGGACTGCGAGCTTTTAACCAGTGTGACTGACTCGATAGGGGTGGGAGTGGGCTCCGGTGGCAATGTCGGAGCTTGGGTCGGCGCTGGTATCGCTGTAGGGGTGGGTGGGGCAGGTTTCGGCCTGCAGGCAGGGATCGAAAGCACGAGAATACACCCCATCAGCAGCCACCATTTCATGCGATTCATTCCACGTTTGTCGGTGGATACTTTCCCAAAACTCAAGTTGGGGATGATAAATTTGAATGTAGGGTTCGACACGCGTCATTCCTTTTGGTGTTCTATCCCCCATATTACCGGAGATATTATCCCCCAGAACCATCATTTTTGTTAGGTTGGGAACACCACCATTTTACATATCCATAAATTAAAATCAGCCTCCCAATCGCACAGAGTTGATACATTCAAGGAAGCGTTCCTGTGTGATTGATTGCCCATCGGCATATTTAGTTTATGCTGATAACTGACCTACAGACCAATGATTTGCTATTTATGGTTTAACGTTCACTAAGCCCTACAGGTCCGCTTCCCGGCTGTGGATGCCGGTCGAGCCATCTGGACGCGCTTTTGTGCTCTCTTCGATCTGCGGGGTGCCGTCCCCTTCGGCGCAGCGCACTTCGAAAGTGTGGGAGCCTTCTTGGAAAGGCCAATCGTAGCGCCATATCACCCAGGTGGTCTCTGAGAGGGGAGTGCGCAGTTGAGCGGTCTGCCATGGACCGCCATTCACCCGTACTTCGACTTTGGAGATGCCACGATCGCCGGAGAAGGCGATACCGCCAATAGGGACGAAGCGCTGATCGCCGCTCTCGTAAACAGAATCTACAGCCACAGTGTCGATCACGGAGGTGGTTTTTACCTGGGCGACCTCGTCCCAGCCACGCTCGACCCAATAACCCTCCCGGTATTCATCCGTGACCTC
>JASFVL010000338.1:0-4816 GCA_050049875.1 Anaerolineales bacterium
CCAATAATGATTATTGCTATAAATCCAATTAACGTATATTTTATAAATTTTTTTATGTTCATACTCGCTCCTTAGTAATTTCACAAAGGAATTATATTATCGAAAATCCGTCTTCAGGAAGGGAGTTATTTCTGGAATTTATAGCCAGGGTATGATTTTTTTTCTGGGAAAGCCTTGTGACCTGACAAGCTTTCAATGGGCTTGATCCCATATTTATCCCGCATAATTATAGTCACAGTTGCCAGAAGATCGGCAGTCTTTGCGTTAGGAGCGACGACCGTAGCACTGGCTGGCTCTAGAAGAGAGTATCCGCTCAAATCTAGCATTGACAGTTATCTCAATGTTAGCATTTTTCAAATTATGTTGATGTTCATTTCGAATTGATATAGGCATGAATTATGAACTATTTAACGCCAGCCCAATTAAGATTTTTCTTCAAACTCATGGGGAAAGCGGTTCGAGTTGCGTCCGGTTAGGGGTCACAAGCGTAACCGCTAATTAATGAAATTGGAAAGCTCTGCTTTGCACTGATATCAACTGTTCGGACCAACCAATTCAATTATCACCTCATCCATCTCCAATTCCCGACCACATTCCAGGGCCGCTGCATAGGCGTCGGAGTGAAGTTCATCCTCGAGTTTGACGAGCATACCCTTTGCACTATCTCTGATGCGCCCTTCTCCAAGTCTGATCTGGTGGCTGACAGGATGCTGAAGAACCAACCGAGAAAATACATCCCGATGACCCACCACTGCCCCTTGAGCGGCAGTTCCATAAAATCTCCTGGTGACAGGTTTTCCGTACCCCCTGGACCGAACTCTGGCGGCCAAGACTCCCGGGGCGCCAAGAAGGGCACTGACTTCACCCATTCACCTGTAAAGCTCAAGCCGAAATAGCTGACAAGCACTAAGATGAGAATCGCCGCAGACCAAAGCCAGTCAGCCCGGCGCATCTTCCTGAGGCGAAAGCGTTCCTTGATACCTTCCCAAGTGAGGGGATGTCCATCCTGGCGAAAGGCAACCAAGGCGGCGGTAAAGAACATCCCCATCGTTGCGACGTAACCAATCAGGTACCCCACAAAGTAGGGCCTTCCGCTGCGCTCAACATAACCCGGGATTAAATAATAATGGGTTATGTACAAGATAACGGCTGGGATGATGAAATAGAGAAAAGTCTTTCCCATAGGAAGCGGTTTGATTTTGTGTGTTTTTGACATTTCGTACCTCATACCTCGTTGATAGGCTGTCTACAGCTTGTCCGGATAGATTGGTCAAGTAAGTAAGGGAAAGCGGATCTAAGGTTCGTAATCCTGGACCCGTTTTCCCTTCTTTCAGACATCTCGTTTCTCCTGGGAACTGATTAATCGATTAACCTTTACTGTTTAAGACCGACGAATGCGTGCTGGTAGACGTTGATCTCACCATATCCTGGATCTTCGATGTAAAAGACCCGTGAATTTTGTGAGGCTTCCACGTCAAGTTTTCCGGCCACGTTGACTACAGTCTCGCTGGCGCAGCTTACATCGAGAGCAGCCTCTTCTGCCCGGTACCCGCTTAGGTCGACAACGCTGTTCCCGCAAGCATCGACCCACAAGCTCTCCGCTGACCCTCCCAGTTTCAGGTAGGTGCTGCTAGAAAGAACAAAGCTGGACTTATCTGCCTCCATGCTGCCGTCCAGTAAACTGGACCCGGTTAATTCAACCTGCAGGTCTCCCGTGGATTTAAATCCGTCGAGGGTCGCTTGGCTGGACCCATTGAGTTCAAGCCCTGCCAGATCGGGCATGGTCACCTCCGCCCGCAAGGTCACATTGGAGATGTTGTAGGCGTAACCGTCTTTCAGTCCGAAGCTTAAGGTCGTCCCCAGTTTCTCCACCTGGATGTAGTCGATAAAGTTGTCATCCGAGAAGAGCACTACCTTGAAGTCCTCGCCTTGGTGGATCGTGAGGTCAAAGTGTAAGCCTGCTTCAAGGCTGTCAAAGCCTGAAAGCGAGCGTGTCTGCGACACCATATTTCCGGATCCGACAACGGATAGATTGTTGTTCTTGGCGTTCTGGTCATTCATTGAGCAGCTTGCCATCAGGATGGCTGCCGCTAAAATGAGGAGTATAGATTTGGTTTTCATGATGTTCCTCAATTCACTTCGTGTATTAGGCCTTTTTCTGTTTTGGTCTGTTCGGTTTGCAGCGATTTTTGAACCGCTAGGCATCTTCTGAAAAATTTTGGATTTGTACATTATTTGATCCTTTATTGGGCACCTTGTGTCTCAAGATACTGGGCGATGATTCTCATCCAATGGATCCCAAACGCATATCCGCCGCAGTCCGTCCCAAAACGGGCTAATACCAGACCGGCTTTGGGGTAGACATAGATGAACTGGCATTTATCCCCTTCAGCGTAATAGGCTTCGTTCTCAACATCCAACCACCAGTAGTTTTGGTAGTAATTGGCAGAATCTCCCCTATCGGTGAAGATCGCGTCGGAGGCGCGTGTTGTCTGCTCCACCCAGGATGCGGGTACAACTTGCGTATCGCCATTTTTACCGTCGTTCAGGAACAGCCAGCCCAGCTTCACCAGGTCGATGGCGCGGCCGTTGACTCCCACGAACATCTTTTCAAACCTCGATCGCTCGCTGTCCAAACTCCACGACCCATCGCCCTCTGCGCCCATTGGCCCCCACAGGCGGGTTTCCATGTATTCAGAAACGCTCATGCCAGTCGCACGCTCGAGGATCATGCCGACCAACAACGGGTTGTAGTCGTTGTAGAGGAACCTTTGTCCGGGTGCTTCTACGATCTCGCTCTCCAGGGCAGTTTCCCGCAGGTCCGGTGAGTAATAAGTGATGAAGTCATCGCTGAAGGGATTGGAATCGCTTCTTTCCCAGCGCAGTCCGGAAGTCATCATGATCAGGTGACGGATAGTGATCTCCTTGAAGCGCGCATCCCGGTCGAGCAGCTCAGGCAGATAGTCTGTAATCGGGTCATCCAGGTTGCGGATAAAGCCTTCCTCAATCGCGAGCCCTACCAGCGTTGAGGCGAAAGATTTAGCCGCTGAAAATGAGCCCTGGATGGTTTCCCGGCTGGAACCATTGAAGTAGCCTTCGTAGAGCAATTGATCTCCATGCAGTGCTATGAATGCGGTGGTATTGGTTTTCTCCAGGTAGGTTTCAAACGGCATATTGACCGCCTGGATCGCCTCATCGGAGACAGGAAGCTGAGATAAGAGGTCCTCTGACACTGGTTCAAACACAACCGGATTCATGCCGCCACGCACCTGACGGGTGGGGAAGCGGTAGAGATCACCAGCATCCGAATCGCCCCACATGATCCCTCTGGCGACCAGAGATGTATCTGTAGAGGTATATGCCCAAACGAAAACCCCAGCCGCGATCACGATCAAGACTAGCACCAATATTGCTAAAGCGATCAAGGCGCGGCGCACGATTTTCTTTAGAGATGATTTGTTTTTTTCCGTTGCGTTCATGTTAATTCTCCTTCTTCTGCTCAAAGACAATTTGGAAGTTTGTATTTGTTGATTTTTCACTGCTCTAGCCATTTTTCGATTTCCTTTATGATGTGTCTCTCTCATCCCTGATAAGGGACAACGGGTCGTTTACATTCTGAAGAAGGTGCGCTTGCGGACGCCGCCCGAATATTTATCCTCAAGTTCATCCCACCTCTGGATGATCGTGGTCTGTCCACAAGCAGGACCTTTCTTCTCAACTTGATGAAGTTCCTTAATCTTGATCCAATCTGCTACCACCTCTGAATGTGCGGCGTAGTACTGCTTGAGCTGATCGATAACCGCTGCGACTGATCCATCCCGGTCATACAGGATTTCTGCATCGCAAAACATGTGCAGTAAGTAGGGCACAGTTTCCTGATTTTCGACCAGTACATCCAGAGTGATAAAAAAATACTGTACTGCGATCCCATCCACAAATTTGTTTACCAGACCTGAGGTAGGCTCATGGTTTTGGTAAATGAAAATGAGATCGATATCTGATTTCCAGGTGTGTGTTCTCGATGCTAAGCTGCCGAAGAGAAGGATGCCAAGCAAATTCTCATCCGTTTTTAACTGTTTCACCACTTTGTCGAGAACTTCTTCTTGCAGTAAAGGCTTCCCCTGAATTTTCCTGAAGCTCTGCACCAACCAGAGGAAGATTGAGCTGTTCTCAAATTTCGACATGTCAAGGTTTGTGGTGTGCTGTTCAACTGTATTCATGATGCTCTCTCCTTGCTTTGTGTTTATTTTTCGAATGTGGTTATAAAGGTTTTCCATATTGCTTCTGCTCACGATGTTTTAGCGGATTGTGCAGGAAAGGCATCTTGATTGAGAGCGATCAATCTGTGCCCCTTTTCGATCCCGCGTACATCAGCATTGAGCAGGGCGTAGATTCCGGAAAGTGCAAATACTAGGCTGGTCACGACGAACCAGGTTCGCACCCCGGTTGTCTCTGCGAGTGGGCCAGCCAGCGCCAAACCCAATGGGGTCATAGCGTTCGCTAGGCTGACGACCAGGGACATGACTCGTCCCTGCATGTCAGCATCAACGAGGGTTTGAAGCAGCGCGAAGGCTGGACCGTTCATCATGACATTCATCAGCCCTGCGAAAAGGATGCCGCCTACAGCCAGGGTAAAGGCTGTCCCCGGGGCTACGCCCACCAACAGCATGCCAATCCCTGAGCCGAACATCGCCAGAATAGCGGTGGTGATCTTGCTGCGGAAGCCGCCCCAGGTGCTCAGTAACAAACCGCCTAGCAGGAACCCGATCGCCCAAGAGGACTGCATGGATGCGATCTCCATCGCTCCGCCGTTGAA
>JASFVL010000339.1:0-4804 GCA_050049875.1 Anaerolineales bacterium
GGAGCCCTTCTACATCCCCCAGGTTGATGGTGGTGTTGTCAAGGCGCAGGTGGTCCAGGTATTGGGTGGTCGCCAGCAGCTGGAAGAACTCGACAGCACGCGCCGTCCAGCCGGTAACATCCCGGGCCAACTCCTCCAGCACAGCCGCGGTGCCCTTACGGCGGCGATAGGCGATTGTGTTGGCAACGTACGCCCGCAGGTCATAGGTCGAGGTGCCATTCCCCGGGCTGATGGCGCGCACCCCCAAAGCATCCCCAATGTAGGGCACCACCCAATCAGCGCAGGTCTCAATGAACTGGTCATCGTACAGCTGATCCAGGTTCTCCTCCAGGGCCGCGACCTGCTCGGCGATCACGCCCAGCAGCGCCTTCAGTGGTTCGCCCAGTTCCGCGTCGCGGACTCGATGGACGGCAGGTAGCAGTGCGTAGATGCTCTCTAAATCAAAGCTCATTTCATCACTCCCCAGGTAATCGGTCGGGGATCCAGCGTTAAAAGTTCAGCCGGCTTGAGGGTTTTTAATTCCACCCCTGGACGGGGTAGAGCGGCGGGAAGCAGGGCGTTCCACGCCCTGCTCTCCCCAGTGCGGAAAAGGGCATCCACGTCCACAGCCACCACCCCGGGTACGTTTTGAATCACAGCCATCATCTCGTTGATCGCCACCGGCTGGCCAAATCGGCGGGCTTCGAAAGAGAAATGGGAGCGCAGCTTGCTCTCAATGTCGGCCAGGACCTTCTTGCGCAGGTGGTCAGAATGCACCTTAACCTTGGCCTCGATCTGGAAGCGGACCGCGGAGAACGAATCCACCTGTAAGGGCGTGTTGGGGTCGCCAGCTTTGCCCATCGCCTCGAGCAAGTCCTGGTGGGTGGTACCGCCCTCAGGGATGGCAACCCCCTTGGGACCAGCCACCGTGAGGTGAACTGCCTGAGTCTGACCCTGCCAGGCGCGGGTGGCCCGGGCCTTGGCGATGCCGACAAAGGCGCGGGCGAAATCCTCGTAATCCTGCAGGGAGACGATGCGGTCCAGGGTGAGCACACTCAAAGGCGCATTGCGGCGAGCATTGGCGCCCGACTCAGCCTCAGCGCCCCCTGCAGCGGGGACGGGGTTGGTCACCTCCCGCACACCAGCAGGGCGCTTGGCCAGCAAGGTGAGCGTTTCCGCGTCCAGGTTGCCCTTCAACCCGCTGCCGCTGCGGTATTTGGCGGTGATGTTCTCCGTGCCGCTGGGCGGACGAGCGCCGTGTTCGCCATCACCGAAGATGACCTTTGTTCCGCCCTCGTCGTTGATGCGCACGATATACTCCCGGTCGTTGGACTTCAGCCGGGCCAGGTCCGGGGCCTCTTTCCATAGCAGGTCGTCGACGCGCACCTCCAAGGTAGACTGGGACCCGCTTGACGTGCTGGCGCTGACGTAGGTGAGCGGCTTGTTCTTGAGGCTGAAGCGTTGGCGGGTCTTGCGCCCGTCGCCGCTGCCCAGCACCTCCTGGTGGGTTTCCCCGTGGGTGGCCTTCGCCACGTTGCCGAATAGCGTGACCGATTTGCGCAGGTATTTGTAAGCCAGGCTGCGTTTGAATTCCAGCACAATGTGACCGTCCTCAACGCGCACCTCGTCAATGGTGACGACCTCCCTCTTTGTTACACCCGGATTGCTGCGCGGAGTTCCGCTGACAATCACCTTCTGCCCGGCCTTGAGGCCCTCCAGGCCCTCACTGCTGGCGAGTTGGATCGTCTCCCCTTGAACGTCATCGGGGATGGGGACCTCCACCAGCTCCAGGGCCTCGCTCTGGGCCAAGACGGCAGTAGCGCGCATCTTGAGGGTGCTGAAATTCGTGTTGTGATCCAGCGTCAGGCGCGTCACCCTAGCGCTCAAGGTGAAATCGGCCCGGCTGACCTCTTCGACCTTTTTGACCTTGTAAGTGGTCGGCCCAGCACTGGGGCTGCTCAACGCCACCCAACTGCCCACGCTGATCTCCGGGTAGGTGCTGTCGAGGTAGAGGTAATACTTACTGCCTTTCACATCCTGGGACAGTTTGCGGTTCTCCCAACTCTTCGTCCCCTTGGGCAGCGATTCTTTCACATAGATAAATTGAGGCGCGTTGTGACCGAAGACCGCCGCCCGTTTGCGGAAAACATGGACCTCCGTTTTGGTCGGCGGGGTTGGGCTTTTTACAACCTTATCGATGCTGGCAGTCAATTCCTTGTAGGACCAGTTTTGGTAGTTCGCCAAGGCGAACAAGTCCGCTGCGATCCAGCTCTTGCCGATCATATACTGGGTGACCACTTTCTCCGTGAGCGAGACCTTGTCCGTGATATAGGTGCCCTTTTGGTAGACCTTTTTTTGGTAAGTCTGCGGCTTGACCTGTTCGCTTTGAACGAAGTCAACACGCGTGGTTCCTGCCTTAGCATCGGCGTGCACGGCGAGCACCTTTTTCACCACCGGGGTCTTCCCGCCTTCGTAGACGATCAGAAGGCTGTCCCCAACCTGGATGTTGGTGTCCACACCTTTGACGGTCAAGCTGTCCATATCCTTGGAGAGTTTCTGCGGCTGCGTCAGGCGCGGTTTGATTTTGTTCCAGTCCGCACGGGCAACGATGGATTCAACCGTCTCAAAGGTCTGCGGCATGCCCCCGTCGGTGGGCAGGCTCTGCACGCGGGTGCCCTTGTCGACCTGGGCGGAATCGGCGCCCTCGTCGACGGTGAATGACAGGTAAGTTGTAGCAGCCACGCCAGGTTTGAGATGATAACCGATCAATTCTGCCAGATACGCGATGGAACGCCGTTCGGTAGCGGTGCGCAGGTAAGACTCATTGGCGATGCGCTCCTGGTAGAAGGCAAGCACCTCAGCAACTGTGGCCCAAGCATCGATCAGGGCGATGCTCAGATCATCGTCCTCCCGGGTGAGTAGCTTGGCCAGAGCGGGCCGCTTTTGAGTGGCCGATAGCGCAGCCAACATGCTCTCTTTAAAGCGGCTGTGTGTACCCAAACGGTAAGCGACGGCGCGCAACCCCGGTCGGTTGTTAATTTCAACCGGCGTGCGGGCCTCCAAACCCTCACAGCACCCGCAATCGTCCAGGTCCTTCAAAGTTGGGTCTAACGAAGAACTCATAGGCCTCCTTCCAGTTTAAGACGAAACACACCGTGTTCAGGGAAATTGGGATCGTTCTCCAGCCGAGCGACTTCCAAGCGTCCCAAAACGAGCTTGCCCTCATCGAGAGCTTTACGACTGGGCTGGCCGAGGCGCTGGAAAACCGTCACCTCGTAAGAGGCCGCGCCCGTGACCCCTTCGGCGGCGGCGTAAAGCTGGCTGAGATAAACTGCCTGGCCGAAAGTGAAATTGTCGGGGTGGAACACCCCGCGCTCCCCGCTGGGCAGGATACGGGCGCTGAAAATACGCAGCAGCGCTTCTGCCACGTCCGAGCGGAAGTATTCCGGCATGACGCAAACTTCCATCTCGATTTCCAAGGGAACGTAGTGGGGGCCCTCAATCTCCAGGTCGTGCCCCGCCATACGGTAGCGTTCTAAGAAGCGGCGCAGCTCGCGCTTGAAAGGCTCATCCACCGGGCGGCCTCCCAGACGATCCACGGTCAAATAATGGGTGTACCAGCTCCCCGTCCAGCGCACGGTGGCGGCGGCCCGCTGCACCTGAGCGTGGCGCGCGGCCACCTCGGCGTAATCCTGGGGCGTGACGGCGCGCTCTTGGCGGCGGAAGGCGTAGGGCGCCATCTGGCGCACGCTCTCCATACCCTCCGGCTCTGCCCCTCCCTGCGCAGGCAGCGGGTTCCATACGCGCTCGATGGCCCCTTTTTCAACGCTGGCAATATGATGGATGGACTCGACGCCCACATTGCCGCACACCCCGTTGCCCACTCGGTAAACGGCTTCAAATGAAGTGCCAGCCTCGGGGCGGCGGCCAAAGGTATCGTCGCCGAAGCGCAGGTAGGCAACGGCGTCCGCCTCCACCTCCACCACAAATTGGCGCGCGCTGGCGCGGCTTCCCAGCAAGTGACGCATCGGTTTCCATTCTTGGGCGTCTGGGGAACCCTGGCTGGGGCTGTAAAGCAGGACCGCCGCTTTGGCGTCTTGGGGACCCCACTTCTCGATCGCGCTCGCCGCGGGCGGCAACTGGTACACCCTGAGTCGCTGGTCCTCCTTGCGCACGAGGTAAGCGCTGTTACCGTCGCTGAGCGACCACTCGTCTTGGATGCCCTGGATGGATAACGCTTGGGCGTCAAAGCGAACGCCGCGGTCCACAAAGCGCTGGCGCAATTTCTCCGGCAGGATTTTGGCATCTAAGTCCTGCTGGTGCTGGACCTCGAAAACAAGGTCGAAGAATCCCTTCAGTTTGTAAGACACGGCCCGGGTGAGTGGTTTTTCCACCAGTTGGGGGCGGTAGCGCGGCGGGATGGGTTGGCTTTCTTGAGGTTGGCAGCGGTCCTGGCCAGCGGAGAGATTAGGGGCGTAAACCAACTTTGATTCAGGAACCGTTCCCAAATCCTCCGGCTCAGACAAGGTCCGCCCGTGGTCGACGAGAACGATATTGCCAAGAGCGAGGCTGATATCCTCCGTGTAGGTCTGCTCCCCACCGCTCTCCACCGAGCTGGAGACGCAAAAGGGGAACGGCAGGGCATCGGCCTGGGCCCATTCGATCTGGGTCACCGGGCGGGGTAAGTCATCCTGCCCCTCAACCACAATGCGCCCGCCGAGGGGGTCTTCGCTGACCTGCACGTGGGTCAGGCGCACGGCGTGGCGGTGCCGCAGGTCTGCGTCCCCCTTGGCGCCGGTTTCCGGGTCGCGCTGCTGCACAAAAA
>JASFVL010000340.1:0-4791 GCA_050049875.1 Anaerolineales bacterium
TGGTGGACGAGTTCATGACCACTACTGATCTGGATCGGGCCCAAGAGCTTGTTTACCAAATGCAGGAGATGCTTGCCGACCTGCGGCCTTACATCCCACTGTTCTATAATCAGGTTCACGACCTGGCCCGGGACAACATCATCTTCCCCTACACCGAGAGGCTGGGCGGTTTCGGGTCTGGGTTCCAGACGGATGCGCGACCGCTATTTCGCTAGAGTTTGATGGAAAGACCGCAAATGTAGGATAAGTTCGTAGAGGGTAATCAGCCATGACCACGCAGGTGATCGCCGGCCAATATGAGCTTGGTGAGGAACTCGGTTCGGGGGGGATGGGGACTGTCTATAAGGGGCTGGATACGCAGACCAACCAGACGGTGGCGATCAAGCAGCTCAAGCCCGAACTTACCGACGACGAGCAGATCGAACGCTTCAAGCGCGAGGGGGAAGCCCTGCGGGAGCTCAACCATCCCAACATCGTCAAGATGCTGGCTGCCGTGGAGGAAGACGGCAGCCACTACCTGATCATGGAATACGTGCCGGGGGGTGACCTGCGAAGGCTGATGAAGCCAGAGGGTCTGCCCTATGAAAAAGTGCTGCCTATCGCCATCGATATCTGCGATGCGCTGACCCGCGCTCACCGCCTGGAGATCATCCACAGGGACCTGAAACCGGCTAACGTGCTGCTGGCGGAGGACGGCACCCCGCGCCTGACCGATTTCGGCCTCGCCCACATGGCGGTCAAGGAGAGCCTTACCGTTCCGGAGGCGATCATGGGCACGATGGATTATCTCTCCCCGGAAGCGCTGAGCGGGGAGGGGGTGGATACCCGCGCGGACATCTGGGCGTTTGGGGTGCTGCTGTATGAGATGCTGGTGGGAGAGCGGCCTTTTCAAGGCGATCATATGGCAGCCCTGCTGACGGCGATCTTGAACCAGCCGGTGCCTGATTTGGAGCAACTGCTCCCGGACTGTCCCATCCCGTTGATCGACTTGCTCTACCGCATGCTGGAGAAGGACCCGCTGGCGCGCATCCCCAGCGTGCGTTATGTGGGCGCTGAGCTGGAGGACGTCCTGCACGGGCGCAGGCGCGACCGACCAGCCTCACGCTTCGAGACCCCCAGACCGGAGGGCTGGCAGCGCCCGAAACACAACCTGCCCCTGCAAACTACGGCTTTTGTGGGTCGCGAGCGCGAGCTGACCGAACTGGCCAGGCTGCTCTCGATACCAGACAACCGCTTCTTGAGCATCGTGGCGCCGGGCGGGATGGGTAAAACACGCCTGGCGCTGGAGTTGGCCTCACGGACCATCGAGATGGACGGGCAGGAGGCTCAAGCGGAGTGGATGACTTACCCTGATGGAGTCTACTTTGTCGAGCTAGCACCGTTAGCGAACCCTGAAGCCATCGTCAGCGCCATCGCACAGGCCACGGGCTACCCGTTGCGGAGCGAAGGGCACGACCCCAAGCAGCAAGTGCTCAATTTCCTGGCCAACAAAGAGATGCTCCTGGTGATGGACAACTACGAGCACCTCTTGGAGGGCGCACCGTTGGTGAACGAGATATTGGGGGCAGCGCCTGAGGTGGTGGTGCTGATCACCTCCCGGCAGCGTCTCAGCCAGCCTGGAGAGTGCCTCTTCTACCTGTCGGGGATGGACTTTCCGGATTGGGACACGCTGGAAGACGCCCTTGAGTACGCTTCGGTGAAGTTGTTCATCAACAGTGGGCGGCGCGCCCGTCCTGGATATGAACTGACCCCGGATCATCTGGATGAGGTCGCCAGGATTTGCCGGTTGGTGGAGGGCATGCCGTTGGGCATCGTGCTGGCGGCCAGTTGGTTAGCGCTGCTCACACCGGGGGAGATCGCCGATGAGATCGAACAGGGTCTCGATATCTTGGAAGCGGCCGGCGGGGAGGTGGAAGAGCGCCACCACAGCATGCGCGCTGTCTTCGACCATTCATGGGAACTGATGAGTGCGGCCGAGCAGCGGGTCTTCATGAAATTGAGTATCTTTAGAGGCGGCTTCACCCGTGAGGCGGCGCAATCGATCACCGGGGCTGGTTTGCGCACGCTGATGGACCTGGCCAACAAGTCCTTGATCCGCCGCAGCAAAGCCACTGGGCGATTTGAGATCCACGAATTATTACGCCAGTACGCCCAGGAGAAACTGCGTGTTTCCGGTGAAGGGGAGGCTGTGCGTGATGCCCATGGGGAGTATTTTGCCACTTTCGTGGCGGAACGGAACCAAGAAGCTGGTTACAGCCAGAAAGAAATCGGCGATCAAATCGATCCTGATTTTGACAACGTGCGCATCGCCTGGTATTGGGCGCTTGAGCGAGACCATATTGACCTGTTGATAAAGTTGGTTAATCCTCTTAATGGGTTCTTCTATTTGCGACAGTACCGCTTTGAACCAGGGATAAAACTCTATGAAGATGCGCTTGCCGTCTTGGACAGCGAGAGCGAATCCATCGAAGTTCGCCAACTTTACGGGCGTTTACTGTGCTGTTTTGCCATGATGGTTCACCAGCATCGCGGTGATTTGGAAGAAGCTCTCATCCTATCGGAAGAGAGTATTGCCCTGGCGGAGGAAACTGGTGACGAACTCGGGTTGGCAGATGCTAAATATACTGCCGCTTTTTGTTTGAGAACCATGGGAAAACGGTTGGAGGAGGCGCTGGAATTAAACGAAGAAAGTTCCAATCTTTATAAGAAATTGGAACGTTTAGGTGGGGTTGGGAGTACTGCTTGGAACAAAGCATGGACATTGGCGCTGATGGACGCAAAATGCAGTCAGGTGGGTGTCCTCTTACGGGAGAACTTATCAATAACACAACAGATGGACAATAAATGGTGGGAATCCGTTGTGACGGGTCAACTAGGGTTTTTATTGTTATTACAAGGGGATTACCCTCAAGCCATGGCTCTTTGCCAGAAATCATTTTCAATCACTCAGCAGGAAGAACTATGGCCTACATGTCTTGATATTATCGCCGTATTAAAAGCCATCCATGGTGATTATAAAGAGGCAAAAACATGGTACGAGAAATCCATTGAAATCAATACTGCATATGGTCTTTCAGTCGAAAGAGCATATAGTATGGTCGGTTTAGCCGAGCTGGCCTCGTTGGAAGGGCGCCATCTCCAGGCGCTGGATTTGCTTAAAGACTGTTTCCCCGTTTTTCCCAAAATCGAAGAAGATCCACAATTAGATTGGGTATATGGTAAGCTGGCCTACCGGCGCGGCGATTACGACCAGGCTAGCCAGCGATTTGAAACATATTTGAATAAAGGCACCGGTGTGCTCAAGATTATCGCATGGTTTTGGTTGGGTTTGTCTCAGATCAAACTTGGTCAGGTGAATGCAGCTCAACAAAGCCTGGTCCGGGGACTATCCGGAGCCTTCAAGGCTGAGAGGCGTTACTACTACCCGTGGGGTATCTTTGGTTTTGCGCAAATTCACCAAGCGGCAGGTCGAAATGAACAGGCAGCCGCCTTCACAGCTCTCCTTCACGAGAACCCGGTTACGCCTTATGAGTTTAAAGTCTATGCCGCCGAACTGCTGGAAGAACTGGAAGCGGAACTAGAGCCGGAAGTCTATGAGGCTGCCTACCAGCGCGGGTTGTCGCTGGATCTGGATGCGGTGGTTCAGGAACTGCTGGAGGAGTATGCAGGAGGAGAGAAGTCTTAGGATGGACGAAATGAACGATTTGGGTGGGCAGGAAATTCGGGGCTATATGCTGCATGAACGTATCGGGGCCGGCGGGTTCGGTGTCGTTTACCGCGCCTACCAGGCCGCGGCGGACCGCGAAGTGGCCATAAAAGTCATCTTGCCCGAGTACGCAAGCCACCCCGAGTTCGTGCGCCGTTTCGAAGCCGAAGTCCATACCATCGCCAAACTCGAGCACCCCCACATCGTGCCGCTGTACGATTGCTGGCGCGATGAAACCGGCGCTTACCTGGTGATGCGCTGGCTGCCAGGAAAAAGCCTGCGGGATGTGCTTGCGGATGGACCTATGAAGACCGAAGCAGTAGGGCGGCTATTGGGACATATCGCCGAAGCCCTGGATGAAGCCCACAAACATGGCGTGGTGCACCGCGACCTGAAGCCAGAGAACATCCTGCTGGATGAAAGCGACAACGCCTATCTGACGGACTTCGGCATCGCCAAGGACATTGGCGGGGAGAAGTTAACGCGCACCGGCGAGATCATCGGGTCGGTGGATTACCTATCTCCCGAACAGGCTAAAGGTGAGCCGGTCACCTCACAAACGGATATCTACGGGCTGGGGGTGCTGCTCTACGAGATGCTGACCGGCACACACCCCTTCCCGGGGCTGACCACGATCCAGATGCTGCAGAAGCACCTTCACGAAACTCTGCCATCGGTGCACGCCGCCCGCCCGGAACTGCCGGATGCCCTGGACCAGGTGATCTGGCGGGCGACGGCCAAGGACCCCGAAGAGCGCTTTCATAGTGCAAGTGAACTACTAGAGGCGTACCAGCAAGCCCTGGCTCTGGAGAGGGTTGTTTACCCACCAAGTGTTGAAGTTCAGGTGCCAGCCTTTCTCGAAGAAGCTGTGGAAGAGCGGGAGTTCGAGCGAGCCGTCTTCGTCGCTCGCGGGCGTGAGCTGCTGCAGTTGGACGGGTATCTTGAGAAAGCCTTGGCGGGGGATGGACAGGCAGTCTTCGTCACCGGCGGACCGGGGCGCGGTAAGACCGCGCTGGTGGAGGAATTCTGCCGGCGCGCGCAGTTTGCCCATCCAGACCTAATCATCGCCAGCGGAAACTGCAACG
>JASFVL010000341.1:0-4785 GCA_050049875.1 Anaerolineales bacterium
GGTTGCCATCCTGGACCATGGCCAGATCGTGGCCCTCGACACCCCCACCAACTTGATTACTAACCTGGAGTTCAGTGAACGGGTCATTTTTTTAGTTAACGGAGGTTGGTCGCCCGAAGGATTGATAAGCCTTCCCCAGGTTACTCGTGTAGAGAATCTAGGAGATAGGATCATTGTTTATGGAAATGCTAACGGATCGAACAATTACGCCCCACTCGTCTCCGATGTTGTCAATGCTCTGACTGCTGAGGGGATTCGCTTCAAGGATCTGCGTACCGAACAACCTGATCTTGAAGATGTATTCTTGACCCTGACTGGGCGGCAGATGCGTGAATAAAGGAAATATAGAAATGCGTGCTTTAACAAAATATACCTGGATCGAAATCAAGTTGTTCCTGCGTGAGCCAATTGGGGCCTTCTTCACCCTGGTTTTTCCCCTGATGATGCTCTTCTTGTTCGGTACGATTTATGGCAACGACCCCTCACCATATTTCAACGGCTATGGCACTGTGGATGTTTCCGTTCCAGCTTATACCGCAATGATTATTGGTACTACCGGCATTATGGGCCTCACAATCACAATGTCAGCGTATCGCGAAAAAGGCATCTTGCGTCGCTTACGCGCCACTCCCCTACGGCCACAGATTATTTTAATCGCTCAGGTAGTGGTCATCTTCATGATGACTGCGGGGGGAATGCTTATGTTGATCCTAGCTGGGAAATTGGTCTATGATCTGCGCTTTGACGGGAATCCACTGAGTGTGGCTCTGGCCTTCGTCCTAGGCAGCCTGAGTTTCTTTTCTCTAGGCTTCGTGCTGGCCTCCGTGATGCCGACTGCTCGCACTGCCCAGGTAGTTGGGATGGTGATTTTTTATCCGATGCTCTTCCTCTCCGGTGCGGGCATGCCGCTCGAGTTGTTACCCGATGGGGTTCGCAAGTTCTCAAATTTCCTGCCGCTGACCCATGTCGTCACCTTATTGCGTGGCCTATGGACCGGCGATGCCTGGAATCAGCATATTACCGAGGTCATCGTCCTGGTAAGTCTGCTAGTGGTAGGGGTGTTAATTTCAGCCAAGACTTTCCGATGGGAATGAGGATGATAGTTTATAAGCTTCCATTCATTCTTGTGAATCATTATTCATCTGAGCCACGCTCTAAACAAATTACGGAAATCAACGGTAAGCCCAGGGAATAGAGACGGCGATCGTTATTTCTCCATTCCAATCTGACCACCGCTCATCGAGCACTCCCGGCACTTTGAGTTGGTAAGAAAATCAAAAATCGGCTGCTTTTCGCTGAGCCATTAGGTTTAGGGTTACTTCATGGGCTATCAATGGTCTTTCATCCTCAGTGATGCAGTTAGGTTTTATCCTTATGCGCCACTGTGATGACGACGTTTCCCTTTTTGTGCCCTTTATCGACGTAGCGGTGAGCCTCGACAATTTGTTCCAGTGGATAGTGTCTATCGATGACCGCTTTTAACTTTCCCGCCTCAATAAGCTCTTTAAGGTCTTGCAGCAGGAAGATGACATCTTTTTTCTTTATATCGTCTGAAGAAGCATCAACGTTGAGATAGATTCCAGTCTTTTTTAGAGGTTTTTTAGCTTGTTTAGAGGGGATTTTGTCTACAGCGTCGAAGACGACATCGTAGGTCTCACCGCTTTGGGTGAAATCCTCTTGGGTGTAGTCAATGACCTTATCGGCGCCTAGAGATCTGACCAATTCTAAATTCGCGGTACTGCACACCCCGGTGACCTCCGCCCCATAGTGCTTGGCAAGCTGTACCGCAAATGTACCCACGCTTCCTGAAGCGCCATAGATAAGAACTTTCTGTCCACTCCGGATATTTGCCATTTTGATAATCCCCAATGTTGTAATCCCCCCAGAAGGAATAACTGCAGCTTCCTCAAAAGTCATATTGGTCGGTTTTATTGCCAGCACCCCGTCTTCTGCCATACATTTATACTCGGCATATGCTCCAAAACCAGACCACATTGTAGATGTAAAAACTTCGTCACCTTCCTTGAACAACGTTACATCCTTACCTACTGCTTCAATTATCCCAGCTAGCTCCATCCCCAGTATAGCTCTCCTTGGTTTTCTAATCCCTAACATTAATCGCGCCAGGAACAATTGCCAGCGAGGCCCCGGAATATTTAAACTGCGCATTCTCGTATCCCCTCTATGCACTGTTGTCGCATATACTCTAATCAGCACTTCATCCTTCTTGGGAGTGGGTTTTTTCACCTCTTTGAGCTGAAGAACCTCCGGGGGTCCGTATTTTGTGCACACAATAGCATTCATTATTACTTCACACATCGAAACCCTAAATATGTTGGACCGAATTGTTTTGATCTTGGCCACACCTTGCCATCATAGACAATGATATAAGCCTTTTCTGCATCGATCTCGGTTGCTGTCCACCAGTATATCACCTGGGAATAGATATTCCATAGCGGAGACTCTTTGTCAGGGGTCGTCTTGTAGGTGGCTTCAGCGGCTTCGGCATCCCATATCCCGCCGCTGTTCCGACCGTGGTGCGCCATCGAGCGCACAGCTTCATCTACCGTTGGCAATCGCCAAATGTGTTGCGGAGTGGCTACCAGAGATGAACCATCTTCGCTGAGATATTGACACACTTTCTGGGCTTCGTACCAGTTTCCCCCCTCTCGCGGCCAGCCAGGCCCATCCGGAGCCCAGATGAGTTCCACGCCATTCCCCAAAACCAATCGGGCGTGGAGGTTGCCATCATTGAGACGTTGTGAGACGCGATATGCAGGAGCTATTCCAGCTATGATCAGTGTCAAAATAGGAAGCCCCACAACCAGGGATGCGGCTATCTTCCGTGGTTGAGGACGGCCAACCCAGTACATCGCGCCCAAGCCGATAAAGGGTATGACCAGTAAAAAAGTAGCCGCTTGGGAAAAGGCGTCAAAGAACCAGATCGCGAGCAAAGAGATGAGACCATGCAGACTGCCGCCAACGAGGGGCCAGTATATTGAAACCAATGTGACCCCCAAAAAGATGAGCATCGGGCTAAGATACTGGACAAACATCAAACCCACGTTCGACAACAGGGACTTGTAATACCAGCCTTCATGGAAGTTCTCGATAATACCCCAAAATGCCCAAAAGCAGGTGATGGCGGTAGAAATACCCACCGCAATCCATCCTGCGATCAGGCGATTACCGAGTTTTTCCATCCGATTTTGTCCTGTGCACTTATCGGTTGATCAATTAACTTTCATCAACACAAATAACCGAAATCAGCGGTAAACCCAGAGAATAGAGCCGGCGTAATATCCCCTGCAAAGCAGCCTGGTCAACAGTACCTATCAAAGTGGTGATTGGCTGGTCGTTTTCATCGTTTTCAACTGAAATCATCATTCCCTCATTCCAGTCTGACCACCGCACATCAAACACTCCCGGCACTTTGATTTGATAGGTTGCCGGTCGATAAAGGGTTAGTTTTTGTTTGCCTTCTTTAGCCATTGGTTGCCTCTTCCACCTTCAACGTAACCGCCAGGTGGCATTCGTATCATATCCTCGAACGTGTTATTCGAGGGGGGAATCGCCAGCTTGAAAAAGAGGCAGTCCCCCACTAATCGAGATAACAGGAATCGCCAAATACTTATCGCAGGTCGGCGTTCAGATGGAGCGCCACTGCGGTTTACATGAACTTGAAAGAGCAGTTCTCTAATCGTTCAGGCTCGGTCTGGTTTCTGGTACTACGCCAATGCCGCGCAGCGAGCTTGCCAAACTACTCTTTCTTTCCTCGGTCCTGAAGTGATATCCACCAGAGCACGCCAATCCCTATGAAGAACACGCCTAAACCGCCGAAGAAACCAAAGGAACCACCCCAGAATTGACCTATTCCAACAAGGTTTTCCATGTCAGCCTCCATTTCGTTATGAGTTTACGAACTTATACTACCTGCTTCTATCTAAAAGACGACCAGAACAGCGCTCTGGCCTGCCTGTCACTTCCTCGGTAAAGAGGCGATGAAATCAGCCACCAGATTGAGATTCGACTTTTCAATTCTCCAAGGTTCGTCTCCATGTTGTAGGTGTAACGGATCGGCAAGGAGGACGATCATCATGTCAAGTTCATTAAGCAGGACAATCTGCTGCCCACCGTGCCCCCAGGCCAGATTGTAGAGGTAGTTACCAGCCTTGATCGACCACCACTGGTAGCCATAACCATTGTCACCCCAGTTGCGGCCCACGCGTATCGTCCAGGTATTTTTCGAGTAGATTTGCAGCGAATCATTCACCCACTTCGCCGGAACAACCTGTGTTCCATTGTATTCACCATTGTTGAAGTACAGCAAGCCAAATTTCGCCAAATCCGTTGATGAGAGATGTATATCGGAATAACCGAGGTAGTTGCCTTCCCAATCCGTTTGCCAAAATTCCGGTTCTATCCCGAGCGGCGAGAACAGATGCTCCTGGGCAAAAGACTTGAGGTCTGTATTACAGGCGCGGGCCACGATAATCCCTAAGAGGTGAGTCGTCAGGTTGCTGTATGCCGAGTCGCTTCCCGGATCGTAGGCTAAGGGTACATCGACCAGGTTAGATGGTCGAAAACCTGTATATAGCAGATCGGTTCCTTCTGCCGTAGCTTCCTCCCAGGGATAACCTGCTCGCATCTGTAACATCTGCTGGATGGTGATGTCATTCTTCCTGGGATCGGTGATACGATCGGTAAACTCCGGGAAGAATTCCATCATTTTCTGATCCAGCCCCGTCAGGCATCCCTGATCCAGCGCGATTCCAACTAACGCCG
>JASFVL010000342.1:0-4770 GCA_050049875.1 Anaerolineales bacterium
GAATTAACAGAGGATTTGATCTTGTGGAAAGATACTTCTGATGGGGCTATATATTTAGGACCCTAGAATCCTGGATGGATTGCGCTACATGAATGCGAGTTACCCGCGAACTTTATATCTACGGCTAATTGTGGCTGTATGTAGCTTATTTACAGCTTGTGTGTCAAGCAGTACTCCGCTACCTACTGACATAACAACAGAGCAGCAGCTACCACCTTCGCCCTCAGTGACAATTTCTCCTACTAAGACACATCTTCCCACCCATACGCCAACACGGACTACCCCAACTGAAACTGCTACTTTTCCGCCCTCGTTAACACCCACTGCGACTCCATCATCAACCCCCATTCCCCAGCCTGCCTCTCTAACGGTTAGTGGGGATGCCAGATGTCGCACTGGTCCTGGTTTAGTTTATGATACGGCATTTTATTTGCAAGATGGAGCAAACTATGAAATTCTAGGACAAGTTGAAGATGGATCCTGGCTATTGATACATTCAGATGATGAAAGTGAGTGTTGGATTTCTGAAACTGTTGTCACTGTGTATCCTGGTAGTGTAGCAATTTTGGTGATGACCCCACCTCCTTCACCGACAACTCAAGCCTCTCCTGTAGCTGACAATCCGCCATTGTATTTTTATATGATCAAAGAAGGGCTAAATGTTGCTTGTGGAAATGATGAGGTGCCCGTCTATACGGGAGTGAACCGCACCGGCAATTTGAAACAAGATGTAAAGTCGGCATTGAATGCGTTATTTGCAAATCCTGATAAATATGTCGCTGGCTTGTTCAATCCCATCTATCTGTCTCGCATGCGAGCGAAGGGATTAACCTTTGATCCGAATACGGGTGTTGCAATCTTCCAATTTTCAGGAAGTTTTGTTAAACCGAAAGATGACTGCGATAGTGCGCGTATGCGTGCCCAGATTTGGAGTACAATTTACCAGTTTGATGCTATAAAGAAGGCCAATATATGGATGAACAATGTGTTGTTGGGAGACTTGTTGGAAGGCAGGCGTTAATTAATAATAAACCCACCTACTGCAGTTGGGATATCTTGGGAGGATCTTGTGAGTACAACTTGCAAAACTTCCATACTTTTCCCCTTGATCTGCTAAATTAAAATAAAATAGAAATAAGAGAGCTAATTAATATGAAATATCTAAAATCCTTTATCTTTGCATTGATCCTAAGCATCCTAACTATTAAACCTGTTATGGCTGCGTATATTGATCCTAACACCGGTGGTATGTTGTTTCAGATTTTGGCAGTCTTGTTTGGAGTGATTTCGGGACTACTGTTGTTTTTCTCAAGCCAAATTAAGAAAGGTTTTTACCGATTTAGACGTTATGTTCGAGATTTGTTTGCAAAGGATCAAGAAGAGGAACAATCCTAGCTGGTAAGATCGCTGGTTTCTTACCTCTCATGAGAGCATCTTATCTTAAATATGATTGGACATACGGGGTAGTAGAAAAGTATTGGCAACTATTCAATATAGTTGAGACCGAATAAATTCCTTGAATACATTTATTAAAACACGCTTTCCCTCCAGGAATGAGTTGTTTCTCATTTTTGTTGCAGCAGTTTTCCCGATCCATGTTTGGGTTATCTTCAACGGATTGCGAGCTGTCCCTT
Source organism: Anaerolineales bacterium (assembly GCA_050049875.1). Classification (GTDB taxonomy): domain Bacteria; phylum Chloroflexota; class Anaerolineae; order Anaerolineales; family UBA11858; genus JASFVL01. The sequence continues at coordinate 1,635 of JASFVL010000342.1, forward strand.
CATGGCTAAAATCTTTAAGCCTTTGGGATCTTGCAGGTGCTTTAGGTTATATGCAGTTCTCTGCGTTAATTGAAAGTATCTTTGTTGTTGCTGGTTTAGTATTGTTTGCGATCATACTTCCTGAAAAGATTTTTCGCAAACGTTTTGTATCGCAGGGAACTGTTTTGATCCTTTTGGGGGCAATATGGGCATTATTGATGCATTACAAAGGTGATGATTGGGATCTGTGGACAAAGATGGGATTATTAAAAAGCTTGGGATTTCTCGTCGTTTTGATCATCCTAGCATCCATTTTTGTAGCTATAAGTGAAAAAGCTGGGAAGACGATAACAACAATTGTTAAACGTTTGACTCCACTAGCGATGTTTTATATCGTAATGGATTTGCTGGGTCTGCTAATCATCATTGTTCGAAATCTTGGATTAACTTCTTAATAGGTGTTTTTAGCCAGCATGGATGAAAGATTCAATCGTCGTGATTTTTTGAGACTAGTCGCTTCATTGCCGCTATTAACACTGTCGGGAAAGCTTCGTTCTTGGAATATTCCTCTTGCGCACTCTAACGTTAACAAGCTGAAACCTAATATTCTGATTCTGGTTTTTGACGCACTTTCTGGGTCTAACGTCTCCTTATTTGGTTATCCACGACAAACAACACCGAATTTTTCACGTTTCGCTGAAAAATCAACGGTTTATCATCGGCATTACGCTGGGGGGACCTTCACGACCCCGGGGACAGCTTCCTTGTTTACGGGTGCCTACCCTTGGTCTCATAGGGCTTTTCACCTTTACGGTACTGTATTGAAACAGTACAGGCAGCAGAACATATTTTATGGTTTTCCAGGATATCGGCGAGTAACCTATACTCATAATGATTTGGCATTAGCATTGCTTTATCAATTTGCCGATCAGATTGATGTTCTGAAAAAGACAGAAGAGTTAACCTTATTTTATGAAAACTTGTTTGCCAATTCACTATTTGCTAGAGATCACAATGCTGCTTTTCTTGGTGAGCGGGCATTAGAAAGAGGACAACGTGGCGAGAGCAATACTTATCCGGGTTCTCTATTCCTTTCTCTAGTACACAGAATATGGCGGACAGAGGAAAAAGGAAAAATCTGGGACAAATACAAAAAGCAATTTCCCCGGGGAGTCCCTTCCACAAATGCTAACCCTATATTTTATCTTTTAGAAGACGCGATAAATTGGGTTCAAGTACAATTGAGCGGTTCACAACCATTTCTAGGATATTTCCACTTCTTGCCACCCCATGAACCGTACAACACTCGTCGTGAGTATGTTAACATCTTCAAGGATGGTTGGAAACCTGTTGAGAAACCCGCTCACTACTTTTCTGATGGTCATAATCAGGATACGATGAACCATAAGCGTCGTGAGTATGATGAATTCGTCGCTTACGCTGACGCGGAATTCGGGCGTCTATACGATTTCATGGAAAGGGAAGGGTTGTTAGAAAACACCTTTGTCATAGTGACGTCTGACCACGGGGAGATGTTTGAACGGGGCATCCTTGAGCATATCACTCCAACGTTATATGAACCAATCGTACGCATCCCTTTGATCATTTCTGCTCCTGGTCAGGTTGAGCGTGTCGATATCCTGAATCCCACCAGTTGCGTGGATGTGCTTCCGACACTGCTCCATGTAACGGGTCAAGCTGTGCCTGAAGGAGTGGAGGGGGTTGTACTTCCTCCCTTCAAAGATCAATCGCTAAATGATGAGCGAAATGTATTTTTCATGGATGCCAAAACGAATTACAGACTTACGCCGTTGCGAAACTGCACAGTTGGTGTAGTGAAGGGACGTTACAAATTAGTTCGTTATTATGGTTATGAAGGATTTGATGGTGTAATTGAGCTTTATGATCTTTTCAACGATCCTGATGAGTTGATTGATATTTCCTCTATTGAAACATCTGTTGCCCGTGATCTCAGTAATTTGATCCACGTAAAACTCCAGGAATCTGATCGTCCCTATATCTCTAACGAATAAACATTTTGAAAGATTGATCATGAAAACAGTGATTCTAGGATTTGACGCTTTCGATCCGCTCTTCTTTGAAAGCTTATTTGAACAGGGGAAATTACCAAATTTGGGTAGGTACGTTCAAAGCGGAGGTTACGCTCGCTTGCAGGTTTCCAACCCGCCCCAGAGTGAAGTCTCTTGGACGAGTATTGCTACTGGTTTGAATCCGGGTGGACATGGACTTTTTGATTTTGTCCATCGCAATCCAGATACCTACAACTTGCATGTGTCCCTTTTACCGACAAAACAAGGTATTGGCGGGACGCAGTTTGTGCAACCATATTCCGCCCGCACCCTTTTCGATCATGCAGCTAATCAGGGTTATCCTACTACGGTTATGTGGTGGCCTGCGACGTTTCCAGCTCGGCTGGATTCGCCAGTTCGCACCCTGCCAGGGTTGGGTACGCCAGATATCCATGGTCGTTTAGGTGTGGGGACTTTAATGACTTCCGCTATCGATGCTCCAGAACGTATTGGTAAGACACCAGTTTTTTATATTAAACCAATGAGCGGGGAGCGGTTTTCAGGACAGTTGCATGGTCCCATACGCAAGACTAGGAGAGGTGAACAAGAGACTACGCTCAAGTTAGAATTCAGTATAGAGAATGAGGAATCAGCCGAACTAAAAATTGGTGATGAAAGTGTAAAGTTGACTAAGGGGAAATGGAGCCCGATCCTGAAGCTTAAATTTAAAATTGGTTGGTTCATGGAAGTTCATACCCTGACTCGTTTTATATGGACTCAGTCAACCCCAGAGGTTCGCTTGTATGCGTTACCACTTCAACTTGATCCACTTCATTCACCTTGGCGCTACGGTACACCTTCAAGCTTTGTAAAGGATATTTGGAAAAATTGCGGACCATATCTGACACTTGGTTGGCCTCAAGATACGATTGGTTTGGAAGATGGATGCATTACTGATACAAATTTCTTGGATTTATGTGATGATATATATCAAGTCAGAGTTTGCACTCTCCATCACCAGCTGAGGAATTTTCAAGAAGGTGTGCTAGCCGTAGTCTTCGACTCATTGGACCGTATCCAACATATGTTCTGGAGGGATCGCCCCGACATCATCGAGAGGTGGTATA
>JASFVL010000060.1:0-15132 GCA_050049875.1 Anaerolineales bacterium
CCGCCCTGCGGGCGGTTCACGAGGTCATCTGGGGGCTGTTTTTCATCAACGTGATCGGCTTGAATCCCCTCTCAGCCATCTTAGCCATCGCCATCCCCTTCGGGGCGATCATCGCCAAGGTGTTCTCTGAAATCTTGGATGAGAGTCCGCGCCAACCGCTCAACGCCCTGCTGAACAGCGGGGTCTCAGCCCCCAAAGCTTTCGTCTACGCCCTGCTGCCCCAGGCGTTCTCCGATTTCCTGTCCTACAGCTTCTATCGCTTCGAGTGCGCCATCCGCTCCGCGGCGGTGCTGGGCATCATCGGCGCTGGCGGTTTGGGCTACCAAATCTTCCTCAGTCTGCAAACCCTCAAATACGAACAAATCTGGACCCTTTTATTCGCCCTCTTCCTACTCAACGGACTGGCTGATTTTTGGAGCTCACTGCTGCGCCGCAGAATTGGGGGTGGTGTGCGCTGCGCCGGGGACTGCCTGGACAGAGAGGGCGTTCAGGGGAGAGCAAGTCCCCACAGGGGTGCTCCCATTCGCGATCCACTGGTGCGCGCTTCCCTGGTGATCGCCTCTCTGCTAGTGCCCCTTTCCTTCCTTTATATAGGACCCGATGTAGGGGCACTCTTCTCGGCGAGCAGCGCCCAACACCTAGGCGAGGTCGCCCGCTCAGCTTTCCCCCCCAATTTCGACGCCCTGTCGCTCGAAGGCTGGCTGGCGGGCTCGGGGGTCACCCTGGCGATGTCGCTGCTGGCGGTAGCGGGTGCCGGTGCGCTGGGGCTGGCGCTTTCCTTCCCTGCAGCCAACAATCTATCGCTCCCGGGCAGTATCCTGGACCGAGGTGACAGCGGGGTACTCCGCCGCGTCTTAGGGGCCGGGACCCTGTTCCTGACACGCAGTCTATTACTGGTGGCGCGTTCAATCCCCGCGCCTATCTGGGCGTTGATCCTGCTGTTCGTGCTCTTCCCCGGGGTGCTGCCCGGCGCGGCCGCTCTTGGGCTGTACACCTTGGGGGTGCTGGGCCGCCTGATGGCTGAGGTGATCGAAAATCTGGACGAGCGCCCGCTGCTGGCGCTCAAGTCGGGAGGCGCTGGTGGGGGTCAGGTCTTCACTTATGGTATTCTTCCGCTCACCTTTCCGCGCTTTATAGGCTATTTGCTGTACCGTTGGGAGGAGGCCATTCGAGCAACGGTGATGGTGGGATTGGTGGGAGCTGGCGGTTTGGGCCGCATGTTGGTCGAGCAGCTCAGCAGTTTCGATTACCAGAGCGTGGCAGCTACCTTGATCCTCTTCGTCGCCATCATTTTTCTGGTAGACTTGATCAGCGCAGCAGCCCGGCGGACGTTTCGCGAGGTATAAATATCGAGTACGTAAGATAAATGAAGGGAGAAATCAAAAGATGAAGAAGATCCTGGCGCTGAAGAACCAGCGTGTGCCGCTATTTTGGGTCGCCCTGCTACGAATCATGCTAGGGCTCCTGTTTTTAACCACCTGGGCGAGCAACCTCTCCAAGGGTTTCTACACCCCTGAGGGCGTAATCGACTTCTTCGAGAACATCTTCCCACAATCCCAGAACCCGCTGACCTGGTACGCGGCTTTCATCCAAAATATCATCCTGCCCAGCCGGAGCTTTTTTGCCCCCATACAGCTGGTGGGTGAATTCCTTTTGGGGCTCTTCCTGCTGGTCGGATTGCTCACCCCCCTGACCAGCATAGCGGCGGCCTTCTTTATCATCAACACTTTCTTCGCCACCTACGGGCACGATTGGCCCTGGAGTTATTTGACCATTCTGAGCATCCTGGGGGTGGTTTTCTTCACCCGCGCCGGACGCAGTCTGGGCATCGACGCTTGGCTGCTGCAGCGCCGGGGGAAGCCGCCGTTCTGGCCGCTGTGGTGAGCGGAGGGGACAACCGATAGGAAGTGAACTAAATTTGAATATTTTCGAAATTATCTACCCTTTGAGCATCGTCCTGCTGGCCGTCTACGGCTACCACGCCCTGATCCTGGCCTGGTACCGGCTGCGGCGGCACAAACCCATCTCACAAATAGAGGTGGAAGCAGGCTACGCCTGGCCCAAGGTGACCGTACAGCTGCCGGTCTACAACGAACGCTATGTGGTCAAACGCCTGATCGAGGCGGTTTGTCAGCTCGAGTACCCGCGCCAGTGCCTGCACATCCAGGTGCTGGACGACTCGACGGATAACACCCAGGAGATCGTCGCCCGAGCCGTGACGGCTCAAAGGGCCAAAGGGCAGGACATCGAACAAGTCCGCCGCCCCGAGCGCACAGGTTACAAGGGGGGCGCCTTGGAGCACGGCTTAAAAACCGCCAAGGGTGAGTTCATCGCCGTTTTTGACGCCGACTTCCTACCCCCGCCGGACTTCTTGCTGCGCACCCTGCCCTATTTTGCCGAAGACCCGCGCATCGGCTGCGTGCAAACCCGCTGGGGACACCTCAACCGCGAATCCTCCTGGCTGACCCGCGCCCAGGCCAGCGGCGTTGACGGGCACTTCACCATCGAGCAGGAAGTCCGCAGCGAGACCCCCTTATTTCTCAACTTCAACGGCACCGCCGGGGTGTGGCGCAGGGCTTGCATCGAGGACGCCAGCGGCTGGCAGCACGACACGCTGACGGAGGACCTGGATCTAAGCTACCGGGCGCAGCTGCGCGGTTGGCGCATCCGCTACCTGCCTCACGTGATCGCCCCAGCTGAACTACCTGTACACATCAACGCCCTGAAGCGCCAGCAGTTCCGCTGGGCCAAGGGCAGTATCCAGACCGCCCGTAAGCTGCTGGGAACTTTATGGCGCGCGCCAATCCCTTGGCGGGTTAAAATCGGCGGGACAATTCACCTGACCAACTACCTGGTCCACCCGCTGATGCTGCTCAACCTGCTGCTGACCCTGCCCATCCTTTACACCCACAGCCCGCTGGTGTGGCTGGTGCCAGGTTTCACCATGGCTGCTCTAGGTCCGCTGCTGATGTACTGGCTTACCCTGCGGGAGCAGGGTAAGGGCATCGGGGAGCGGGTCGCCAACCTGTTCATGCTGGTCATCTTGGGGATGGGGATTTCGCTGAATAACACCCGCGCCGTCCTCGAAGCCCTGCTGGGAATAGAGAGCCCTTTTAAACGCACGCCGAAATTCAACCTACGCGGCCAGGAGAAAGCCGGCAGAGGAGCGGATTACCTGCTGCCGCGCGATCCCACCCTGTGGTTGGAGGCCGCTCTGGCGCTCTACGCCTTCAGTTTGCTGATTTTCGTTCTGGTTAACGGGATTTGGGGGCTGACCCTGTGGCTGCTGCTCTATGCAGTTGGATATGGTTACGTCACCTACTTGAACTTCCAGCAATTTGGGCGCGTGAGACGCAAAGACAAGCAGCAGCCCGAGATAGACAGCGGAGGCTTGTTGAAAGGATGAGCAGTAGGATTTGGAATCAAGGGCTGAAAGCTGAGGGATAATTTCGCTAGCCAACCAGGCGTCACAATGCCGCCCTGAGCAAATGTCCTTGGCTTGTGGGGACTAAAAAACACTCGCAACTGCAGCAACACAGAGGTATAATATCAGGGTGCGGATTTCCTTATAAATGGGGGAGACGATCAAATCAGGAGGAAGAGATGACCATTCGAGCAAAATACGCTAAGTTGTTCTTTGTGTTCATCACATTCTCCCTATTGATGAGCAGGATGCCCGCTTCCGCCAGCGCTACGGTTCAGGATGCGGGCATTTTCATTGATGGGGTTAAAGAAAGCGCCTGGGGCGACCCTCTGGCCAGCGACCCGCTTGGCGACATGAGCGAACCCAACTTGGACCTGGGGGGTCTTTACGTGGTCGAAGACGCCGACAACTACTATATCGGCTTCGACGCCACCGCCTCCAATTGGGGTATGACCTATGGCATCTACATCGACGCCGATCAGGTGGACGCTTCCGGATCCACCAGCGACCCCTGGGGGCGGGCGGTGGATGCCGTCTCCGGCCACCTGCCGGAGTATACCCTGTACGTTTGGCACGAGGATTGGGACGCCCTCCAGGACGTGCAGTTGAACCACTGGGACGGCTTCAATTGGAGCTACGACTCCCTGATCTCCCAGGGCGGCGAGCAGGGCTACGGTCCGGCAAACGATTGGATCGAATATCGCCTCCCCAAAGCCGCGCTGGGTTATCCGACCTCGATCGCCCTGGAACTTTTCACCACCGGTGGTAGCGGTCACGCCCAGGACACCGTTCCCAGCGATCCCAACGTGGCCTACAGCGACCCGGACTGGGGCCCTGATGTCACCACGCTCTCAGCCTTCGTCACCTTCCCGCCGCCAGTTTGGTTCGTGCGCGGCGACTTCAACGGTTGGGGCACCAGCGATCCGATGTATGACAACGGCACCCATGGCGACACCACTGCGGGTGATGGCGTCTACACCGCGCTGGCCACCATCGCCACAGCCGGGCGTTACGAGTTCAAAGTAGCGAAAGAGGACTGGTCACAGAGCTACCCCGGATCGGGCAACAGCTGGCTGGATACCACCGTTGCCGGCGAGAGCGTCACCGTCACCTTCGACACCAACACCCACACCGACGGCTGGCTCCCCGAAACCCACATCATCGGGGTCAATACAGAGCCCGGCGCATGGACTGCCGTGGGCGATTGGCAGGGCTGGGACAATGGGAACCCGGCCACCGCTATGAGCACCATGGGCGATGGGCTGTACCAACTCTCCGCTCCCATAGCCCAGCCAGGTACTCACCAGTACAAGGCGGTCAAGACCGGAACCTGGGACGCCATCGGCGCGGACGGCCGCAGCGTCAACGCAGCCAGCGCGACTTTCGAGACAACCGCCTCTGGCCAGAACGCTACTTTCTCCGTGGACGCCTTCAGCGGACGGGTTTACGTTGAGGTCGAGCCATGGCCCAGCCACGACGACAACGTCTGGTGGGATGGCCTGGGGCACAACTCGCGCGCCGGCCTGTACCGCGTCCCCGGCGGTGCTGTGATAACCGGCACACCGGTCACCTTGCGCTTGCGCACCTTTCACAATGACGTAACTGAAGTCAGCGTGCGCGTGTGGAGCACGGCAGCGGGGGCACAGAGCTTCTACCCCATGGAATTGGTGGCTACCACCGATGATCCACCTTATGGCTACGATTATTGGCAGGTAATTCTCCCCGCTCAAGAGGAGCCCACCATTCTATGGTACCGCTTCATCGTTCGCGACGGGTCCGACGAGGATTTTTACGAAGACGACGACCTCTTTGACGGTGGATGGGGCACTACCTATGACGACTCGCCGGATTACAGCTTCCAGATCGACGTCTACCAACCGGATTTCGAGACCCCCGAATGGATGAAGAACGCGGTCGTCTACCAGATTTTCCCCGACCGCTTCTACAACGCTAACCCCCGCAACGATCCTAGCCCCTCCGACCCCACGGTTTACGACAACCCGGTGCTGCTTAAAGGCTGGGATGACCTGCCGGAGGGTTTCTGCCGCTTCTATGTGGACTTCGAATGCGGTGAGGGTCCCCTGGGACGCGATTTCTTCGGCGGCGACCTGCAGGGTGTGATCGAAAAACTGGACTACCTCCAGGAACTGGGCGTCACCGCCATTTACTTCAACCCCATCTTCGCGGCGCCCTCCAACCACCTCTACGACACCACCGATTACTACAGAATTGACCCCTACTTCGGTTCTAAAGGTGTTTTCGAGCACCTCGTCCAGGCAGCTCGCAAGCGCGGTATCCGCCTCATCCTGGATGGCGTTTTCAACCACACATCCTCCGACAGTCTGTATTTCGACAAGTACGCTCGCTATCCCTCCAAGGGGGCCTACGAGAGCCAGGATTCCCCCTTTTACGACTGGTACACCTTCTTCGATTGGCCCGCCGATTACAACTCCTGGTTCGGTTTCGACACCCTGCCCGTGCTGACCGAAATCCAAGAGGTGCGCGACTTCATCTACGCTCACCCAAGGAGCGTTTCCCGCTGGTGGCTTAAGCTGGGCGCATCCGGTTGGCGATTAGATGTGGCCAACGAGAAGAGCCACCCATGGTGGCAGGAGTTCCGCCCACAAGTCAAATCTGCCAATCCAGAGGCCGTCATCCTCGGCGAACTGTGGGACGACGCCAGCCCTTGGCTGCTGGGGAACGAGTTCGACTCCACCATGAACTACCGCTTCCGGCGGGCGCTGATCGGCTTCATCAACGGGGACTTCAACGATCCAAACCAGGGCTTCATTCGCGGCCTCAATCCCGACCAGTTCGACCGTGTGATGCAGTCCATCAAAGAGGACTACCCCGCACCGGCCTTTGAAGCCACCATGAACCTAGTGGGCAGCCACGATACCATGCGTATCCTGTGGTTGCTCACCCCCGGCGATCGCAACCGGGAGGACAAGGAGTTCAACGCCGCCAACCTGGCGGAAGGAAAGCAAAAGCTCAAGCTGCTGGCGATCATCCAGATGACCATGCCCGGCGCGCCGACCATCTACTACGGAGATGAGGTCGGTCTGACCGGCGACACCGATCCCGACGACCGCCGGCCCTTCCCCTGGGGCCAGGTGGACACCGATTTGCTGGCTCACTACAAAACGCTCACCAGCCTGCGCAGCAGCCACAGCTTCCTGCGAACCGGCAGCTACGACCGCCTGTACACCCACAACGATGACGGTACATACGCTTACGGGCGCAAAGACGTCTCCGGTGCGGCGGTGGTGGCAGTTAACAAGGACGGCGCCCCCCACGACCTAACCATCGATCTGAGCGGCTACCTCCCCGAAGGTACGGTTCTGACCGACGCCCTCAGCGGCGAGACCCATACCATCTCTGGTGGGACTGTGAGTGTGACCATCAATGGCCGCTGGGGCGCAATTCTGGTTACTCCTGAGGGAATCGACCTCTCCCCACCAGCCGCGCCGACGAACCTGAGCGCCGTTCCGGGCGACGGTTTTGTCGACCTATCCTGGGAGATGGTGCCTGGAGCCACTGGGTACTTCGTCCACCGCAGCCCGGTGAGTGGCGGCGGCTACACCCGCCTGAACGCCACGCCTCTGATGGATACGTTTTTCAGCGATATAGGGGTGGTCAACGGTCGCTTGTACTACTACGTCGTCACCGCCGTCGATGAACTGGGCAACCAGAGCGAACGCTCCAATGAAGCCAGCGCCCTGCCGCACCTGGTGATCGACTGGGCGAACCTGCAGTGGCCGCCCAGCATCACTCACGAGATCAGCGCCATCAACCCCACCAAAGACATTTACGGTCAAGTCTGGATCGACGGTTACACCTGGCAGCCCGGCCCGACCGAAGGGCTAACCGCTCAGGTAGGTTACGGCCCCGACGGCTCACACCCCGAGGGTAATCCAGATTGGGTTTGGGTTGAGGCCAGCTTTAACACCGATGTGGGCAACAACGATGAGTTCATAGGCAACCTGCTGCCCGAGATGGTGGGCACCTTCGACTACGCCTATCGTTACAGCACGACTGGGGGTCAGACCTGGGTTTACGCCGACCTGAGTGGCACCGGCGATGGCTACAACCCAGCCGACGCTGGCCATCTGGATGTTCAGCCCTCTAGCGACACCACTCCGCCCGCGACCCCCACGAACCTACGCCTAGTCGAGGCCTCCCCCAGCTTCATCAGCCTAGCCTGGGATCCGGTGGCGGATCCCGACCTCCACCGTTATGAAGTCTACCGAGGCAACGCAAGCGGCGGACCATACGTCAAGATCGCCAACGTCCCGGCTCCGGAAACCGCATACACCGATTGGGATGTGTCCACTGGCGCCATCTATTACTATGTGGTGTTGGCTGTCGACACCTCTTTCAACCGGTCAGGGTTCTCCAACGAAGTGGAGGCTGCAGCCCAGGCCCGCCCAGTGCAGGTCACTTTCAACGCCACTTTGCCGGCTACCACGCCGCCATCCGACGACCCCACCGGGGAAATCTACATCGGCGGCAATTTCAACGGTTGGAATCCAGCGGGCACTCTGATGGAACGCAGCGACCTCTTCGCCACTGTCACCCCGACCTTCTATGAGGGTGACCATCTGGAGTATAAGTACACGCGCGGAAGTTGGACCTACGTAGAAAAGGACGCTGCCTGCCAGGAGATTTCCAATCGCACGGTCACGGTCGTCTATGGCTCCGACGGCACCATGACCTTAGATGACGAAGTACTCAACTGGCGCAACACAGGCCCCTGTGGGGATTGAACCAGCCGCCCCCATCACCCCGCCACGAGCTTATCCGATACCCGCCCAGCGTTTGCTGGGCGGTATTGTTTTAACTTAAGTTGCCACTAGCCAGCGTTTGAGAGTTTCCCGACCCGGCACCTGCCGCTCGCTGACCAAGTTCCCGTCTATGACCAAACCTGGGATAGCATCCAAGGGGATGTAGCGGCGGATTTGACGCTCATCGTCCACCCGACTCACCTCAACGTCTCGAAGACCCAGCTCGCTGACGATCTTTCCGACCAACAGCTCCAGCTCTAAGCAGTTGCGACAACCTGTGCCTAATATTTCGATCTTCATCACAATTCCTTTTCTCTCACATCTTTATACAAGCACGTACACAACCTGGGGAAGCACTGGTCGGTTGGGTAACTATCAATCCGCGCAATCGACCGTCACCGCAACCGGCTCTACCCCAAAGAAACGTCGCTGAAGCCATAAAGCCACGTTCACCAGGCTGATCAGCACGGGTACCTCTACCAAGGGGCCGATCACGGCGGCGAAGGCTACCCTGGAGTCAATGCCGAAGACCGCTACAGCCACGGCGATAGCCAGTTCGAAGTTGTTGCTGGCAGCGGTGAAGGAGAGCGTGGTTGTCTTGGCATAGCCAGCGTTGATCCTGTGTCCCATCCAAAAGCTCACCAGGAACATGAGCACAAAATAGATCACCAGCGGTACGGCGATGCGTAGCACATCTAGAGGAATCTGAACGATCAAGTCACCCTTCAAGCTGAACATGACCACAATGGTAAACAGCAGGGCGATCAAGGTGATGGGGCTGATCTTGGGGATGAAGTGCTCATGATACCAATCCTTGCCCCGCGCTTTGACCAGCGCGAAGCGGGTCAGCATCCCAGCCAGAAAGGGGATCCCTAGGTAAATGAAGACGCTTTTGGCGATCTCGCCGATAGTGATATCTACGATACTGCCCTGCAGACCGAGGAGGGGCGGCAGCCTGGTGATGAATATCCAAGCGTACAGGCTGTAGAAAAGAACCTGGAAGATGCTGTTGAAAGCCACCAGGCCGGCAGCGTATTCGGGATCGCCCTTAGCCAAGTCATTCCACACGATCACCATGGCAATGCAGCGCGCCAACCCGATCAGGATCAACCCCACCATGTAATCGGGGAAATTTCGCAGGAAGGTGATCGCCAGCAGGAACATCAGGATGGGGCCAACGACCCAGTTCTGCAGCAGCGAGACACCCAAGATTTTCCAGTTGCGGAAGACGTCACCTAGTTCCTCGTAGCGCACTTTCGCCAAGGGTGGATACATCATCAGGATCAATCCAACGGCAATGGGGATGTTGGTGGTGCCGACTGAGACGGCGGGGTTGAAATCCTTCACTGCGGTAGGGAATAGGAAACCGATCCCGACACCGACCGCCATGGCCAGGAAGATCCACAGCGTCAGGTAGCGGTCCAGCTTTGATAGCTGGCGGGTTACACTCTGTGATCCTTGCTGCTCCATATGTATTGTGTCACTCATAATGCTATCCTCGAATATGCCTATGATTGGGAAATCTAAACGCCGGTTTTTGCACTTTTTTCCTTTGGTCTGTGTATCAACAGGTGGTTTTTTGTCCGCCAACTGCGGACCGCGGCTACCTCGTTCAAGCAGTACAGGCCATTTCGGTGTAGCCTTCCACTTCCGGGACATCCAGCCTGTACGTGTATGAGGCTTCGCAGGGTTTGTTATCCATCGTGAAAGATATATTGGAGCGATACTCCCGTTGCACCCAACGAATTTTATACATATGGATTTTGTTGGCTGTTACAAACAACTCATACTGCTGTAGGCCGGATTGAGCTTGCTCGAACTCATCCTGGTAAACGCGTTCGATTTCAGTTTTGAGTTCAGCCCGCATCTCCTCCGGGACCTCAACCTTTTCATCAGTGGTCGTCAGGGTGGCTTTTTCATCAATGCTGATGTGTTTTGTGACCTGTAACCTGGCGCTCAAAGGTTGGTGCAGATCCTCAGTAGTTTCGCAGTTGCGAATATCAAGCGTTTCAGAAGTCAGTTGGCGTTCAGCGGGTACAGCTCTTGATACTTGAACCCGCTGCTCGTTGCACCCAACCAGGATCAGGCAAATGCCAACGATTGCACTTGCAAAGAAATTTTTTGCCAGCATGTTTTTTCCCAAAACGTACTCCACTTAAAGTTCTTTTGTAACCAAACCGCCGACCGCTCTGTGACGGTATACCAGCCAGATCACGCCAGCCAGAAGAGCCAGTAACATGGCGAGGTAAAGGGAGACCACACCGATACTGGCGCCATCCACCCAGGCGCCGTAGATCAGACCGGCAAGGGTACTGAATAACGCCACCCAGACCACATAAACCCAGGCTTTTAAGCGCCCGATGATGGCTGCGGTGATCAGGATGCTCTGCAGGCTAAGCTCGGGGTCGGAAATCAGGTAAGCCAGCAGTGGCCCGCGGTGCATCCCCAGGTTGAGAAACATCTGGGCGATGGGCACTTCCACCAGGGTGGGGAAATACATGAAGACGCCAAACACCACGCCGACAAAATTGCCGAAGAAAGTGTTGCTGCCGGCCAAAGTCTGGATCCATTCTGGCCGGATCAGTTCTCGGATCATCCCTACCGCAAAGACGCCTACCACCAGCAGGGGGAAGATCTGCTTGACGAAGCGCCATGACTCCCACAAGAAATCCCGCGTCTCGTCCTCGGTTAGTTGGGTTTTGAGCAGCCATCCCAGGAGGAGTGTGGTCAGCAGCACCCCCAGGAATTTACCCGTCAAAAGGAGGGTCACGCCTCCGTCACGGGGGACCACCCCCAGGGCCGCAAGCAGCAGGGTCAGACCCACCAGGGTGATGGATATCCAGGTCCAGGGGTTGAAACCCTCGAAGATGCTTTCGATTCCCTTCCAGGAAGTCAGGCCGATTAAGCCCAGCATGCCAATCAGGACCGCGCCCTGGGCGGTGACGCCCTCCTCACCACGGGTAGGGTCGAAGGGGACTAGATCGAAGAGCCAGTCCTGGAATTGGTCGACCCCGGCGATGGGCAAATCTACGCTCAGGTAAGTTTGTGTGAGCGCCTCAATCTGAAAAGTGCCAGAGATCAAAAGTACGACCAGCGCCAGCAGGAAGATCAGCGCGCCGCGGCGCATGGCCGCCTGCCCGGCGAACATGGCGTCCGTAGCCTGATCGTGCTCGGCGTCCGCTTTGTGGAAGATCAGCGCCATGATCACACCCACCCCGATCCCGAAGGCGATCGAGAGGATCAGGCGGGCGATAGCCAAGTCCATCCCAATAACCGCGCCGGTATAGGACAGAGCCAGGATGTTGACGGCTGGGGCGACGAACAGGAAGGTGATCGCCGGACCCAAACCCGCCCCCTTTTTGTAGATGCCGGCGAAGAGCGGGATGACGGTGCAGGAGCACACTGCCAGCAGAAACCCAGCCGCAGCCGCGGCCGGGTAGGAGATGATTTTGGGTGTATTGCGACCCAGATACCGGGTGACGGTCTCTTTGGGGATCAGGGCTGTCATTGCCCCGGCGATGTAGAAGGCCGGCAGCAAGCACAGTAGAACGTGGGCTGCAAGATAGGCAGCTAGATTTCCCAAACCGCTGGAGATCATCTGGGCGAGAAATTCAAGTATCGCAGTCATCGAGTATATACAATCGTATTCGTATTGTTGAATATGTATTGGTCGAGAAAAGCCCTAAGCTTTGAAGCTAGGCTTAGGGCTTTTGACCTTTTGTTTATTTATCAGACAGCGCGGAAGTGATGAGACTGGTGACCTCGGCGAAGGAGGGCACCCGTCCGGCGCTGACAGTTTTTTCGTCGATCACCAGACCGGGAGTGGATATGATGCCATAGTCTGCGTATTTGGTTGGGTCAGTGACTTTGAGAACATCAGCCTCAATGCCTAATTGGCCAACAGCTTTCTTGGTGAGCTGTTCCAGGCGCTTGCAGTTGGGGCAGCCTGAACCGAGAATTTTGATGGTGAGCATGGGAAACTCCTCATGAATCCTTATTGTGGTACCTCCGCCGCGCTGGTCAGCTCAACGCCGGTTTTGCTCTCCCCACCACAATCCGGGCAAATGCACTGGGGTAGCGATTCATCCTGGGTCAGGGCCTCCAGCTCAGTGGCCGGAACCCCGGCGACGACTCCAGCTTGGCAGATCAGATCCAGCAGTTCAGGATCCCGCAGCCGGTAGAAGATGTAGCGTCCCTCTCGGCGGGTAGCGAGCAGCTTAGCTTTGCGCAGGGCCATCAAATGCTGCGAGATGTAAGCCTGGCGGTACCCCAGCAGCGCTTCGAGGTGGCAGACGCAGGCCTCCCCGCGCCCGATGCCCAGCAAAATGCGCACCCGGGGGAGCTGGTGGACAGTGCGCAGCAGGCGGCTGATCTTTTTAGTGGACGGCGGAGATTTTATATTCATAAATCTGAATATATTATACAGACATATTCGTAATTTTGAATGTGACAATTGTCACGAGTATTGGAGGACAGCTTTCCGGTTCGCGAATTGTAGCCCTTGCTCACAATCATAGGGCGCTTAGACGAACTGAGCGAACGCTTAGCCAGATTAATACCACTAAGAGATAAACTCCCACACTTCCCTTCCCAAAATTGTATATTGGTTTTATAATGTTTATAACCCGATTATATGGGTTATAAGGTGCTCAGCCATTATGTACACTGAACCTGATGTCATCCTGGCACCAGGAACCGTGCGCGTGCACGTCGCCCTGGAGCCAACTCACAACGCCTTGACCAGTCTGTTCACCCTTTCCTTGGTGGAACGCATCTCCGGGCTGGACGCCTGGGTCGAGAAGACGGCCGCCTCGCTCTCAGCGGAGCAAGCCAGCACCAACCGTATCCTGTTCGAGGTCTTCTCGGAGGCCTTTGAGCCTGCCGAGAGCTACCCGAGCTTCCCAGACTACTTAGCAGTTCTGGCGGAGAAGGACCCTCAAGACCTGCAAGCGCGCGCCCTGGAAGATCTCCATCAACGCACAGGCGGAGCACCCGCCGAGGGCCACCCGCTGGAGAACTTGGAGAGCTTTCTGGGGCGCATGCAGCACCGCTACCCCGACCAGAAAGTGAAGCGCGAGCTCTATGCTCAGGCATACCACCTGCTGGCTGACCCGCCGGCGATGAAAGCCCATACCCTGGCTCACTTGAAGGCAATGTGGGAGCAGTTCCTGGCCCCGGAATGGGCGCGCAGAAAGCCGCAGCTTCAAGAGGTGGTGGAAGCCCACCAAGCGCGCCGTTACGCTGGATTAAACGCCTATCAAGCCATCCAAAAGATCACCGGGCGCGACATGCGCGGCAACTGGCACCGGGCGCTATCGCGCGCCCAGGAATTGCTCTTCCTGCCCTCGGCGCACGTGGGACCCTACCTGGTCAAGTTTGTCGCCGGCCCCCTGGTGCGGATCGCCTTCGGCGCCCGCCCGCCAGTAGGCGAGGGTCAAAGGGCAAGCGAGCTCTCACGGGGCGACCTCTTACTGCACTTGCGCGCGCTGGCCGACGAAACCCGTCTGCGCATCCTAGAGTTGCTCGTCGAGCACGGGGAGCTGCACGCTCAAGAGATCATCACCCTGCTGGAGTTGAGCCAGTCCAGCGCCTCGCGCCATCTGAGCCAGCTCAGCGCCACCGGTTATCTGGTCGAGCGCAAGGGTGAGGGCAAGGCCAAACGCTACCGGCTGAACCCGGCCCGCTTCCAAGAGACAATTGAAGCGATTGAAGGCTTGATCCGTTAAATTGCTGTCGAGAGCAAATTCATAATCGCCGTAGGGGCACGAGGCCTCTTGCCTCTACATAAGGAGAACAATCGGATGAACCCACCCACAGTGTTGGTCGAGAACCTGTCGCGCGACTACCACACCAGCGTCGGGGTGATCAAACGCCAGAAGCGCACCATCCACGCCCTGAAAAACGTCTCCCTGCAGGTACAGCCGGGTGAGATCTACGGTCTGGTGGGTCCCAACGGCGCCGGGAAGACCACCTTAATCAAGGTGCTGACCACCCTGCTGCTGCCCACCACCGGCCGGGCTGAAGTGCTGGGCTTCGATGTGGCAAAACAGCCTCGTCATATCCGCCCGCTTGTCAACTTCATCCTCGGCGGCGAGCGCGGCTTGTACTGGCGTATCTCCGGGCAAGATAACCTGCGCTACTTCGCTGACCTGTACCGCGTCAAACCCCAAGTGGCTGAAAAGCGCTCACAGGAGCTGCTCAAAATGGTCGGGTTGTGGGAGCGCCGCCAGGAGCGCGTCGAGGGCTACTCCAAGGGCATGAAGCAGCGCCTGCACATCGCCAAAGCCCTGATCAACGACCCCCAAGTGCTCTTCCTCGACGAACCCACCATCGGCTTGGACCCAGTGGCTGCACGAGCCGTGCGGGAGTTGATCAGTGAGATTCGCGGGCGCGGGGTGACCATCTTCCTGACCTCCCATTACATGTGGGAGATGGAGACGCTGTGTGACCGCATCGCCGTGCTCAGAGAGGGCGAGATCGTCACCATCGACACCCCCGCCAACCTCAAGCGCTACGTCAACGGACTGGAGGTGGTCGAACTTCAGGTGCTGGGCGGTCTTTCGGATGTGCCGGAAAAATTAGGGCAGCGCGCCGATGTCACCGTGGTCTCTGTCTCCACCAGCGGTCACGTGCAAACCCTGCGGGTGCAGACCAACAATTCACAGGCCACACTAGCCGAGATTCGCACAACCCTGCCGGAGGTCGATCTCTCGCGCCTGGTCGTGCGCCCGCCTAACCTGGAAGATGCCTACGTGCAGCTCGTCGGGGGTGAGGGATGAGCGCCTCCCTGAACGTCTTCCTCAGTACCCTAAAGGTGCACATGAAGAGCACCCTGGCACGCCCCATGTTCCAGGTAGTCTTGATTGTGCAGCCCTTCGTGGTCGCCACCACCACCTACATGGTGTACCGGGACGCCAGAGTGGA
>JASFVL010000343.1:0-4728 GCA_050049875.1 Anaerolineales bacterium
AATGTCGATGGGCGCTATTTGGTACTCTACCTGGTGATCGGCACCTTGGTGTGGCGCTATCTCTCGGTGATCTTCTACTGGATCACCGAATTGATCAGCATTGAACGCTGGGAGGGGACCATCGAATACACTTTGATGGCCCCGATCCGCCGTTTCACCCACATGGCTGGTCAGACTCTCTTCGCTGTAGTCTACAGTCAATTCTTCACGGCGGTGATTCTGGCGGTGACTGTACTGATCTTCGATATTGACCTAGGGAGCGCAAACTTGTTCGGCGGGATGTTGATGTTGATCTGCGGAAGCCTGTCCTTCATAGGGGTCAGCATCATGGCTTCGACACTACCGCTGCTCTTCCCGGAGCGAGGCGCACAGATGACCCACATCGTGATCGCCATCCTGCTGCTCGTCTCAGGTGTGTATTATCCCGTGAGGGTTCTGCCTGATTTCCTGCAGAAAATGGCAGTATTCAGCCCAGCTACCTATGTGCTGGATGGCACACGCCGCGCCCTCCTGGAAGGCCTACCAACCCTAAAACTTTGGCCCTACATCTGGCCGACCCTGATCATGGGCGTAATCGCCATCCCGACCGGATTATGGGTCTTTAAACAAGCAGAGCTTTACGCTAAACGGGTCGGGAAGCTGCACCGCAATGGGTAAAGAATCAATTTTTGCTACCAGCTAACAGGAGGTCTTATGGCTCTCGGGTGGATGGACGTCTCAAACTTGTCCTTCAATACATTGCTGCTGCTCGAGCGGGTTCAGTTAAGCTGGTTTCCCGGATGGGTGCCGGAAGAGGAACTGGGAACCGCCCTCAGCGCAAATCCGACGGTGGAATGGTACCTGCGGCATAAGTGCCCCGATATTGAACCATGGCTGGACCAGGTGATGACCAAAGGGAATCCAAGCGCCTCCCCGGAAGATACACGCCGAGCAGAAGAAACCGTCTTACAGGCGATCAACGATCTGGTGGTCTACGTAGTCGATCCGGCAGTGTACGACGCGCTGCCCTTCCTGGGCTGGGATTCCAATGAGCTGACCAGCCTGGTGGGCTTCCGCGACAAGTTGGTGATCGACGTGGGCGCCGGCACAGGACGGCTGGCAATGGTGGCTGCAGCCAAGGAAGCCGCCGCGGTTTTCGCCGTGGAGCCGGTCGCTAACCTGCGTAACTATCTGAAAACGAAAGCTGCAGAACGCGGCTATCGCAACCTTTACCCGGTGGACGGTTTGATCACCGAGATCCCTTTCCCGGACGAATTCG
This sequence comes from Anaerolineales bacterium, assembly GCA_050049875.1. GTDB lineage: Bacteria > Chloroflexota > Anaerolineae > Anaerolineales > UBA11858 > JASFVL01. The sequence goes on from JASFVL010000343.1 coordinate 1,259, forward strand.
CCGACGTCACCATGGGCGGTCACGTATTCGGTGGCAAGCCGGAGGAGGAATACCGGGAGATGCTGCGGGTCACCAAAAAAGGTGGCATGCTGATCCTGTGCCCTGGAAACAACGACCGGGATGAAGGTCACCACCAATTCCTGGTTGACCAGGGTTTCGAGTGGTCGAGATTTGAAGAACCTGAGGATGGCATCAAAAGGAAGTATTGGAAGATCGTGTAGTCGTCAATAGACCTAGAGCGCGTATGACCACATAACTGGATGCAGATATCATGAGTACAAATAAGGAACCTTTGCTCAACAACTTGCTCAAGCTGTTTATGTTCGCCATGGTTCTGGCGAACATCGCTGGGCACATGTATGGATCGTTGCTGCCCCTTTACTTGAAAGACCTCAACGCCAGCGTAGTGCAGGTAGGCTTGTTCTTCACCCTTTCGCGCATCATCCCCCTCGCATTGCAAATCTTGGGCGGCTGGATCTCGGATACACTGGGACGCCTGCGCAGTATCGCGATGGGCAGCGTGGCTGGGGTGGTCTCCTACATAGGTCTGATCTTGGCGCCCACCTGGCAGTGGGTGCTAGCAGGAGAAGGTTTGGCTGCTGTTACCCGTTCGCTGGTAGGACCTAGTTTCGGTGCCTTTATCGCTGAACAATCCTCCGAGGAAAACCGCGCCCGGGTTTTCGGCATCACCGAAACGATTTTTATGCTCGTGATGGTCATCGGCCCTCCTTTGGGGGGCTGGCTGGCCCAAAAATACGGATTTAAGTTCATGCTGCTCTGCGCGGGGCTTTTGTATACGCTTGCGGCTTTGATCCGCATCGGGATGGCTCGCACCGCTGCAAAGGGACACGAAGCCAACCCGGAAAAGCTATCCCTGCAAGGCTTGAAGGGCAACTTAGGCGCGATGACCGCCCTGGTTTTAGGTGGTGGGGTGATCACCTGGATCTTGATCACGGATGGAGTGCGAGACGTAGCTTTTTCCATGTCATTCACCCTAATGCCGCTGTACTTGGAGGATATCGGTGGCTTGACGATCCAACAGATTGGTATCTTGAGTTCCATCTTTGGGGTCTTCAACATGCTGACAACCATCCCAGCCGGTTGGTTGGCCGACAAAAGAGGCGAGCGCATCGCGATCGTGCTAGGCTTCTTCTTAGACTTCGCGGCGATGATGGTCTTTTTACGGGTTTCAGACTTTTGGGGTTACGCCCTTTGTTGGGGGCTGTTCGGAGTCGGTGTGGGCTTGATGTCGCCAGCTTACCAGTCCCTAATCAGCAAAGCGGTCCCTGAAAAACTGCGCGGCACCGCCTTTGGATTGCTACAAAGCAGCCTGGGATTGTTCTCCTTACCAGCGCCTGCCATCGGAGGACAACTGTGGGCTAACATCAGCCCGCGCTTCCCCTTCTCCCTGACTGCCTGGGTGACACTGGTAACGGTAATCCCGGCGTGGCTAAAATTCAAACTGCCTCAAAAAGGCGAGCAAGACAGCACAGCAACCCCAATAAGCGAAAGGACTCCCAGTATTCGTACACAGCCAAAAACTAAGAAGGGTTCGTAAATGAAAAAAGGAGCAGTGAATACAAAGCATTCCCCTTCAACTACTAAACCAAAAAGGCATAGAAAATGACTTCCCAAATACGTACTGAACAAATTAATATATCCCATACGCCATCTATCCCGGATTTGACTTTGCGCGGTTTTCGCGGCAAAGAGGACTACCTCCATATGTTGGCGATCATCGAGGGGAGTAAAGATGAAGACGGTATCGAGCGCAGCGACAAACTGGAGGACGTCGCCCGTGCGTACGACCACCTAGTCAACTGCGACCCCTATAAGGACATGCTGTTCGCAGAGGTAAAAGGGCAGGTAATCGCTTACAACCGGGTCTTTTGGGAACACTTGGATGATGGAACGCGCATCTACAACCTTTTCGGCTTTCTGTTGCCCGAGTGGAGGCGCAGAGGCATCGGCACAGCCATGCTACGACACGCCGAACGCCGCCTGCGGGAGATCGCGCAAGATCATCCCCAAGATGGAGAACGTTTCTTTCAATCCTGGGCTGCCGACACAGAGAGGGGCGCTCACGCTTTACTGGAAAGCCAAGGCTACCAGCCGGTGCGCTACTCCTTCGAAATGGTGCGAGACCTGGCAGAACCTTTCCCAGCAGCACCTATGCCGCAAGGATTGGAAGTACGCCCAGTGAAATCAAAGCATTATCGACGCATTTTAGAAGCGATGAACGAAGCCTTCCGCGACCATTGGAGTCACCGCGAAGAGACTTGGGAGGAATTCGAAGGCTGGATAAAGGACCCCGAATTCCGTCCTGAACTGTGGAAAGTCGCCTGGGATGGGGACCAAATCGCCGGGATGGTGCTGAACTTCTACAGTCAAAAAGAGAATGAAGAGTACAACCGCAAACGCGGCTACACCGAGGGAATAAGCGTCCGACGACCATGGCGCAAACGGGGCTTAGCCCGCTCGTTGATTGTGCAGAGCATGAAGATATTCAAAGCCATGGGTATGACCGAAACCGCCTTGGGGGTGGATACACAAAACCTGAGCGGTGCGCTGCGCTTGTACAAGAGTGTAGGATATCGTCCGGTTAAAAAACACACCGTTTACCGGAAAGCTATGAAATAGGATCGAACAATGACAACCTTAGATGAAACCAGACCAAGGTCACAAAGCTACGCAAATCTAGGTGATAAAGTGAATAATCCCAAACCAAAATTGCCTACTGGCTTCACCACACGCCCCGCTAAAATGAGAGATTTGGAAACCGTGGTTGATATGCTGAACCGGTTTTCAAAGGTTTATCTGGGGATAACCCCCATCGAAAAGGACGAGATTCGAAATGAGTGGCAGATCCCCGGCTTTGAGCTTAAAAATGATACCCGCGTGGTGTTCACCACACAAGGTATATTGGCAGGGTATGTGGAAGTTTGGACGCTCTCCAACCCTCCCGTGCACCCTTGGGTGTGGGGGAGAACTCATCCAGATTACGAGGGTCTCGGTGTAGGCACGTATCTGATAAGTTGGGCTGAAGAGCGCGCACGGCAGGCGATTAAACGCACACCCGATGAGGCGCGCGTCGCTTACCGTACAGGTATAGATACCACCGTCGAACCCGCAAAGGAGCTATTCAAAGATATGGATTTGAAGCTTATCCGCCACAGCTTCCGCATGCTGATTGAGATGGACGCGATGCCCCCTGAACCGCGCTGGGCTGAGGGAATCCAAGTGCGCACTTACAACCCCGAAGAGGACGCCGAAGCCGTATACCGGGCGGATGTCGAAGCCTTTAGAGACCACTTCGGGTTCATCGAGCAACCCTTTGAGGAGGACTTTGAGCGCTTCATGCACCATATGACCCAGAAAGAATCTTACGATCCCTCCTTGTGGTTCCTAGCGATGGACGGTGATGAGATCGCGGGTTTCTGCTTATGCCATAAGTGGGCACATGAAGATAA
>JASFVL010000344.1:0-4727 GCA_050049875.1 Anaerolineales bacterium
TATTGCATTTTCCAAATGCGATTGCCCTGCCTTCTGGATGGATCACATTGACGGTATTAAGATGCCTGTGATACAATTCGCCCGCCATGAGCCAGACTGGGAAAGAACCAGAAAAAAAACCTACCCAGTATGTCCTCAACACAACAGTAGCTGTTATTGCAGGACAGGCGGGATGTCTGACCTTGGTAATTATTTTCTTGGCTCTTTTAGCTGGATTGTGGATCGATCAGATTTTTGATACCAGACCGCTGTTTACGATCCTATTTATGGTTGGCAGCGCGCCAGTGACGTTTATTGCGATTTTGTGGGTGGTGAGAAGAGCCGCTCCTCGCATTAATTCAAAATCATATAACAAAACAAACTCTTCACAGGAGGAAGTAGATCGTGGAAGAAACGCGTAAAGGATGGCGCTGGGGCGTCAATCGCTGGCTGATCGTGCTGTTGTTGGTCGCTAGTGTTGTCGCTGCTGGTGCGATTTCCCCTATTATGCCGCACGTTCAACTGCCGGCTGAACGGCTTACCCATGAGCCTCTCTTCACGCTTCCAGTTGTGGGAGAATTTTATCTCACTAACACGCTTGTTGCGACATTGATTGGGGATGTCTTGCTGGTTTTAATGGCGTTCGCCGTACGCAGGGGAGTACAGCGGGGCAGCCGGGTCCTAACTGGAATTGCAGGGTTGGTGGAGACCTTGGTTGAAGCGCTATACAATTTGGTTGAATCGACAGCCGGTAAATGGGCTCGGACGATTTTTCCCTACTTCGCGACCATTGTTTTTCTGGTTTTGTTGGCAAATTGGTTGGAATTAATCCCAGGTGTGGACAGCATTGGAATAATTGAGCACACTGAACACGGATATGCAGTTAGGGAGGTTATACCTGGTGTTGAGACCATCGTCGAGGATGAATCGGATCATGGAGAATTTGCGCTGGTACCATTTGTCCGGGTAGCTTCAACGGATCTCAACTTCACGGTAGCGATCGCCTTAATATCTGTGGTTATGACTCAGGTTATAGGCGTCCGGGCACTTGGTTTAGGTTATTTTGGAAAATTTCTCGCCTTCAAAGGATTCTTCAGGATGTGGACACGGGAAGATCTTGGGGCTTTTGATGCTATCTTCCCTTTCATCGACCTCTTTGTTGGGATCCTCGAGACGGTGGCTGAGTTCGCCAAAATTTTGTCATTCTCCTTCCGGTTATTCGGCAACATTTTCGCTGGATCGGTTCTTCTATTCGTGATGGGCTCTTTGCTCCCGATGATCCAGTCAGGTTTCTTAATCTTAGAGTTGTTCGTGGGGTTGATTCAGGCACTCGTATTCGGCATGCTGACGATGGTCTTTATGACGATGGCTGTGCAGTCCCACGATGATCACAATGATCATTAATTCACTCTACGCTGGTGATGGTGAACGGTGTGTGACTTAGGCGAACAAAACTCGCCCAATCATCCTGCTATCCCTCTACTGGCGTAACTAACAACGATACTGAATCTCATCAAATCTATCACGGAGGTTACAAGGAATATGACCCCAGAGGTTGCAGAAATTTTAGTTAGAGGCTTGAAATTCCTAGGCGCGGGTTTGGCCATGGTCGGCACATTGGGCGCAGGTCTAGGCATTGGGATTTTGGGAAGTGGAGCTGTGCAAGGCATTGCCAGAAACCCTGACACTGCCGGCTCAATCCAGATTAACATGATCTTAGCCATAGCGTTTGCTGAGGCTGTTGCTATTTATGCACTGGTAGTAGCTCTGGTCATCCTGTTCGTTGGTTAAATGAGGAGGTGTTCCCTTGGAGGCCCTTGGAATTAACTTAGGCTATCTACTAGTTCAAATTATTAATTTTGCGGTTCTTTTAATCATCCTGAGAGCTTGGGTTTATCAGCCCCTTTTGGACATGTTGGCGAGTCGCCGAGAACGGATCGAAAAAGGTCTTGAGGATGCGCGTGTGGCAGAAGAAGCACGCGAGAATGCTGAGCAGGATGCAGAGAAGATAATCGCAGAAGCAAACGCCGAAGCGAGTAAAATTGTACGCAATGCCACGGAGCGGGCTGAAGCTTCAGCTAGTGACATCGTTGCTGATGCTGAGAAAGAAGCTGAAAAAGCTCGAGAAGCAGCACTTGCCGAAGCGGAGCGAGAACGTGATCGCCTCCTGGCGGATGTGCGCGGTCAAGTGGCAGCATTAGCTGTGGCAGCCGCACAAAGGATCATCGGTGAAACTTTAGACGAACAAAGGCAAAGATCCCTTCTAAAAGAGTTCTTCTCTGGAGTAAAAGAGGGAGAAGTTGTGGTTTTAGAGGGCGAACAGATTTCTGGAGCGCATGCCGAAATCACTAGTGCTCTTCCACTCACATCTGAAGAACAGGAGACTGTAAAAGAAGATGTGCTTGTCAAGATCGGAGATCAGGCTACGATCACGTTCCGTGTAGATCCCTCAATTTTGGGTGGTCTTGTTATCCGTGTGGGCGATAAAGTGCTTGACGGCTCTGTCGCAGGTAGGCTGAATAACCTACGGGAAAGTTTGGTCTAAGTTTGTCGAATTAAATCAGAGGCTAATAATCCACTGCTGGAGAACGTTTTTCCTCTTATGGATGAGAGGCTGAGTGTTCGTATTTATATCCATATCGTTCAAACAGCGCCCAAGTATTCACTTGGGCGTTTAGTTTTTTCGGCATAGCATAAAATTAACTGATTGTTTAATATGACCGTTGAATTAGTACAACTTCTATCCTATTTGCCGAGTCAATTTAAAGAACCAAAAAGAAATCCGCTTGTTCATGGGATCGCATTAGATTCCAGGCAAGTCAAAACAGGATATCTGTTTGTGGCTCTAGTCGGTCTCAACCAGGATGGGCATCTTTATATTGATGATGCGATAAACAGGGGCGCGGTTGCTATTATTGGCACACGATTCTTTGATGCGCTCCCGGTTCCGTATGTACAGGTGGATGACGGTCGTGAGGCATTAGCAATCCTCTCAGCGGCATTTTACAGTTTTCCGGCGCGCAAAATGGTTGTCATAGGTGTAACCGGCACAGATGGAAAGACGACGACAGCGAATGTTATCTACCATATATTACATACGGCTGGGTTCAAGGTGGGTATGATATCTACCGTCAATGCCCAGATTGGTGATGTGGTTTTAGATACCGGATTTCATGTCACCACTCCAGAGGCTCCTGATGTGCAGCGTTACTTAGCCCAGATGGTAGACGCTGGACTTACACACGTCGTGCTTGAAGTTACTTCTCATGGATTGGAACAAAAGCGGGTCGCATCTTGTGAATTTGATTTGGGTGTGGTTACCAATATCGCTCATGAGCACCTTGATTTTCATGGTTCTTACGCAGCCTATCGAGCTGCAAAGGCACATTTGTTCACCGCTCTCATGGTCACACGTCCCAAACCAGGAGGAAGTTTTCGAATTGCTGTGCTTAACCGGGATGATATCTCTTATGAATATCTAACTTCTCATATCAGGGAGTTGAATCAGAATGCGAGATCAGAAGTGGTTACACAACCGGAACGGGTAAATCAGATTGATTATGGTATACATCCTGAATCACACCTTCGGGCAGAACACATAGAGTCAACTCCCTCTGGAATGAACTTTACGATCGTCGCTCCAGATGTTCGGATTCCAATAAAGACGGATCTGTTGGGGGATTATAATGTCTCGAACATTTTGGCTGCTGTCGCAACCACAATGGTAGGGCTGGATGTTTCATCGGTGGCGGTTAAAAACGGAATCAAAGCTGTCGGGGTCATCCCAGGAAGAATGGAGCGGGTCGAAATGGGGCAGGGTTTTGTTGCAATTGTTGATTTTGCCCATACACCGAATGCGCTGCGCCGTGCCTTGTCATCCGCTCGTCAATTGACTGAGGGGCGTGTAATTGTTGTTTTTGGTTCTGCAGGTTTACGAGATCGAGCTAAACGGCGCATGATGGCGGAAATCTCCAGCGAATTGGCGGACTTATCAGTATTCACTGCTGAGGACCCTCGAACCGAATCATTGGATGCCATCTTGATGGAGATGGCACAGGGAGCAGAATCTCAAGGTGGTGTGGAGGGGGAATCTTATTGGCGAATACCTGACCGAGGAGGTGCAATTTGTTTTGCGCTAGAACTGGCCCAACCTGGGGATTTGGTTATAACCTGTGGCAAAGGACACGAACAGTCTATGTGCTTTGGCGAAACCGAATATCCTTGGGATGATCGTGTCGCTATGCGTGCTGCTTTGTCCGAATACTTGCAAATCCCCGGACCTAAAATGCCTTACCTGCCCACGAGTAAGTCTAGGTAAGGTGTTTATATGTATTACCTAGTAGATTGACCTCAGTTACCTGAGTCAGTTAGGTCTTCTGTTTGTTATTACCCTTCGAACTAATCCCTAAATATTTCTTTGTAGCTCAGCCAAACCCTGCCAATCATCCTCAGCGGCCAGACGAGCTTGCTTGGGCCATGAGCTTGGGTCGGCGAAAGGCACGCCCGCGTCTTCAAGAATTTCCGTAATTTGGGTTGAATCAAGTCGTGCCAGTTGGGTGAAGGACAGCACTCCGGCTCGTTGGAGTACAGTGGAGTATTTTGGCCCAATACCTTTAATCCTAGTTAAATCGTTTGGTGTAGCTGGTGGGGGACTTTCAGCAGTTTTCGTCGCTGGTTTTCCAGGTATTTGATCCGAGACAATGGTTTTTGTTTTAATGGATTTTTCCGGTTCCCTCTTCTGTTGAAGC
>JASFVL010000345.1:0-4722 GCA_050049875.1 Anaerolineales bacterium
ATTAGCGCGATAGCAACCTTATCTTGCTTAGCCCACTCCACAGCGGGCTTACCAGTGGCGAAAACCTCGGTCGTATAACCCTTTATCTCGAGAATATCCCGTAGGGTTTTCCGCGAACCAGGGTCATCATCCACAATCAATATTGTTCTTCTCAGCTCTAAATCGCTCTGGTTTTTCGACATGGTCCTGTCTGTTTCTTAATTACCGCTTCTGGAAAGGGTTTACCCGTTCAAAGGTTGGTCAACACTCACCGGCAGATAAAGGGTAAAGTTCGATCCTTCACCTTGCACACTTTTTACCTCGATGCGCCCGCCGTTGGCTTCAACCAGCATCTTGCTGAGCGCCAAACCCAATCCAATCCCTCCAGGCTTGGTTGTGAAAAGCGGTTCGAAGAGCTTATCCAAATGATCGAGGGAAATGCCCACCCCCGTGTCTTTTATGGAGATACTTATTTCCCGAGCAGGATCGAGACCCCTCACCCGTATCTCAGGCTTAATAATTTCATGTACCCCTGCTACAAAGCTTAAGTAGCCCCCCTCCGGCATAGCTTGATAGGCATTAGTGATAAGGTTTGTGAGAACTTGTTTGATCTGGTGGGGATCTACGTAAGCAAGGGGCAAATCAGGGGCAACTTCAGTTTCCACTACAACGTTTCGAGGAGCTGGGTTTCTCTCCAACACATGCGCGCTCATATCCGCGATCGCAACCTGCTCCCTCTCAACGGATTTAGGATGTGAGAAGTCAAGCAGGTCAGAAACCGTATGCTGCGCATCTTGGACTTCCGCCAAGATGATGTTTAGGTACTCTTTGACCGTATCGTCAGGATTTGGCATGACCGTCTTGAGGAAATAAACAGCATTGGCTATCACCCCCAGCGGGTTGCGTAATTCGTGACCTACCCCGCCAGCTAATTGCCCTAATACAGCCAGCCTCTGCTTGCCGGTCAATTGTTCTTGAGCCTGGCGAAGTTCACTCGTGCGCTCCTCAACCATCTCCTCCAGCTTCTCTGAATATTCTCTCAGCCTCTCCTCCGCTTGCTTACGCTCGGTGATATCCCGGCATGTATACAAAATCCTTCCCTCTTTTATGGATACCTTCTTCACCGTAACCAGCAGGGTGCGCGCTTTACCCCATTTATTCATAACCTCTATTTCAACGTTCGGAATCTCTCCCTTTGCTTCTAGCGCATCTAAGGAGAAAAATGGCTCACCCAAGATACGGGAGATTGTCCCAAATTCTTCAACCTCTTGATCGCTGTAGCCAAAGATTAACTCCACATTGGGGCAAATATACGTGAAGGCACCCTCCTCGTTGGTGATGAAAATTGCGTCCGATATACTGGCGAGGGTGACGCGGTGCAATTCCTCGCTTTCTTGAAGCGCTCTCTCGGTTCGAATCTGTTCTGTTATGTCACTGAGGAAGTTCAACGTCGCCGGTTTCCCCTCCCAGGTGATTAATACTGCACTTATTTCCACCCAACGTACTTCCCCGTCATGATTTACGATGCGAAAGGAATAAGTTTCGGGTATCGCTTCACCCCTCAGCCGCTTCATGTAGCGCTCAACCACCATGTTGCGATCATCTGGGTGAATCAACTCAACGAATGGCATGGAGGCCATCTCATCCGCTTTATAGCCCGTGATTTCCACAGCTTTTGGATTTACGAACTTCAAGAAGCCATCCTGAGCCACAACGATGGCTTCGTTAGCGTTTTCCACCAGGTTGCGGTACTTGGTCTCGGATTCCTCCAATGCGCGCTGGGTTTGCTTACGCTCGGTGATGTCCTCCCCCGAACTCAAGGTACCGACCCAATCCCCATGCCGGTTCACAATCAAACTGTTGTGCCACAGAATAATTCTTTCTCCCCCGCTGGCAGTCAGAACAGGATTCTCCACATATTCTACCCCTTCAATATCCCCCGCCTGCAAGCTTTGAAACACCTTCCAAGTTTCATCCTCTTTTCCATCCGGGATGAAGGAGTGAAACCAATTCTTGCCCAGGACCTCTTCTTTAGGGAAACCCAAAATCTCACACCCTTTTTGGTTGATCAGGGTCACCTCACCCTGCCGGTTGAGCGCCACAATGATCACCCCCGCGATATCCAAGTAGCGTTGGGCTCGGTCGCGCTCTCTACGTAAAGCTTCCTGCGTTCGAACCTGCTCGGTGACGTCGCGAGCGATGTGAAAGGTGCTTTCCGAATGGCTGCCTTCATCACTGAGAATTCGACCGCGCACCTCCACAATGCGGGTATCTCCCGACTTCGTCAGCACTTCGAGCCGAATGCGATCCAACCCCTCCTCTCTCCAAATCTGCGCCAAGGCCTCTTTCGCTGTTGGTAGAGATTTTGACGTCACAAGATCTAAGATGCTTTTACCGAGCAAATCCTCCAGAGGGTAACCGCTCGACTCGCATAGCGCTCTGTTTGCAAAGGTAATGCCTCCTGTTTTATCAAGCGTGAACACCAAATCGTTGGCATGCTCAAAATAGGTCCTCCAGCGGTTACGATCCGCGATCGGGTTTCCATTTCCACCCACGACCGTCTCCAGTTCGACGACCCGCTGGCGCAGTACATCCAACTCAGCCTGCATCTGTGCTTTTGTCTTGTTTATCTCGTTCATGATACTCTTCCATTCATTCAAAACTAACTGAAGCCGTATTAAGAAGACCTACAAAATAATCTGGTTGATGGTGGCATGACCTGGTATTCGATTTGAATTTTTAGTGTAGCTGCGCAATCCTTACTGTTAAAAGGGCTGCTGCAGTAATTTGCTCAGCTCTCTATGGTGAAGCTTAGTTAGGATCTCTAGAAGTTCATCGATCTGAAAAGGTTTATATAGACAGGTATAAGCGCTGATCTTTAATGCGTTCTCAACAGCTGGGAGCATTTCCTTTCGGTATCCGGTTACTAAAACCACGGGAAGGCTGGGATGACGCTTCCTAATCCCTTGGAGCACCTCCAAACCATTGGTTTGATTAAGCTTCATATCCAGAAGGACGATTTGAGATTCTTTCGTAATCGTCTCATAAGCTCCACGGGGGTCATTGACCGCTAAAACGTCGTAGCCCCTCATTCGCAGAAGTTCACCCAGAGCGTGGCAAAACTTTGGGTCGTCATCCACGATGGCGACGGTGGGTTCTTTGGAAAGGGAGTGAAAGAAACTCAACAAAAGGTTGATATCCAATGGTTTGGTCATCGCCGCCAGCACACCTGCATCCAACCCTTCTTCAATCAACTCATTAGCGGCATAAGCCGTCATCAACACAACCGGAAGATCGGGATGAATCTTACGAATATACTTATAAAGTTCCACACCGTTCATCCCCGGCATTTTGACGTCTGTCAAGACACAGTCAAAGGGAATCTCATTTATATACTTCAAAGCCTCCTGCCCAGAGTGAGCAGTTTGCGCTTGATAACCCTTGAACTCCAAAATATCTAAAAGGGTTTTTGTCATCCGCCGATCATCGTCTACCACGAGGATATTCAATTGCTTATTGTTACCATCACGACCATCTCTAAAGAGATCCAGTCTATGTTCAATGTTTTTCTTCATTGACCATTCACCGTCTTTAAACGCAGTTTATCTGTATTCCCTAAGGATTGGTAAAATTGGTATGAACTCCCCATACCTTTGGCAGCATACATCGCCACATCTGCACGCTTTAGCAGTAACTGGTCATCTTTCCCATCATGGGGGTACAGGCTGATACCGATGCTTGCATTGAGAGGGAACTCATGCTTGCCAATGTTGAACGGGCGCGACAGCGCGTCTAGAATCTTCTGGGCAACCCTCTTGCAATCCCAAACTGTAGTGATACCTTCAAGGATGATGGTAAATTCATCGCCCCCCAATCGAGCGATGGTGTCGCTTCCCCGCATGCAATTTTTTAGACGCTGTGCCACGGCTTGCAGCACCAAGTCCCCCGTCATGTGGCCAAATGTATCGTTCACCACCTTAAAGTTATCCAGATCAAGCAGCATGACGGCTACCCATCCTTGAGTTCGTTGGGCTCGTGACAAGGCGTGTGCCAGACGATCGTAAAACAAAACCCGGTTGGGCAGATCGGTCAGCGTATCGTGGCTGGCGAGATAGCGCAGGCGTTCTTCCGTCCGTTTAATCGGAGTGATATCCGTGAATACGCCCACGTAATGGGTGACTTCTCCATCTTCATCTTTGACCGCGTTGATCGTCAACCATTCCGGGTACACTTCCCCATCCTTACGGCGATTCCAAATCTCCCCTTTCCATTGGCCAGTTTGGAGCAAGCTGCCCCACATCTCCCGGTAAAAATCAACGTCGTGACGTCCTGATTGGAGCATGCTCGGGTTCTCCATCTGCACCTCTTCAAAACTATATCCTGTTATTTGAACGAAGCTTTCGTTCACCATCAGGATGCAGCCTTGTGCATCGGTGATGATGATACCCTCTGCTGTGCTGTCCCACACCTTGGCGATCAAACTCTGGTTCCGTTCAACCTGCGCTCGCTCAATATTGAAACGCAGGGTGCGGGATAACATTTCTGAATCCACTTGACCTTTGACCAGGTAATCTTGAGCCCCATTGCGCACAGCTTTAAGAGCCGCTGCTCTGTCTTCCGCACCGGTTATTACCACTACGGGTAGGCTATATGCAACAGTGTGTATTCGCTCTATCACCTCTAACCCATCACCGTTAAGGTCTGGGAGATCGAGCAGGACGGCGGATATGTCTTCCTCTTTGA
>JASFVL010000346.1:0-4718 GCA_050049875.1 Anaerolineales bacterium
TTAGAATTGTGTCTTCTGTAACAAATAGGAGGCTAATCGGATTTACAAACGCCATCCTTCATTGGGAAGTTGATTTATTCAACGAACCCTTTATCTAGTATTACAACGCAAAGTCTGGACTCAAAGCTTCAAAGTAGTGTAGAGAAGCGTAAAAATCGTGCATGATACGAGATTTGGTCTGCATATTTCACATCTTGATGCAAGCTTTTCTACCCAATTTCAGCGCTTTTACCGCGACATTGCGCTGTAATATTAATTACGCTTCGTAAACGCCGCTAGCGGTTAGCGTGCGCTCACCGTTGCCTTTATCCTGATAGATATGATACTTTAATTCAATGGGAACAACTTGGTCCAACATCGCCTGAGCCGGGCAATAACGAGTGGAGGAAAGTTCAATCGAGCGTACAACTGCTTTCTCATCCACTTCATCACCAGAGACGAAATATTCGATAACAACATGGGTAAAGATATGGGGGTGATCTTCAGCTTTTTCGACGTGGGCTTGAACTTCGAAATCGGCAATCTGCTGCCTTTTTTTTCTCAGGATGGAGATCACATCCATAGCAGTGCATCCAGCTAGACTGATCGCCATCAGCTCAAGAGGGCGAAAACCATCATTATCGCCGCCAACGCTGGGATCCGCATCCAAGGGAATGTCGAATCCGGTGTCAGCAGTTCCAGTGAACGTCATACGCCCTTCCCAAGTTACCTTTGCTTCCATCATTCGCTCCTTAATCAGCCTCAAATAGAAGGGGGGTCACATTATCTTCCAATACCTTTTCAGTGATCGCTCCTAACCAAGCAAAACATACGCTCCCGTCGCGATCAATCACATACGAACTGGGTAAAGCGTTGCTCCGGAAAGCCCTTAAAGCTAGACCATCCCGATCAAGCCACATCGGAAAGGACAGATCGTATGTTTCGACGAATTCCGCTACTTCCGTGGTGGATTCCCCGGCATTAACCCCAATCAATACAAACCCTTCCGACGCGTATTTGCGGAAAAATGTTTCCAGCAGTGGCATCTCCGCTCTGCATGGTGGGCACCAAGTCGCCCAATTATTGACTAAAACCACTTGATCCCGGTAGTCCTCAAGAGAGACCCGGTTCCCTTTCAAATCAATGAGCTCCAGAGTTGGCGCTGAAAATCTAACCGCTCCCGATACTGCGCTTTCTTGTTGTGGAGACAACAAGGTCGCCCCTACAATCACCAAAGCCAAAATTACCAAGATTAAACCTACCCCTACAAAGAATAGGGGTAAACGATTGTCAGAGTCCGTCAATTTTCCCACCCAGTCGCCCTCACCCGGTCATTCCTCCTAAATATCTACGAATGATGATGAATACGACGCAAATCGCTGGGAGCTTCACCATTCAAATAAGCCCGCAAAGCGGTTTGGATAGGGCCACCTGTCAAATAAACCTCCACCCCTGAAGCGAGCGCTTTTCGGTATGCAGGTTCGCCCATGCCACCGCAAATTAGCACTTGACAATCTGTTATCGGAGTGAACATATCAGCATGATGGTGACGATGACCATACTCGGTGTGGTGGTTTGGGTGCTGTTCATGGTGAGGTTTCTCTCGAGTTTCTTCACCTATTGCCTTTCCCCCCTCGATGGTGAAGACCTTATAGAGAGACGCCATGCCAAAATGACTACTCACCTTCTGACCATCCTCCGTGACGACCGCAATCTTTTTCTTCATTGAGACATCCTCAGCACCTGCGGGTGATAAGTATTTGTTCATGAGGCGCACCCACTAACTACGATTCGGATAAAACTTTCTGGATTTCCGCAATTAATTTAGCCTCTGGCATGGCACCAACCACCCTGCCCTTTCCGTGGTTGATAGATGTATCAGGCACACCCATCACATTGAACTCTTGAGCCAAATGGGGAAATTCCATCGCTTCCACCATCTCAGCTTGCACCATATCGCTTTCTAAAGCCATTTGGTGTGCCAGAAGGACCGCCCGTGGACAATAAGGACAAGTTGGGGTGACAAATACCTGCAAATGAACCGGCTCTTCCAAACCATTGAGAAAAGTTCGAGTTGCATCGTTCAAACCTGAGTCGCCACTCGAGACCATCAACATATCGTGAACCAAGGAGCTGAACTCGTGCCCTGAGGGAATACCCGCGTAACGGATGCCATAATCCACGGTACCCGAACCATTCCGACCCGCAATAACAATCCCAGGTGCCTTGTCCACATTGTACTGTTCGGCGATCGCCGCGTCAGTATCTAAATCGTAGTTGCTCAGCTCGATTTTATCCGTTATTTCGGATATCTCCGCTAATAACTGGCGGGTGTCATCGCAGTATTCACAATCTTCTTTTCTGCTGAAAAATAGCACCTGCACGGAGCCTTGCATCCCCGCGAACATCTCCTTTACCTGTTCCTTGGTGCTATCGTTGAGTATATTTGACATCTTTAGTACTCCTTTTTTGTAAGAATTATCGCTGGTACATTCGTACCACGATGTCCATTCATCGACCACCCCAACGGGGTAGCGTAATCAGTCATCAAGTAAAACAGCCTACCAAAATATAGCCGCAATCCGGGCAGCATATATTGAGTAAACCGTCATAATCCAAGCGAGCACTCCCGCAATTGGGACACAAATCCCCAGCTTTTATACCGGAAACTTTTTTAGGCAGAACAAACCCTTTCTCATTTAGTACAAAGGAGATCTGAGAATTTAAGGCTTGATCAATTTTATGCTCTTCATCCACAACCAGGATCCTACCCACGGACACACCCTAAAGTAAAAACTTTGATGGATTATGTTTTAGTTTTTCTGTATTTACAGGAAAATCTCTGCACAATCCTTTGATGCCAAAAGAACAAAAAGGTTACAAGTATTTCCCAGCCTCTTTAGCCCGCATCTTGATCCAGATAAGGATCCAAATCTAGACGATGAAAGAGACGCTCCCTAACTTCATTTGGTATGCGTGGATCCTGCGCGGTCCTGTGGTATAGATAGACGGTTTTCCGCAGCGTGTCCACCACGATTCGGCAGTCCTCACAATCAGCAACATGGCGGTCTATTTCAGCACACAGGCTCTCATCTAGCGAACCATCAATATATTCTGAAAGAGACGCTAATAGGTCACGGCAATTTCCTTTATGTTTTGACATAGCTTATCTCTGGGAGCTCAGTTCTGCACTTCTAACTTTTTCTCCATAGTACTGGGTGAGCAGTTCACGTAGTAGCAATCGGGCTCTTGACAAACGAGTCTTGACCGCCGATTCACTCAAGTCAAGCACCTCCGCCGTATCACGAGTGGATAAACCATCGATATCTCTTAAAATGAAGACCACCCGTAAGGCATCGGAGAGTTCTCCGACAGCCTTGTCCAGATAATCGCGAGCTTCATCGGACATTAACTCCCCTTCTGGGAGACAACACCAATCCACAATCTGGAGAGGCTCCTGTAGTTCCTGCGTGTCCTGATATGGAGCATCTACGGACAACAAATCCCGCCGTCGCCGTATGAGCATTAGGGCTTCATTAGTTGCAATGCGGTACAGCCAGGTCGATAATTTTGAGCGCCCTTCAAATTCGGGCAAATAACGATAAGCTTTGATGAAAGTCTCTTGGAGTACATCTTCAGCGTCTTGCTCGTTGCGCAGCATCTTCAGACCCAGCCTGTAAATGTACCCCGAATAGGCTTCGACGAAACGGGCAAACTCCGCCCGATCTCCGGAGCGCAGTGCGTCCAATGAAAAATCATTAGAATTCTTATCTCTATCCATTAGATGCTTCACATTCAAAAAGGTTACAACCCACCCACTCGTAGCGTTAGAGCCTACGCGATTAAAGCAAGGTGGATGAGGGGGTTTTCCAAAACTAAATTTTATCAGATACCATTTCATCTTTTTCCAACACCTAAAAGTGAAAGAAAGCGATCTTTTTTTATCGTCAAGGAGGATCTTCCATCCTGCTAATTCTTATGACAAATATCCAATCTCTTTGTGACAGGCTATACTAACGACTCTCTAAACTATTGTCTATACTTACTTATGCGTAAGAGCGCTTATTTATTCGTTTAATGATCTTATTTTGTGCCTTAAATATCCTGATAAAAACTTCAAAGGAACACTTCAGCAAGCAGAATAATGGAGGAAGTATATGGAAAAGCTTACGATAGAGCTTCCAGCTATGTACGGCGATCACCACGTCATCGAAGTCCGGCGGATCCTATTAGATATGCCGGGTGTCGAGGAGGTGTACGCTAGCAGCGGTTTTCGCGCCGCGGAGATCAGCTACGACCCGGAAAAGGTTAAGCCGGACAAGATCTCGGCTCAACTTGATCAAGCGGGTTACCTGGGGGAGTTACCAATCCCCGAGGAGACCTCTACAGCAGGGGGTGATGAAAACGGTAGCAAACCTTATTTCCGACATACGGAAGCATATGAAGGTACGCAAAAAGTAGTCAGTTTCGCTCAGAAGGTAGCTTACACAGGACGTCCCCTGTGGCCTTGTCCTGGTATGGAACCCATTAAAGGTATTGACGAAGAATAACAGTGAGGAAATCAAAGATGGCAAAAAAGAAACGCACCCCCCAAGAACAAAGCTCAGATCCCGCTGCTCAAGCTATGCTGATACGCGCCGAGGAGTTGGGCATCGGAACTGCTTTCACCCGCGCGGATGACATGAGCCCCTGCAACATCGGCTCAGCTGGTATGTGCTGCAAAATCTGCGGCATGGGAC
>JASFVL010000061.1:0-14980 GCA_050049875.1 Anaerolineales bacterium
TTCTGCGCTCATCAAACCACCCTACTGGGACTTATGCGGCTGTTTTAAACCCGAGAGGGG
Source organism: Anaerolineales bacterium (assembly GCA_050049875.1). GTDB lineage: Bacteria > Chloroflexota > Anaerolineae > Anaerolineales > UBA11858 > JASFVL01. The sequence goes on from JASFVL010000061.1 coordinate 61, forward strand.
GGATTCAATATGCAGTGGATGATATGCGTCCCATCGGTCAAATAAGACCGTCATATCTGCGTAAAAAAACTTCTCTATTCAAAGGTTCTAATTTACTTTTTGTCGACGCCAACTTGCCAGAGCCGTCTATACGTACCACAGTATCCCTCGCTCAGCGTTACAATTTACCCGTTTGTGCTGACCCAACTTCAGTCGTCTTGGCTCCCCGCTTAAAGCCCTTTTTATCAAATCTCTACCTAATCACGCCCAACAGTGCTGAAGCAGCGGTTTTCTGTGATCAGTCTTTCGACCCTTCTAATCGTAGCCAAGCTTTGGAAGCAGCTAAGCATCTGGTATCTCAAGGTGTGGATATCGCAATTATTACATTGGCTGAGTTCGGTGTCTGTTATGCCACTTCAGAAACGAGCGGGTACATTCCTGCGATTGGTACTGAGATTCAAGATCCGACTGGAGCTGGTGACGCGCTGACCGCAACGGTGATCTTCGCTCTGTTGAATGATATTCCCTTGGACGATGCCGTCAGATTGGGGGTCTCCGCAGCATCCCTGACCTTGCGCCATCAGGGTGCTGTGGTAGCCGATTTGTCATTGGAGATGTTGTACAATCAATTGGTAATTTAGCATGAAAATACCACCATATTACAAATTGTCTCCCGAAGTAGCCCGTGCCAGGGAGATGAAACTGCCCATCGTAGCTTTGGAGACAGCGGTAGTGACACATGGATTACCGGCTCCAGAAAATGTAACGGCGGCGATCGATATGGAAAATGAGGTGCGCTCCTACGGAGTAGTCCCTGCAACAATTGGGGTCTTGGATGGAAAGATCCTGATTGGGATGAACCGTGATGAGTTGGAGCGTATTGCCCATGCGAGAGAAAAGGTAAAGATCAGTCGACGTGAGTTTTCGTCAGCGATTTCAAAACATCAAAGTGGCGGCACTACTGTAGCTGGAACGCTGATGGCCGCTCATGCGTCGGAAATCCGTGTATTCGCCACGGGTGGGATTGGTGGTGTCCATCGGAATGCGCCTTTTGATATTTCAGCTGATCTCCCGACCTTGGCACAGACCCCTGCAGTGGTGGTCTGTGCTGGCGCAAAGGCGATATTGGATTTGCCAGCAACTCTGGAATATCTAGAGACCGCTGGTATCCCACTGATAGGCTACCAAACAGATGATTTTCCAGCATTCTTCGCACGTAGCAGCGGTCTCCCGGTAAGCACACGTGTGGAATCCGCTGAGGAAGTTGGGGAGATTGCTCGAACACATTGGGGATTGGGTTTAAACAGTTCGATATTAACAGTTGTGCCACCTCCGAAAGATGCTGCTTTATCAAATCAGAGAATGGAAGAGGCGATCCAACAAGCTTTGAAAATGTCTCAAGATCAGAATGTTACGGGTAAGGCGGTGACTCCATTCTTGTTAGAGCAGGTCAGTCGATTGACTAAAAGGGCCAGTCTTCGAGTGAATATGGCGCTGTTAATCAATAACGCTAAAATCGCTGCACAAATTGCCCGCGTCCTGCACGAGGGAACAGGTTTTATGCACGCATGAATGATTTTGATGTTAGGGGGTTGGTGTTTTGGTGAGGGTGGGCCAGCGGGTGATGGTTGGTGTAGGTGTGATGGGGGTCGCGGTGGGGCCGCGCGTGTAGGTTGGTGAGGGAGGGGGAACAGTTGGGAAGATTCGTTTTGTAGCCGTTTCCGTGGGAGGTGTGGTTGGGGTAATTGACCCTTGTGTGGATGTGGGAGTACGGGTGAGTGTTGGCCAAGGCGTATTTGACGGTGTAAGGGTGGAGGTGGGTAGTGACGAGGATGTCGGTGTGATTGAGGGGGTTAACGTTTGGGTTGCCGAAGAGGTTGTGGTGGGTGTCGCAGTGACTGGGGCTCCGGTGACGGTGAATGTTCCAACTTTCTTCCAATCTAGTCCAAGGAATAATTGAACATTATATGTCCCGGGCAACCACTCCTCAGGTTCTGGATTCCACTCGGTGAATCCAAAACCACCGGTCCCCCCATCCCAAGGTTCAGTTTCGAAATTAACCAGTTCGCCATTCCTGAACCATAAAGCGGTCCATTGTACTCCGTCGGCCATCCCATCGTATGTGAATACGGCAAACATCATCCCAACTGGATTAGTGAATACCTCGCTCGGTTCGATCGGGCGGTAGAGGGCATCCACCCCCTGGGATGTGAATTCGAGATCGCTGAAGACCGCGTCGACGGGAGGGGTCAGTTCCCCCTTGAAACGGGATTCAATCGCAAGGGGGATGGATGGGGTTGGAGTGATAGTAGGTGTATTGGTCTCGGAGGGGGTATCGGTGATGCTAGGAGTCAAGGTTATTGAAGGTGTTAGTGAGATTGTGGGGGTTTGAGTGACTGTTGGGCTTAGGGTTGGAGTGGGGGTTGGAGGAAAGTAACTATAGGCAATAGGTTCGGCATATGTATTCGCCAAGAAAGCCAGTAACCCCCAGAAGAGTCCTAGAAAGATCAATCGCCACCCGCGGACCATGCGATCCCGGCGCATACGGAAGAATCTTAAACTGCGGGCGTTATTGATGGCGCGTATTCCGCTGATTAGGCTGATGAAGGCCGCGAGCACAGCCAAGATTGTAGCGGTTAAAACAGCGGTTTGAATGTCAAGAGACATATTCTTTTTGGCGGTACTATCTTTCAGGTTCGACGCTTACAGGGTTTTGTAATGCACCTATTCCTTCTATTTCCACCTCAACGTTATCACCGGGGCTCAAGGGGCTGACCCCGGCAGGGGTTCCAGTGAGCAATATGTCTCCGGGTATCAACGTCATTATAGAAGAGGCAAAAGCGATCAACTGATTGATAGAGAATACCATATCTCTTGTGGAAGCCATCTGGCGCATTTCTTGGTTGACACGACAAGTAATATGTGCGTCCGCAGGGTTGAATTCGGTTTCGATCCAAGGACCGAGTGGACAAAAGGTATCGAAACCTTTCGCACGTGTCCACTGGTCATCTCGCATTTGCAGATCGCGAGCGGTGACATCGTTGGCAATAGTGTATCCAAAAATGTGCTTGCTTGCATCTTCGGGTGTAATCCAACGACCCTGTCGTCCGATAACAACAACGAGTTCGGCTTCATGTTCTACTTGATCAGATTGGGGTGGAATATAGATGGTCTCATTCATTGCAATTATTGATGATGGAGGTTTTAAAAAGAGAAGAGGCACCTCCGGGACTTCAGCGCCATGTTCTTGGGCATGGGCAATATAATTACGCCCTACACAAATAATTTTGCTGGGTCGAATGGGGGCAAGCAGTTTTACATCCTCCAAAGGTGTAATGGCCTCATCGCGTTGAAATACTCCAAAAATATCTCCTTCTATGAGACCAACTTGGTCATCCAATACCCAGCCAAATTGTGGTGCTAAGTTTTCAGTTTGAAATTTAACAATCCGCATCTCACCATCCTAAATATTGGTATCTGAATAATCTTGTGAAATCAGCTTGTTGCTACCTAATCCTTTCCACTCGCCCTTATAATACGCTTAGAGAGGATATCGATCGCTTGTTCCGCGCCAACAAAGCGTTCTGCATATCGCCACCTTGATGCTTCGATAACCGTATGGATGATCGCCTCAATACTGACGATAGTCACACCTAAGGAGGGTTGAGATCGAGCCGAGAGAACGATATCAGCGTATCTTGCGGTCGCTAAAGCAGGTGAACCGACGATTGCTGCAGTGGTGATACCCTTCGCTTGAGCCTCTTTCAATGCGACTGAAAGAGAAGGATTTTCTCCGTTTATATCGATAGCGACGATTACATCACCATCTTTAGCTGTGTGGACTGTTCTAGCTAAGGCAGATACTCCTGAACGGGCGATGAAGATTGGATAGTTGCCCTGTTCAAAGTGGTGAACCAGATTATAAGCGGCGGGTTGTGCTGGACCCTCGGCTAACACAACGATCCGACGAGCTTCATGGAGATTTTCTACCAATTGCTTAACGGCTTGTGTACTTAATGAGATCTGGGTCTGTCGAATAGAAAGACTGATATCTGTCAAAGCAGCATCCACGATTCCGGCAATGGAATCAGCTTCTAGTGCCCTCTGGGGGCGGATCAACAAATCCCGTCTGACGTGCTGACGGATGTTATTCAACAATTCGGGATAACCCGAGTAGCCCAGTGATTGGGAGAAACGAACCACAGTTGCAGCGTCGAGGTCCAATTTAGCGGCTAGCTGTGTTGCTGTCATAAAGGATGCTTCAGTATAAGAGTTGAGAAGGAAGTCCGCCAGCTTGGCAAAACTTTTCGACATCCGGTGTCTTGATTGGCGGATGAGGTTACGATAAGACATGATTAGTTGCTCCTAAACGTACTGATGGAGAAAGATTGTCATTAAAGACACTTAACTAGGGTCAGATTAGCCAAAGTGTATCACAAAATATTATAAAACTGCAAACCATTTTGCTAAATATGTGTTTTGACATTTTCTAGGGAAGAATAGACTATAGCATCCCTTGCTTAGATAACATTTTAACAGATACTTGCCTCTGCCCTCACTGAACAGGATAAGTGGGGTATAATTTCCCAGAACGGGCGGATAGCTCAGTTGGTAAGAGCGCCTCCCTTACAAGGAGGAGGTCGCAGGTTCAAGTCCTGTTCCGCCCACAAAATTCATAAAGTCCGCCAACTCTCGATGAGGTGGCGGACTTTGTGTTTTCCATCAGGGGTAGTTGGTTCAAGTTTCCGAGTCCAGCACTAAGTTATGTCAATAACCAAGAATGGGTTCGAATCCCCAAAGGGGAATCGATTAAAAAGTAGTTTATAAGCCCGGATTTTCTTATTCCAACACCACCTGCTTCCAGAATTCCCTAAATTTTTCTACCCTCTTGATATCCGACTCATTTACTAAGAAAGGAGACACATCGTCAGAAAGGTTCTTAAAATCATACTCTGTTATCCTTGCAGATATCTCTTCTCTCAAACTCTCCGCCGTGTCTGCTCCCAATTTCTTTTTTAATAATCCCATATCTGGTTTTGTTCTGCCAAATAAGTAGGTAATGTCATAAAAGTCCCTACCTTGGGGTCTTTTACGGTTCACTGCCGTATAGATCTTTTGGGATAAAAGAATCTTCAGTGGAGTTACCCTGACCTCAGCAAACACATCAAATTTATTGAGAAGAATGGTCTCAGGTTTATACGGATAACCCTGGGCTGTCGTATCTAATTGAATGAGGATTTTTTCCTCCTGAAAGGGAGATAGACCCTGCTCATAAAGCAACGTTGGAAACTTTAGATAACATCGGTACGCATCTTTGGCCACATTTCTGATTTCAACTTCAAAACCTTCTAATTCCATGAAACGTTTCACTTTCTGAATAACCGCTTCGAACTCGGTCCAGGACAAACCAAAATTATCTAAATCAATATCCTCAGAAAAACGAGTGTTTCCATAAACAATCCGCAAGGCCGTTCCTCCCAGGAAAGCCAATTTGCTTGCATGGTTGCTGTCAAATACCGCTTGCAGGATCTTGTATTGCAGATACTCCCGCAAGATAGCACGTTCGAATCTTTCCAGATTTTTTGGATATTGGCCCTTAATTTGTTGGAAATCAAGCATGGATATAATCCATTAATAGGTCCACTCTACGGTCGAGCGCCTTATTATCAAATATCTTCAGATACTTCTTAAAGGTTGGATTGTCCTCCAATCCTAACAATTCCTGCCTATTCCAGCGCAGTCCTGCAAAATCATCAATGGAGTCAATCCTTTTATTCCAATAGAGATAATCGAGGACCGCCTTCTCCAAGCTGGCGATTTTGTATTTGATCATCTTATCTTGTTCAACTACCCGGTAACCAAACATCAGGACTGGCTTGATGCTGCTGTAAATAAATCTCCCCCACTTGCTATCAAACTGCTTGGTTTTTCGAGAGCTAACACTGGTCATGCCGAGTACCGACTCGGGTATTACGAGATAATACGCCAGGGCTGACTCTCGGCTAATGTAGGAAGGCTTATAAATCCTATTAGCCAGCATGAACAGGTAACCCTCATCCACCTGTACATCAGCTAACATATAAAAACCACCAGCCAGGGGCTGGATATACCCCCTATCCAACCAATCACTTAACTGCTGCCGGTGGAAATCCGGATCAAATTTACGAACATCATTGAGATTAAAAGCGGGTAAGTCCTTTACAAGGAGCCAGAAGTCTTTGAATTTCATAGTATATTTCTCTATGTCAGCACTTATATTTACATTAAGAAAAATTCTATTTTATTGTGCACGTCCTGTCAAGCTTGATTAATTGGTCGATAGGTTTGTACCTGAATGATTTTTAAACAATATTTGTGTGCTGGCGAAGTTTACACCGCGCTGGCTTGCCTTTGTGACACGCCTGGTCGCTTTTGTCTTTATCAACTGGATTTCTCTCTAGCCATGTATGATACTCTTATTCCCAGCTTGGGTGTATTTGATCAGAGCTTTTAAACTATCTTTATATCCATACTAAAGTAGCAAGCAGGTCGCCTTTTCTAGTTGAATTCTCGGTGCAGTCTTTGTGCAAGTAGCACGGAACATATGGAAAAAGTGGACTCTGTGGACAATTTTACCCCCATATACACGGGGTAGACACAATGGAAATCCAATCGATTTCACTTACAAGGAGGAAGCCGGGGGTTCAAGTCCCTCTCCGCTCACAATAACCGCTTGACGTCTTCGTCGAGCGATTTTCAGCTTCTTTCGAGGGCGTTTGTCAAGGCAGTCAGTAGGATTTCGGCATGTTCATAGTTGAAAACGATCGGGGGTCGAATCTTGAGCACATTGCCTTTGGGACCGGTAGTACCGATCAAGACCCCGTTCTGGCGCATATGGTTCATAATCCGATCCGCAAGTCCTGAATCCGGGGACCCATCGGCCTTGAGGATGTCGACACCCAGGAGCAATCCCGATCCATGGGGCTCCCCCAGGACCGGGTAGTTCACCCTTAGCGCCAGGAGTCGCTCTTTTAGGATCTCACCCATCACAAGGGCGTTGTGCTGAAGGCCTTCCACCTCGATCACGTCCAGGACCGCTAACCCAGCGGCGCATGAGACCGGATTGCCACCGTAGGTGTTGAAGTAACCGGTCTCAGCGGCTAATGCCTCGGCAATTTCTGGGCGGGTTACCAAAGCTGCGAGAGGGTGCCCGTTCCCCATGGGCTTCCCCATGGTCACGATGTCCGGCACGACACCATCAAACTCGAAACCCCAAAAAAACTGTCCGAGGCGTCCGAAGCCGGCCTGGACCTCGTCGGATACACAAAAGCCACCTGCCGCACGAGTCTCATCATACAAGGTGCGGAGATAATCCTGGGGCGATGTATAAATGCCGTCACTGGTGAAACCCGAGTCCAAGATAAGCATCGCCGGCCGGTGATCCCGACGGTGCAAAGTCTTGATGGCTGCACGAATGCCAGCATCCGGCGCGTGGAAGGCGGTATCCGAGAGCGGTGCATAGAGGGTAGCCACATGCGAACCTAACTTCTCGTGGGGCACCTCTTCAGTGCTGAGCCCGATGATGGCGTCACTGTTGCCGTGGTAGGAGTGCCCAGTTATAAGAGCGCCATCATTTCCCGAGACCAATTTCGCCATCCGCCAGGCAAGTTCGTTGGCCTCTGTCCCGGTACATACAAACACACAAACGCTCAGCGGTTCTGGCATCCGGCTGATGATCCTCTCTGACAGCTCGAGGATTAAGCCGTGCAAATAGCGTGTGCTGGTATTCAACAACCGAGCCTGATCGGCGATCGCTTTCACGACGTGGGGGTGGCAATGGCCGACGTGGGGGACATTGTTATATACATCCAGGTAGCGATTCCCCGCTTCATCGTATAACCACACTCCTTCGCCACGTACAATGTGCAGGGGACGTTCGTAGAACAGGTAGGCACAAGGGCCCAGCAAGCGAGCACGGCGTTCCAGTAGCGTTGATCGGCTCTCTTTCGATATCCTGGAGGGTGGAGCCTGGTCTTCACTTTCCCAGAACCCACAGACCCTAAAAAGCCGCCTGGTTGCCTTCATTGGATCCAAGATGCGCCACTCCTTCAACGACCCCCACACACTGTCAACATACCCGGCGATGTATTCCTGGTTTTCAGGGTAAAGGTTCACTCGCCAGGCTGCGATTACATTCAACATCGTCAAACGGATCGCGATCAAGTCATACAGGAGGGTCAGTTCAAGGGGTTCAAGGGGTAGGATATTATGGTACGCAGCAATGATCTCTTCGGCGATTTCTAAAGGTTCATCCTGCCCGCGAAGCATATGAGCGATCGTGATGGCCAGATCCATAACCAAAGGCGAATGGATCATGTCTCCAAAGTCGAGGATGCCGGCGATCTTACCAGGGTCATCCGGTTCGACAACGATATTATTGGGTGCAAAATCATTGTGTATGATCTGGGCTCGAAGTTTGGGTATTTTGGGGAGCACAACCCGTTCGAAGCGATCAAGGAAATAACCGGCAAGCTGGCGTTGACTTGGGTCTGGGACATGGTGCAAATAACCTTTGAGTTTTACAGCCTGCTTCAAGTCCCACAGGAGTTCATAACTGGCAGCAGGATGGTAGAAACCTCGCAGTGCCAGGACGAGGCGCGCCAGGTAGGTCCCCATCGGGCGGTGCAGGGCTCGCCGAGTCTGGCCTTGCGGTGGATAACGACCTGGTAAGTAGGTAAGGATGTGAAGGTAGTGGGATCGCCCATCAATTGCCTGGATCTGCTCGAGGGCTGAATTTTTACGAGAGTAAAGGATTCCCGGCACAGGCAACTCAGGATCAACTACGGCGATGTGATCCAGGGCTTCAACCTGCATCATAAGGACAGCCCGGTCCATAGCGCTATTAGAGATTTTGACGACGAATTGGTCGCCGTTTGGAGTGTCGAGTAGGAAGTTCTGGTCCCGTTCGCTGTCGAGTGGAGAAATGTTGCCATCAAGCCCGTACAAGTCCCAGGAGATTTGCAATGCCTCTACTTCTGAAAAGCCAGGCGGTTGGGTATCTAAGATACTCGGCTGGATGTTGTTGGTGTCAGACATCGTCTTCACTTCCGGTATTTACAAGTGCTTTTACAATCCATGACAGGTATTCATCGGTTGGTCCCCATTCGTGAAGCCTCAACAGCTTTTACAATTTCATCTCGGTGCTCTTCGTCATGTTCGATCATATATTCAACCAGCTGGGCAATGCTACCGCGCTCATCACCCCAGGGATAGAGTAAATCACCGGGAAACCGTTCAGTGGGGATCTCATTGATAGCAGCTTTAAAGTCCTCGCGCGCTTGTTCCCATTCCGCAATGATCTGTTGAGTTGACAACTCGCGCTGTTCAATGACTGCCTGCTCGTTGAACTCAGTTTCATCTCCATATAAACCAGGAATAACGTATTCGATTTCGGCCAGGAAAGCTCGCAGAGATTTGGTTACTTCACGATCCCAGGTTGCGATATGGCCGAGGATATCCCTAATCCGCCAATCTGATTCTGAGTAGACTAGCAGCTCTAAATTGATCCCTTCGAGGAGTGTCTGAAGGGTAGAATGTGATTCAGCCAACCTATCTAGAAGGTAATCCTTATCACCACTATTCATATCAATACTCCTCTTTTGCATGCGATAACTTCTTAATACTATAATTGAGTATTATCCAGCTGAATTATAACATGTGTTTCGTTTTATTACGTATTTATAGAAAATAACGACTGATTCGGCAATATTACTGGCATACTATTGACATTTCGGTAACTATAAGTTATCCTGATGTCGGTTTGCTAAGATATACATTGTATATTTTCAAGAAAGATTTGGGGTTTATGTATAAGCTTGATCAAACAGACTGGATAATTATTGTGCTACTCAACAAAATGGAACTCATCTGAAGATGTTCCGCACACTCAGGGAGAACGAGATGGGCCAAAACAAGCAATCCGAGACCGCTAACTCGTCTTTACCATCCCATGCACAAGTTGTCATTATTGGTGGGGGTGTGATTGGTTGCAGCGTTGCTTATCATCTCACTAAGCTGGGTTGGAGTGATGTCGTTTTGTTGGAGCGCAGCCAGTTAACGTGTGGAACTACGTGGCATGCGGCAGGGTTGATCGTTAGCGGGTTTTCAACCGAAACGAGCATACACATGGCCAAATACACTCGTGACCTCTATGAAAAATTGGGAAAGGAGACGGGCCAGGATACGGGCTTCAAGCCCATTGGCTACCTTCAGCCTGCCACCAATCCCGACCGACTAGATCGCCTCCGCCGCAGGGCTGCTTTCGCCCGGACCTATGGAGTCTACACAGAGGAGGTCTCCGCAGCAGAGATCAAGAAGATGTGGCCTCTGTTTGAAACAGATGACATTCTCGCCGGATTCTACACGGCAGACGATGGCCGGGTCAATCCAATTGACGCAACAATGGCGCTTGCCAAAGGTGCAAAAATGAGTGGCGCATGCATCATTGAAGAGACGAAAGTCACTGGGATCAAGAAGAAGAATGGACGTGTGACCGGTGTGGTCACCGATAAGGGAGAAATTGAGACCGAATACGTGGTCAACTGCGGTGGTATGTGGGCGCGAGAGCTGGGCAAGATGGCCGGCGTCAATGTGTCCTTGCATGCCGCCGAACATTACTATCTGATTACCGAACCCATCGAGGGCATCCAACCAGATGCACCCATTGTCGAGGATCCGGACCTATTTGCTTATTACCGTGAAGAGATGGGTGGACTCATGCTGGGATTATTTGAGCCAGTGGCTGGCCCATGGGGGATGGATGGCATTCCAGAGGATTTTAGTTTCGGTGAGATACCACCTGACTGGGATCGTTTGACGCCGTATGTCGAAAAGGCTATGGAACGCATTCCCAGCGCGAAAGATGCAGGGGTGCACAAGTTTTTCTGCGGTCCGGAGAGCTTTACGCCCGATATGGGCACGTTGATGGGCGAAGCACCAGAATTAAAGAATTACTTTGTTGCCGCCGGATTCAATTCGTTGGGTATTCTATTTGGGGGCGGTGCAGGGCTAGTCATGGCTCAGTGGATTGTCGATGGTTACCCATCAGTCGATGTCAGTGAAATCAACATCGACCGTTTGATGCCCTTCCAGAATAACCCTAAATATCTTCACGACCGCACTGTGGAACTTTTGGGTTGGCAATATATCAGCTGGCCTAATCTGCAGCCCGAAACGGCGCGTGGATCGCGCAAATCGGCTTTGTACGACCGGCTCGCTGAGGCCGGTGCATACTATGGAGATTCCGTCGGATGGGAGTATCCGGATTGGTTTGCTCCGGAGGGCGTTGAACCCAAAGTCGAATATTCCTGGGGGAGGCAGAATTGGTTCGATTACGTGGCGGCAGAACACAAAGCGGCGCGTGAGGATGTCATTCTAATGGATTTGACCCATATGTCCAAATTCCTCGTCCAGGGTCGCGACGCTGAAAAAGTACTCAACCGCGTATGCGCCAACAACGTGGCGGTGCCGGTTGGCCGCATCGTCTACACTCAATGGCTAAACGAACGCGGCACCATTGAAGCGGACTTGACGGTGACCCGCCTGGCGGAGGATTCTTACCTGCTGGTATTAGTGGACAAAGCCCACACTCACATCGAGACCTGGCTTAAACATCACACCCCACCCAATGCCCATGTTTTTATTACCGACGTGACTTCAGCTTATAACATTATCAATGTGCAGGGACCGAAATCACGCCAACTTATCAGCAGCCTGACATCTGCGGATATGTCGAACAAGACCTTCCCATACCTTTCAGCGCAAGAGATCGATATAGGTTATGCACTCGTTAAGGCATTGAGGATTACATACGTTGGCGAATTGGGTTGGGAACTCTACGTGCCAACCGAGTTCACGTTGCATGTCTTTGATATGCTCGTAGATGCAGGTAAAGATGTCGGCCTTAAACACGCTGGGTTTCAGGCATTGAACACACTGCGGATTGAGAAAGCTTACCGTGATTACGGTTGGGACGTCGACAATACGGATACGCCCCTTGAAGTAGGTCTGGGCTTTGCGGTAGATTTCGATAAGCCCGGCGGATTTATTGGGAAAGATGCGCTCCTGCGTCAAAAGGAAGAAGGCGTTCTCAAGCACCGTCTCATCCAGTTCCTGCTCGAAGACCCCGAGCCACTGCTTTATGGTAGCGAACCCATTTTCCGGGATGGGAACCGAGTTGGTCATCTCGCTAGTGGAGGGTACGGCCACACCCTTGGTGGTGCTGTTGGGTTGGGTTCTATAAAGAACGAAGTAAACGTGACGGCTGATTTCGTCAGAAGCGGCAGCTACGAGATCGAGGTGGTAGGCTTACGTTATCCTGCTGCGGCTTCCCTTCGTCCGATGTTTGACCCTGAAGGTATAAAAATCCGTTCCTGAATTAATGGCGCAGAGGCAAACCTTGGAAATTCACCTAAGGCTTTATTCAATCCTACGAGAGAAGCTCCCTCCCAAGGCAAAGGGGCGTGCAGGTATACAACTTGCCGAAGGTTCAACGCTTGCTGATCTCCTCGATGAGCTCGATATCGAGCGCCGTGTGGTGATCAGTGTGAATGAAGTTCATGAATCAGATGTATCACGCCAATTGAATGATGGTGATGTAGTTAAAATATTTTCATCGATCAGCGGAGGATAGCTTCAGACTTTCCGAATTTTCAGAAACCTAGAGGATTTAAGCCAGGAAGTAAAAGGAGAAGGAACCATGCCTAACGGCTATAACGGGAAAATCTTACATGTTGATCTCACCAAAAAGAAGTTCCAAATTGAAGAACCAGGAGAGGCTTTCTATCGTAAATATATGGGCGGCAGCGCCTTGGCAATGTACTACCTGTTTAAAGAAATACCTGCCAACGTAGATCCACTTGGACCCAACAACGTTTTAGTGCTAGCACTCAGCGTTCTGACAGGAGCACCCATCTCAGGCCAAAGCAGGATGACCGCAGCTGCCAAATCTCCATTGACCGGCGCGATTGGCGATTCCCAATGTGGAGGTTTCTTTCCGGCTGAACTCAAGTTTGCCGGGTTCGACGCGATCATATTGAAGGGCAAAGCTCAAAAGCCGGTTTATCTCTGGATCAACGAGGGCAACTTTGAACTGCGCGACGCATCTCATCTATGGGGGAAGATCACAGGCGAGGCTGAGTCGCTCATCAGAGAAGAGCTTGCCAACGATAAAATCGAGGTCCTCCAGATCGGACCTGCGGGAGAAAAAGGCGTGCGCTTCGCTGGAATTTTCAATATGTCCAACCGGGCCAATGGACGTACGGGTTTGGGGGCTGTAATGGGTTCAAAGAATTTGAAGGCAGTCGCTGTGAGAGGCAAGAAACGCCTGGTTGTGGCTGACAAGACTGGACTTAACAAGCTGGCTAGATGGGGCCCGGCAAATTTGGATGATTCCGACATCGCCGGGTTAGCAAAATACGGAACTGCTGAAACGACCGGTTCAAACCAAACTACTGGTACATTGCCCGCTTACAATTACAACAGTGGCGTTTTCGATGGGTGGGAGCAAATCGACGGTACAACCATGTACGACACTGTCCTGCGGGGTGCTGCAGAGAACAAGCAGGACCGTTTGGGGCGCGATACCTGTTACGCTTGCACCGTGCGCTGCAAGCGAGTTGTCGAGATTACCGAGGGGCCTTACCGTGTCGACCCGCATTACGGTGGCCCGGAATACGAAACGACCTCGACTTTTGGCAATTACTGTGCGATTGACGACCTGGCTGCCATCTGCAAAGCGAACGAAATTTGCAACAAATATGGTATGGATACCATCTCATGTGGGGCTACGATTTCCTGGGCATTCGAGGCTTTCAACGAGGGTAAACTGACTCTCGAAGACACGGATGGTTTGGATTTGACCTGGGGCAATGCTGAGTCGATGGTGGCTTTAACAGAAAAAATCGCTAAACGCGAGGGATTCGGAGATATATTAGCCGAAGGTTCAGAGAGTGCTGCTAAGAAGATCGGGCGCGGAACCGAAGCATACCTGATCACTTGCAAAGGTCAGGAGGCTCCAGCCCATATGCCGCGTGTCAAACGTTCTCTGGCGGTCATCTATGCCACGAACCCCTTTGGCGCGGACCACCAAAGTCACGAGCACGACCCGGCAATCGAAGAAGATTTCGAGTACTACACCGACCGGCTGGCCGTGTTGGGTTTCAACGAGGCGCAAGAAACGCGCTCGTTGTCAGATGAGAAAATCCGTTTCGCGGTAGCTTCGCAGCGTATGTACAGTGCTTTGGACAGCTTGAACTTATGTCAGTTCGTCTTTGGACCAGCCTGGCAGCTTTATGGACCCAAGGATATGGTTGCAATGGTGCGAGCCGTTACCGGTTGGGAAGATGTGTCCTTCGACGAATTGCAATTAGTGGGCGAGCGGCGCGTCAATATGATGCGAGCTTTCAACACTCGGGAGGGGTTTGACCGCAAGGATGATAGTCTACCTGAGAAACTCTTCAAACCCCTAAATGGGGGCGTTAGTGATGGCTGGAAACTCGACCCTAACGAAGTAGAGAATGCAATAGATAGGTATTTCGAGTTTTGTGGTTGGGATGTCAAAACCGGAAATCCCACCCGAGCCAAGCTGGAAGAATTGGATCTAGGTTGGGTCGCTGACCAGTTAGAGATTTAGATCGGAGATTATTTAGTGGTTTGGAGCGGCAACGCCGTTCCACAACCACTAAAATCGCATTCACCCAAATCAGCTCAGCAACGTACTCTTTTTAGTTGGGGATCATACATCGGCCTCAGTGATACTTTGGCAGGATAGCGGATGCCCGCGATATCAATCTCATACGTGCCATTCTTGACAAAATCAGCAGAGACGGTTCCCCTTTTATTCTCCACCGGACCGACACCTACCGAGGCGCCCAAAGTGTGGCCATAACCACCCGCCATAATA
>JASFVL010000062.1:0-14971 GCA_050049875.1 Anaerolineales bacterium
GTTTTCCAACCCCAATTCAGCTTGCTTTCCGCCATCAACCCCGCTTTTCGTAGTTTTTTACTGATCTTCTCTATCTCCCACTTCGTTCACCCAGGCAGGGGTGAACGAAGTGGGAAGAAACATTAAAATCAACCCCAAGAAGTGACACACAACTTGCACACTTCAAAAAGACAGGAGGTGTGCAATGAAAAGAGAAAAGCAAGAAAAAACTGACCTCGGGGGGCTGCCCGAGGTCAGTCTGTATGAGCAAGCCCAAAAGGGGTGTCGAGACAGCCTGGACCTGCTCCTGCGCAGGCATGAAGGACTGGTAGTGCATACGGTCAACCGTCAGAACCTGGGGGATTTTCCCTTTGAGGAAGCAGTCCAGGAGGGGCGGATTGCCCTTTGGCGGGCGATCGAGGGCTTCGATCCTACCCAAGGCTACCAGTTTTCGACCTACGCCTACAGGGTGATTGTGCACCAAGTTTGGAAAGCAGTCAAGGAGTATTGTGAGACGAATCGGAGGGTGCATGCTCTGCGGGAGTGGGTGCTGGTCTTCCGGCACTGGGAAGTAGGGCCCGCCCAGCGGGTGAGAGAGCGAGAGCTGAGGGAGTGTCTGTATGCCCTGGTGTCTCGCTTACCAGAGCGGCTGCGGCGAGTGGTGCATGTGCGCTATGAACTAGATGGAGAAGAGTGGCAAACCCTGGCTGAACTGGGCGCCGAACTGGGTCTCTGCGGTGAACGGGTGCGCCAGCTGCAAGTGGAAGCGTTGGTATGGCTGCGCCATCCAGCCCACAGCCAGGAATTGCGAGTACTACTCAGGCGCCACAGTTTGCAGGAATATGAGTGGGCGGAGGAAGTAGCCCAGGCCTGGCTGCGCCGCAGGGGAGGACGTGATGGCTAGGCCTGAAGAAGCCCGAGTCCAGGAGGATGTTCTCCGGCTTCAAGTCGCGGTGCACCACCCCACGGTTATGCGCAATGGCTAGCGCGCTAGCGATTTGGTCGAGCATACGGGAGGCTCTTGGCGGATCCCAAGGTGTTTCTTGCAAGGACTGGCGCAGGTTGCCACCGGGCAGCCAACGCATCACCAGATAAGCGCCGTCGGGCTCGCGCCAGTAGTCGTACAGCGGCACGATGTGTGGGTGTTCTAGCCGAGTGATGATGCGCGCCTCGCTCTCGAAACTGCGGATAAAATCGGGGTGGTTGGCATATACTGGCAGGATGACCTTGATGGCCACTTCGCGCTCCACCACCGCCTGATAAGCGCGGTAGACCTCCCCAAATCCACCGGCGCCGATGCGCTCGCGCAGTTGATAACCTCGTATTGTCTGTAGGTTGGATTGATGATTTGACATGACCCGCCCTCCCCAAAATCTAACGGGAGGGCGATGGGTGGTATGTAGTTACTCCCCTTATCAATATTCAAGCAATCAGTTTATTGATCATAGTATATACTCCATCAAATAATTGCGCAAGTAGTTATATGAGAAAATGTCCCCACATAAATGACGATTTGTGTTTCGGTGCCGAAACAATCCCCGGTCCTGGCCATATTGTGCTATACTGATTAAAACAAAACGGGCCGGTCAAGTGAAAGACCACTTGCCGACCCCAACCCACACCACCGGCGGCACGGTGGCACAGGCTGCCAGGATTATAACACCCGCTGATGGTTGGTACGACGGGTGTTTTACGTTCGAAAATTGTACCTTAAGGCAACGGACTATTAGACCTTTTTGTCGAGATAGTCCTTAAAAAACCCCTTTATATGGGGGCAAGAGCAAGGTTAACCCCCACGGGTGGGGGTAATGCGGATTTTTCCCCGGTCTAGCTTATGAGTCCGCTGCTCTGTTATTGAGCTACCTCGCCCGGCGGGAGATTGTTACTACGCCAACAACGTTTTGTCAATAAAGCTTTGTACGAGGTGTGCACGCAAGACATTTCATGAAGAAGAACGTGGGGTAACACACCCCACTTAATTCCCTTTGACAACATTTGAGTGCACACTGTACGAGCGATCGTCTCAGCGCAATTGATCCTTTTCCCTCCTCGCGAAAGAATAGTATAATTTCGACGAATGTTATCCATTTCAGATCGGAGAAAGTAATACTATGAACCAGAAATTGAGTCTCATCGAGAGATTAGAGAATGGCGTTGTATTGGGAGCCGAGGGCTACGTGTTCGAACTCGAGCGCCGCGGCTATATCAAAGCTGGACCTTTCGTTCCGGAAGCCGTTTTGGATTTCCCTGAAGTGGTCAAGCAGCTTCACCGCGAGTTCTTACGCGCCGGGGCTGAGGTCATGGTCGCTTTGACCTATTATGCCGACCGGGAAAAAATGAAAACCATTGGTCGCGAGGGTGAATTAGAGGCCTTGAACCGCCAGGCGGTGCGCTTAGCCCGTCAGGTAGCTTCCGAGGGTGATGCTTTGGTAGCAGGTAATATCGCCAACACGTGGGTCTACGACCACCAGGACCATGATGCCACCTCGCGCCGGGTGCGTGCAATCTACCAGGAGCAGGTAGGATGGGCGGTCGAAGAGGGTGTCGATTTCGTCATCGCCGAGACCCTCGGCTACCTAGGCGAAGCTCTGATCGCCCTGGAAGTGATCAAGAGTTACGATCTGCCTGCTGTGATCACCTTTGCTTCGGTGGAGAACGAGCTCAAAGACGGATACAGCTTCGAGCAAGCTTGCCAGATCTTAGCACGTGAGGGGGCGGAAGTGGTCGGCTTGAACTGCTCGCGCGGTCCACGCACAATGCTGCCCTTGCTGCAGAAGATACGCGATGCGGTAGATGGTTATGTTGCAGCCCAACCTGTCCCATATGCCACCCATGAGGCACAGCCCACCTTTCAATCATTACGTGGGTCCGATAACCACCGCGCTTTCCCCATCGCTTTGGACCCCTTCCTACACACACGTATCGAGATGGCCGCATTTGCATCGCAAGCCCGCGATCTGGGGGTGGACTATATCGGTGTGTGCTGCGGTGGCGCCCCACACCACGTGCGCGCAATGGCAGAAGCTCTTGGACGCACCCCACCCGCCAGTCGTTACTCACCCGATCTCTCCCTCCACCCCATGTTGGGGACGAAGGTCGCACTTCGTGACAAAAAATTCCTGAATTTCTGGAAGGACTGATTCATGGGCAAATCTTCCCAACAGGAGAAAGACCAGTTTTCCTTAATGGAGGAGGATCAATCTAGGCCCTCCGAGACTCTCATTCCGAAGATCAAAGAAGGTTCCCCCCCTTTTAAAAAAGATTATCAGACCATTGTCATCGGTTGCGGGGGTATTGGCAGCGCGGCTCTCTACTGGCTCGCTCGCCAATCCGGGGGGAATGTTTTAGGTTTAGAGCAGTACCGTCTGGGACACAGCCTCGGTGGCTCGCATGACCATTCTCGTATCATCCGCCTGTCTTATCACGCCCCGGAGTACGCCGCGCTAGCACCCCACACCTATATTGCCTGGCGTGAATTGGAAAGCGAATCTGGTATCAAGTTGATTCACCAAACAGGGGGTATCCAGTTCGGCCCGTATGAATTGGGCGAAGTGTCCAAGTATGCCGCCTCTATGACTCAACTAGGAGTGCCCTTCGAGCAGCTCTCCCAGGGAGAAGCCACACGCCGTTTTCCTCAGTTCCGTTTCCACGATTCCGACCAGATCTTGTTCCAGGCCAGTGACGGATTCATCGATCCGCGTTTAGCCAACGCAGCCCACATAAGTTTAGCACGCGCCCGAGGCGCTACGATCATGGAAGATACCCCAGTTGAGCGGGTGGAGGCTGTGGGAAAAGGTGTGGTGGTTCATACATCCCGTGGGCGTTTCACCGCTCGTTCCCTGGTGGTTACCGCTGGGGCGTGGACTAACCAGATCTTGAAATGGTTGGGCATGCGATTACCCCTCTACGTGACTGAGGAGCAGGTTACCTACTTCGCTACCCCCCACTTGCGAGATTTTTCCCCCGACCGATTCCCAATCTGGGTTTGGCACGGCGAGCAGGTCTTTTATGGATTCCCAGTTTATGGTGAAGTGGCCACCAAAGCAGGTCAGGATGTCGGTGGTGATCGAGTTACAGTTGAATCCCGTAAGCTTGAGCCGAATCCCCGCTGCCTTGACAACTTGACCCGATTCCTTGAAGAGCGTATACCTAGCTTCTTGGGACCGATACTCTACACCAAACCCTGCCTGTACACCTTGACACCGGATCGCAACTTCATTATTGACAAACACCCTAAACACCCCAATATCACTGTTGCTATCGGAGCAGGGCATGGATATAAATTTGCCGCCTTGATCGGGCGTATCCTGAGCGATCTGGCTCTGCAAGACTCCACCCCTTTCCCAATCCAAGGGTTCAGCATAGAACGTCCGGCCATCACCGAACCATCTTACCCAACCACGCTAACCATTTAAGCAAGTCATCCCCATTCGTTGACGGTTGGTGATTGAATTATGCCAGAGGACAGTTTGTCTTAGGTCTTATCTCGTAACAAGGTATCTTCGCTCAGCACCTCACGAGTTTAGCTTATCGGTTACCTTGATAAACACATCACCTTTTGGCCTCAGTGTGATGAAGAACTGCGGCTCAATGGTTTGCCCTGGAAGCAATTTGATCCCATAACGCTGGATCATCATTGCCAGGATAAGTTGAGCCTCCATTAGAGCGAAGTCTTGCCCAATACACTTGCGTGGTCCCCCTCCAAAAGGATAGTAGGCAAATTTATGCCGTTCTACGGGTGTTTCTGGATTAAATCGTTCCGGGTCGAAGCTTTCCGGCTGCTCCCAAATCCTTGGGTCCCGCTGGGTCAGATAAGGGCTCAGAATGATGAACGCATCAGAGGGGATACGGTACCCGTCAATCTCGTCTTCATCGTGAACGGCGCGCACGAATACCCAAGCCGGGGGGTACAAACGCAGGGTTTCATCCAAAGCCATGCGAGTGTATTGCATCTTTGGTAAATCCTCCATAGTTGGTGTCCGCAACCCAACCACTTCATCAACCTCAGCTCGCAAACGCGCCTCTACTTGTGTATTTTCGGCAAGCAGAGTCCACAGCCAGGTTAAAGTCAGAGCAGTTGTCTCATGACCGGCGAAGAATATTGTCAGGACCTCGTCACGCAGCTGCTTATCATCCATCCCTTCACCGGTCTCATCATATCGAGCGGAGAGCAACATATCTAAAAGATCGTCCTTCCTCTCACCGCTGTTTCGCCTATGCTCAATGAGATCATAGACCTGATTGTCAAGTTTTCTTAGAGCTCGCCAGAGGCGGATATTATCCGGCGTTGGCAGCCAATCGGGTAAAGGATTGTTGCTCCACGAGCGTCGGTTGATGACCCCCATGACATCTACAAAAGCTTGTCCTATCGTCTCCGCTTCTTCACTGACATCCGAACTGAACATGGTCTTAACGATCACTTGAAGGGTGAGTTTCATCATCTCACTGGTCAATTCCAGTGGCTCTCCGTTCTTAATGTTGGGTTCCCAATATTGAAAGAATTCTCCAGCAGTGTCTGTCATGATGGGAACAAGCTTTTTCAATCGCTTTTGGTGAAAAGCTGGCTGCATCAGACGTCGCTGACGGAGCCAAAAATCCCCATCGCTACTCGCCAAACCGTTACCAATCAGAGGCCTGGCTGCATCTACGCTTTCCCCTTTTAAAAAATTGCGTTGATTTCTCTGCAGAATGTGTTGGACGTATTCCGGCTCGGATACCAAATAAATTTTTTGTTGAGGGATCATGATGCGCACCATTCCCCCGTACTTCCGGCTCATATCCGAAAAAAATCCGATCGGGTCTTTACGCAACTTAGGGAGCATTCTTAGTGTATCGCTTCCCGGTTCAGGTCCTGGAGGATCCATCAGTATCGTGGCTGTGTTTGTAGATTCGTTTGAATTAATCATTTTGTATTTTCTTGTCCTTTGTGAAATTAATTACTAAAATTATACCTGATCAACTATCAAGCGCTAAACAGATCAACGCTAGATAGTAGCTTCTCAAAGTTTGGAACCTCAAACATCGAGGCCCACCTCTTTTAAGGGAATATGAGTTTTCTTGAGATTTTGGGGGATTAATTATTAGTATTCTGTATCTATTTCCCCTCAGAGGCAGTTGGCAAACCCTCTACTGATTTTGAATTCCGGACGGCACGCACGATCGCCACAGCGAACACTTCCGCGGAGAATGCCCCCACGATGTTCACATCCGCTTTACGCTCTCCGTTTGCGATCGCAAAGATCGTATCCCCATCGAACATGGTGTGCGCCGGTCGCACAGTGCGCGCCACACCATCATGAGCCATTTGAGCGACCTTATTAATCTCTTCCTTCGTTAAACGGGCGTTGGAGGCAACCACACCGATCACGGTGTTTTCTCGCCTGTTGAATCCCAAGGCTGTCCGTCCGATCAAAGACCTCATTACCTGAAGGGTTTCCGCAAAATAACCTGGCTCACCGATTTGAAACGGTCTTAGTTCCGTCGAGCGCGCTCCAGCGATGATTTCCCCAGTTTGGGGGTCAATAACATCTCCGAAAACATTCACAGCGGCGATAGCTCCTACCAATATCCCACCACCGATCTCCATACTCGCCGTACCGATACCGGATTTCATCGCCTGACCCATACCCAAAATTTTCCCAACGGTTGCACCGGTGCCTGCGCCGTAATTACCCTCTTGGGGAGCATCCACAGAGGCGTTCAGACAGGCTTGATAGCCCATCTCGGCATCCGGACGGACATCCGCCTTCCCCAGACCAAGATCAAATAAAATCGCTGCAGGCACAATCGGGACACGGGCGACCCGTGTATCAAAACCCACCCCTTTTTCTTCGAGGAAACGCACCACTCCTGTGGCCGCATCCAAACCAAAGGCAGATCCCCCGGATAACACAATCCCATGCACCTGATTGACCAAATGCATCGGACGAAGGGCATCGATTTCCCGCGTCCCTGGGGCGCCCCCGCGCTGATCTACGCCCCCGATAAAATCATCTTTACACAGGATCGCTGTGCAACCGGTCAAGGCTTCATCGTCCTGGGCATGCCCAACCAAAATACCTGGTATGTCCGTGATTGCATTTTCGAGTTTCATCTTGTTCAACATTTACCCTTAACTAATCATCGCTTATTCCAACTGTTTCACTTTGCTGAAAATGAAAGTGGATAATCCAATTACGCTTCCAGAATGGTAATCACCCTTTCAAGAATCTTTTGCGCCACTTCAAATTTGGTCATCAACGCTAAAGTTTCGATCTCACCATCTGCGCTCAGCAAAGTGACTCGATTAGTATCCACCCCGAAACCGGAATCAGAGGCAAGGATATCATTTGCTGCAATAAGATCTAGGTTCTTGTCCTTCAACTTCTCTTGAGCATTTTCGATCAAATCCTCACTCTCCGCTGCGAAACCGACCACAACCTCGGGCGTTCCCATTTCTTCACGCTGGCGGGAAACGGCTTTTAAGATGTCTGCAGTTGGTTCCAATCTCAATTCTGGGATACCAAGTCCCTTTTTGATTTTTTTATTTATTGTCTGGGCAGGTCGGAAATCGGAAACAGCTGCAGCCATCAACAGCACATCCGCATTCTGACACGCTCGCAGCACTGCTGACTCCATGTCCGATGATGTTGTTGCGTCAATTAATTCCACACCGATCGGCTTTGGCCGCAATCCCGTAGGAGCGATTAAAACCACCTCAGCCCCTAGGTCTAGAGCTGCTTGTGCAAGCGCGAAGCCCTGTTTACCGGATGATAGATTGGTGAGAACCCGCACCGGATCCAGTGGCTCCTGTGTCCCCCCAGCAGTCACAACCACCCGCTTTCCATCCAAGCGACCCCCTCGAGAAAGTATATAACGGAGATGTCCAAACAGCTCCGCTGGCTCTGTCATTCTGCCTTTGGCGACCAACCCTGATGCCAGATGACCCTCTTCGGGTCCTACAATGATCGCACCCCGTTGCTCTAATTTTTTTAGGTTCTCTTGGGTGGCTTGATGTTGATACATACCGGCATCCATAGCAGGAGCGATCAGTAAAGGTGGGGCATTCTGCGTCCCGAGTGCCAAAGCTGTTAAACTCAACAAATCTTCGGCGGATCCAAGTGCCAATTTCGCGATCGTTGTAGCTGTAGCTGGGGCTACAACAAAAATATCTGTATCTCGCGCCAAACCCACATGGATGACATGCGACTGAGCGCCCCACAAGTCGTCATCTATGTAAGCTTGTCTTCCCGTGAGTGACTGGAAGGTCAGCTCCGAGATGAAACGCCGGGCAGCCTGGGTTAGGATCACGTCAACGAGAGCGCCCGCTTGGGTCAGCTTACTTGCCATGTCCGCTGCCTTGTAGGCCGCGATACTCCCTGTCACCCCAAGAACAACGCGTCTCTGGTCAAAAGCTACAATTGAAATCGAAATACCCTCCTTCTAATATTCGACCCTGATACGAGGAGCAGCAACCCGGTGCAGTCCTCTGGATACCATATAGAAACCCATAGCAAATAAAGAAAAGCAAATTGCCGCAGGGAATAACATATGCCACATACTGATACCCTCTCTTCCGACACTTGCGGCATAAACAAATGCATCATAGATAATCGTACCCCAATTATTCACCACTCTGGTCAAACCGAAGAAGGATATGAAACCGTCCGCCACGACAGCACCTGTTACCGCGATCATCATCTGCAACGCTGCTAAGGGTAACATCGCTGGTAGCATGTGTTTGATAATCAAGTGGCTCGCCCCACCACCCGATACGCGCGCTGCCTCCATATAAGGTTTAGTAACCACTTGCTGAGCATGTGTTCGCATCACAATGGCAGTACCACCTGCTCCTGTGACAAAACCATATATTAATCCCAAAGGCACGGGACCCAGTTCGCGAAAGCGCGCTCCGATGATGACCATGATCACTGGCGCGGGAAACAATAGGAAAACATCCGCCATGTTGGTGATCACTGTGTCCACCATTCCGCGGAAATAAGCTCCCAGAACACTCAAAGTCGTTCCAACAATCGCTGTGGATAGAGCAGCAGTAATCCCAATCACAAAAGTGGGGGTTGTCGCTGCCAACAGCATGCTCAGCACGTCCCGTCCCAATGTGTCCGTGCCAAGTATATGACCCGGACCCGGAGGGGATGGATGCGGAAATGTGTTCATGTCAAATCCCGTAACAGGGTCGTAGACATTGCGGGACCACACCGTTTTCATCAAGATTGGATGGGCGACCGCCATCAGCCCGAATACGAGAATTAAAAACAACCCGGCAACGCCCAGACGACTTTGAGAAAATACCCTCCAGTTCAACTTAAGCCTTCGCCAAAACAATCCAGACCGAATCTTGAAGCGATGCCAAGGATCGGAGATCAAACCGGGTTGCCGTCTTAATGTCCAAGCAACCGATGGCAACGCACTTCTTGGAGCACTGACCTCAACTCGCACATCACGAAACGCCTCTGTCGTTGAGATAGCTGTGCTGCCTTGAGCAGCGATCAATTGTGAAGACGAGTACCTCCCTGCTTCGGGATTGGTACCCGTAATTTGTGCCAGCCTTAACTCCGCCTTTTCATAATCCGGGTAAAGACTGAGGGCGCGTTTTAGCGTATAAATCTGTTTATGACGATCCTTCAGGGTAAAACTCAACAAATACCAAGCATGGACGTTTTTGGGATCTCTCTGTAGGATTTTAGATAAGATACTGCTGGCCTCCCGCCCTCTATCGGCCTCCATCAAGTCAACAGCAACCCGTATTGCCCGGTTAAGCGATTGCTCCATCTTTCTCTCCTATCGCCTCAAGTAGCGGTGATTTGACCCTCGACATAACGGAGACGAGGATCGAGATATGCATTTAGTACATCCAGGACAAGGCGTGCGAATAAAGAAAGAAAACCGACAATTAGTAAGGTGTTCATCACTACGGTCATGTTTTGCCAATATAAAGCGTTCCACAAACTCGTTCCCATTCCTGGCCAGCCAACTGAACTTTCAATGAT
This sequence comes from Anaerolineales bacterium, assembly GCA_050049875.1. Lineage (GTDB taxonomy): Bacteria > Chloroflexota > Anaerolineae > Anaerolineales > UBA11858 > JASFVL01. Next base: position 9,969 of record JASFVL010000062.1, read on the forward strand.
GACCACACCCGTGATCAGATATGGAAGGGATATCACCAATCGACTGAGTACGGGCAGTATCGCGTTGCGGGCCGCGTGTTTATCTCGCACAACGGAGATGGGCAAACCCTTTGCGTGGGCCGTCGTGATGTACTCTTCTTTTAAGACTTCTGTCATGCTGGACTGCATAATCAACATTGTTTCACCGAAGGACAACAGTGTATAGATCAGTACAGGCAGCCAAGTAAGGCGCAAGATATCAAAAGCTAAAACCTCCATTTGGAATAAATACAAACTGCCCAATGTGATAGCAGCGATAAAGATGAGAATTACCACCGTAGGCATCTTCTTATTGAAGAAACGATCGACCAGCGAGTTGATTGTCACCACCAATATAGTTGCGCCGACGAGGCTTAAAAACATCCGAAAGGTGATCACAGATGGTTCAATATCGATGTCCATCCAGATTTCTCGGTTAAGCCCCATAAATGATAGATTACCCAGACCACCTACCTCCCCCTGTATAATGAAATCTGCTTGCCTGCCAATGAAATAAGTAACCAGCCAAGCCAACCAAGGCGGGAAGGAGGTAAAGAGGGTAATACCTCCTAAAGTAGTAACCCTTGAGATGAGCCCTGAACCTCGCCAAGCTGTCCTTTTTCCCAACCATAACCCAATCAAAAATGCGAGCGCAGTCCCGGTAAAAAAGACCAACAATGTCGGGGGGATCACGTCTTTCAGAATTTCAACAATTGGATCACCATAGAATGAGTGGCCAAAATCCAAACGGATAATGTTTCCAAGCCACTCCAGATACCTGGACCAGATCGGCAAATCTAACCCAAGTTGAGCTCGCATTGCTGCCTGACACGCAGCGTCGCAGAAAATGGAGAACTGATCCACGAAATCCCCTGGTATCATCACCTGGATAAAGAAGAACATAAAGGTTACAAAAACGAAAAGTTTGATCAGACTTGTTAGGAACTGTTTCAACATGTAGCGGGTCATAATCTATCCTCCGACTGATTCTTCTTAGCCGCTGCGTTACTCCGGATTAAATACAAGCATCCTTTTTTGTTTTGGACTCAGGTGGCCTCACTACCCCTCCTCCATAAATATCACTTCTCTTTTTGAAAAATTATGTGTGCACACTTCCATTATGAAGTTACGGATAGTAAAGGATATGCTTTGTGACGATCCTTCGAGCTTCAGTAACCAGACTTGAGGATGACCTTTTGTGTAGTCTTTTGCAAAGGCAATTGTAATACATAATTGACAAGTCATATTGAATACCCGAATGAAAATAATTGGGTTCACTTTTTGATCATCACTCTCATCTGGAGCAGAGTACATAAATCCACAAAAAGACAACGTTCCTAGCGAAACATTCTCCCGATGTTGGGGTTACAAACCATAGAGCACCGAGTGCTTAATAATCTATCCATAATATCGTTCGAAATGATCAAAGATGTCCACATCCAAACAGCTAGAATGAAAAATCAAATAAAAGGCTTCGTTTCTTTGTCTCCATAAATATCATGCTCAACACCAAAATGACAATGATGGAAGCGCTTGACGAGGTCGTCCGCTCGCGACCCAACCAGGAGGCTGTGGTGTGCGGTCAAAGCCGGATCTCCTACAGATTACTTCGCCAGCGGATAGAAGCACTCTTTTCTGGTTTATCCACTTTGGGGTTAAGTAAGGGCGATAAAATCGTCTGCCTACTGCCACCAGGTCCTGAGTTTGTCTACCTTTTCTTCGCAACAGCTGAGCTGGGAGCAGTCTTTATCCCTCTCAACCCCCTATTACACACTCCTAGCCTCAACGATGTTCTTTCCGACGCTGAGCCACACGCTCTTGTGACCATCAAGCTCAAAGACCCCGGAGATTTGCAAAAAGCACCAAATCTGCATCATATCATCCAAGTCAACCCCGACCTCGATGGCGAACTCTCTTTCGCCCAATTGACGTCAACACCCGCCTCCACTTCCCTCCACCTATCTAAGGTCGAAGCAAAAGATCTATTGGCTCTGCTTTACACCTCCGGGACAACCGGAGCCCCCAAAGGAACCATGCACACCCACTCCAGCTTGATCGCGCCTGTGGCAGCTAGTATCAAGTTGAGGGAACTATGGATGCAGCGACCAAATCTCAAATGGCTGGGACGATCGCTCAAAGCTCTCACTCGCTATCGTACGCGTCTCCTGCGTGCCGCAGGACACCCACAAACTTTCCTGTCCACAGGCGGCTGGCACACCATTACTGGGCTGGAGGTTATGCTCCAAGGGTTGCTCATGGGTGATCGCTTAGTGGTCATGCCTCGCTTTCATCCCCGGAATGCGATGCGTCTGATCGAAGCCGAAAGGGTAACGGTTATGGTCGCCGTACCGATGGTATATCAAATCTTGCTTGGGATGGAATCGTTTGACCAGTATGATACTTCCTCCCTGTTGATCTGCGGGACCGGAGCAGCACCTTGCCCCCCTGAATTGGCGCGGAAGATTCAGCACCACTTCGGCTGCGCAATCCACATCGGTTTCGGAGCAACCGAGACCGCAGGCGGAATCGCCGCCACCAGCTTGGACGACTCCGATCCGATTCAGGCGGAAACGGTTGGACGCCCCATGCCGGGTATGGAAATAAAAATCGTGGACACTTCCCACAGAAATGTAAAGCCTGGTCAGATAGGAGAATTAGCTTGCCGCAGCAGCAGCCTCATGTTAGGCTATTACGGTGATCCTGAGAGCACCGCCGAGGTCATCGACGATCAAGGTTGGTACTACACTGGCGATCTGGCAGTGATCGACGAAGAAGGTTACGTTCACATCGTGGGCCGCAAAAAGGATGTTATCATTCGCGCAGGTCAAAACATCTACCCCGCTGAAGTCGAAACCCATTTGGTTTCACACCCCCATATTCGAGAAGCCGCGGTCGTCGGCATACCCACCTCTGTTGCAGGGGAGACCATATGGGCTTTCATCATCCCGGAAAAGGGGGGTGAAATGACCCCTATCCAGGTGCTAGATCACTGCCGCTCAACCTTGGAAGCCTACAAAATCCCTAACCAAATTCGCTTTCTAAAGGATTTTCCCCGATCGGAAACCGGAAAACCGCAGAAATTCAAGCTGAGGGAAGCGGCACTTCGAGAACTCAAGGAGACACATCATGGAAAATAACAACCCCAATGAACCGGTGTCCTTCGATGAATTTAGAAAGATCGTGGCGGATGAACTACAAATTGATCCGCACAAAGTCGTCCGTGAGGCCTCCTTTATTGAGGATTTGAGAGCTGATTCGATCCAATTGGTCAGCATGATGCTTAGTCTCGAAGAAAAGGGAATCAATATCCCCATGGAAGCAGCCTGGGATGTTGAGACCGTTGGCGATGCATTCCGTTTGTACCAGAATAGCATATAACTCGACTTTAGACAAATCTAACTAACCCGAATTTTGGTCGGGTTGAAAATCAGCACATTACCAATCGAATATCAAGCCGTTTGAGCCGCTGTAGGCGTCTTTTTGACGACGGCAAAGCGTGGTTTTAGTACTCTTTGCCTGCCTGGCGGCCAACCTGGCGCTTTTCCGCGCATTTTCGGAGGTCGAGCCGGACTACCAATCAGCCAGAAAATCGGGCGTATGCTCTGTTGAACCCGCTGGGGGGTCAAACGTTGCTGCGGTTTCTGCCAGGGCAGGGGGTTGTCTTCCACAATGGGACGGGCCAGGAAGAGCATCCAGCAGGCGATAGCCGTCAACTCGCTCCAGCGGTCTCCCACTTCTTTGGAGTGGAAGCGGGGCTGGGTCCAGCCGAGGGTTTCTTTGCGGAAATGGATGCCGGGTTCCACGGGCCAGCGGGAGATGTAAGCTCGCCAGATGGTTTCTACGGTGATGGCGACCTTGGGCAGCAGTGGATCGGGCGCTAACCAGGCTAGCCACAGGGCAGGTGGTGGTTTTTCTCGCCCCAAGTGCACGCAAGCTCGGACGACATCATAGGTCACGTCCGCCCCTTTCTTCCCATGCAGTCCCCGCCAGCGCTCAAGGCGCACCTTGCCCCAGAAAGGGTCGTCCAGCTCCAATACTTCGGCGGGTGCGCTCCAGGTCTCCGGTTCTTTGAAGGCAAAGCGTGTTCCATGCACTCGAGGGCGTCCCTTTCTCCCGGTGCGTGGCGGGGGAGAACCGTAGAGCACCCGATCGCAGCGTAAGCGAGCCACAACCCCACAACGCAGCCCCTTCACTGAGCGCAGAAACCCAGCGTTCCCGTATTTGCCATCGGCAGCAACGATGTCCAGAGCCTCAAAACAAGCTGCACGTGCCTTCGCTAATGCTCGAATCTGCTCTGCACCTACTTCCTGGGCGGTTTGGCTGCTCGGCACCCGGCGCACATCAATGGGCAAGGACCAGCTGGAATGCGGTTCGACGCACCATTCCAAGAGTGAGTATGGATAGCCGATGGTGACCGTGCCACCGTTTGCAGCACTGCTCGCCTGGTAAACGAACTGGCGATCATCCAACACCCGGCTTCTGGGTCTGGGCCAGGGTGAGCCATCGATGGGGAACACGCAGATGCCTTGCTGGGGAACTTGCCGGGCTAAATAGGTTCGCAGCCATTGGCTGTCGAATTTTCCATCTTCGACCGCGGCATACAGGCTCGGCCATTTCCGCTGGAACTGACTGGATTCGCTCAACATAGCGAAGGATGAAACCTGTCCTTCGTAGACCAGGGCATCCAGCAGGTCGAATAGGGCATCCCGGCGTGCAAGCATCCCGCGCTTATATATGGCTTGACGGAATTCGATTAGTTTGTTAATGTTCTCCTTGGTAGATTTTTGGTTTTTCACAATTACAATTTTCTACCAAGGGGCGGTTTTGCTCAAGGGTAAAATCGCCCTAATTTTTGTCTAAACTCGAGAAGGAGGATATGCAATGAATAACAAAATATTCACTCGTTTGGGCATGATTTTGATCATCAGCGTACTCGGTTTCGCTACACTTTCCTGGCAAAGCGACCAGGCTGTTATGAGTGTAAA
>JASFVL010000063.1:0-14968 GCA_050049875.1 Anaerolineales bacterium
ACGATGCACAATCGTCGCCCCTACCTGGCTTTTTACATCATCACCGATGACAGGAAGTCCGCGTTCCTTGAAACGCTTGCCCCAATATTTGGAGCTAGCAATAAAAACCGGGACACCATTAACAAAAGCGCATCCTGCTTCTAAGACTTGTTCAACATACCATTTAGTGGCCGTCTCAGAGCCAACAGGAAGGAAGTTGACAACCACATCAGTTTGGGTATTTTTGAGAATGCCAACAATGTCGTCTGTTGGCCCGGGTGCTTTTTCTACCACTTGGCGCAGGTATTTACCCAAACCATCGTGGGTCATACCGCGATGAACGGGAACATTGAGCCGAGGGACATCTGCAAATTTGGCCGTATTGTTAGGGTGAGCCCAAATGGCTTCACTTAAGTCTTTCCCCACTTTACTGCTTACAACATCGAAAGCAGCAGTAAACTCAATGTCTCGGACGTGATAGCCACCTAAGTTAGCATGCATCAATCCAGGGATAGCTGAGCTATCCGGGGCGTTTTTATAATACTCTACCCCTTGGACCATAGCTGAGGTACAGTTCCCCACACCTATAATCGCGACACGGACACTATTTCTTTTTGCTGCCATGAATAATCCTTTCAGTTAGATGGACTGCTCTCCTCACTTGTGCTCTGCATATCTAGAGGCTAAAGAGGGGAGCTTCTAGAGCCTTTGCCCAGGTTCTCCAAAGTTATATATTTGCAACAGAGTAATCCCCATATCTTTGCAGCGTTTCCCACATCACCATGATATTCTGAGGGGGAACTTGAGGTTGAATAATGTGAGTCGGTGCAAACACAAACCCACCCCCTGGTGCCAACGCCTCGATGTTATAGCGCACATTATCACGAATGTCCCCTTCAGAACCCGTAGATAAAACATTCTGGGCATCTACGCCGCCCCCCCAGAAACAAATTTCTTTTCCAAAAGTTTTTTTCAAATCTACCGGATCCATACCCGCTGCGCTGGTCTGTACTGGGTTCAAAACATCAGCGCCAATTTCGATAAAATCTGGTATTAACGTGCGTATTGCCCCGCAAGAATGAAAGATCAATTTCACGTGCGGTGCGCTCTCTTTTATCGCCTCAAAGAGGCGTCGGTGATAAGGTTTAATTACCGTTCGATAGGTTTTCGGTGAGATTAATAAGCCCCTTTGTCCAGCGATATCATCCGCCTCGTTCACCGCGTCGATAAATTCACCGAATTCTTTTAGAGCGCGTCGCCAGTAAGCAATCTTCAAACACGCCAGCTTATCCAGGAACATCTCAGCGATCTTCGGCTCAGCGCCAAGATCAAGATAAAAATCGTTAAAACCGCGCAACCAGGAGTACATTTCGACGATACCTGGGCAGAGGCCCATGAGAACGACAAATTTACCCGCCGCTCCGGCGATTTCAGCCTCTTCTCTCAAGCCCTCAAAGCGAGCTGGTTCAGTGGGGTCGGGCCAGGCATAACCTTTGAAGCGTTCAATGACATCGTCACCGGATAAAGGGTGTGAAGCAATATCAAAATAATATCCTTGCTTTTTCGGCATACGGCGCTTCACATTCCATTCGTCGGTGTACACCAGATAACCACCTTCTTGCTTGACAATTGAACTTTCCACGCTTGCCCACACGGAGTACACCAGGTAAGTGTCGATTAACAACCGCTCCCGCACATCCTCGTCAAGCCTGGCCTGCTGAGTGTTGATATTTAACACTTGAGCTTCTCTCTCGGGCAAGCCCAGACATTTCCTAAGTTGGAGATAAACTTCCCTGTGGATCCCGGATTGAGCCATACCCCCAAGATCGAAAGGTATCTTATCTGGCTCTTGGTGATTAACCGCTGCTAGAACTCGTTCACGGGAATTCACCTTCCACCTCCTGATCTCATTGCCCAACCGATCCTTTTATCCTAGTTGGATCCAGTGTTCCTCAAATCGCTCAAAACGACGATGCAACGCGCTCACAACCTCTCCAGAAATCGGCAGCTCATTTTCCACCATCTTGATATTCGCCCTCATGTGTTCAGGGTTTCGTGTACCGACAATCGCGGTATCTAGCACATCGTGAGCCAGCGTGAAACCTAAAGACAGTAAGATAGGGTCACTGGGGCTTTCAGGTATTGGCCCGATTGAAAGCATCTCTTGGGCTCTCTGAAAATATTGCGCTGCATACTCACTGGGTGATGCGGACATGCCCCAAACGGCGTTGGCAATTGGACGCTTGACGATGATCCCCATGTCCTTAGCCTTTGCTTGCGTGAACAAGCGGATTCTTGCCCTTTGGTCAACAACACTGAAGCTGGTTTGAAGAGTGTCAAACAATCCGCTCTCTACAGCCCACTCAGCAGCTTCATTGTCGCCACTGTAGCCAATAAAACGAGTCTTACCGGCCTGCCTCGCATCCAACAGCGCTTGGGTAACCTCTCCATGCTCAAGTATATCCAGTCCGCAAGAGTGCAACTGCACCAGGTCAAGATAGTCGGTCTTCATGCGCTTTAGACTGCGTTCTATGCTGTGCTTGATCGTCTCGACCGTCCACTCTTCACCCTCATACCCAGCGGTTATATGGCCGCACTTAGTAGCCAAGATATAGTGTTGTCGGCGGTGAGCAATCGTTCGACCAATTAACTGCTCACTAATGCCATAACAGGCGCTGGTGTCTAAAAAATTGATGCCCGCATCGAGAGCGGTATTCAAGACCAAAGATGCCTGGGATTCAGCATCATCTATCGAGGCATCGCCGATTTCAGCCAGCCCTGCTCCTAACACGCTGACTTCTAGGCCTGTTTTACCAAATCTACGCCTTTCCACATATCACCTCCAGATATCATCTCGTTCAGATCGCAGCTGGATCAAATAGTCATTGAGGGAATTAGCTCAACTGCCTCCATCCCTGCCCAAGCTGCTCAAAGCGCCTGTACAGTTCCTCACGGACATCCTCTGGGATTGAAAGCCCAGCGCGATAGGCATGAAGATTTTCTCGCATGTGGACAGGATCCTTTGTGCCCACAATAGCCGTATCCACCTCAGGATGAGCAAGTGTGAAACTCATCGCGAGTAAGATTGGGTCTTGAGGAGCGTTAGGGATGGGGCCCAGGGAGGCCATTTCTTGAGCTCGCTTTAGATAATCCTGATAATACGCACTGGGAGCTTCAGTTGCACCCCAGACAGCATTGGCGATCGGTCGCTTAATGATCAACCCAATTCCCTTTTCTTTGACCTTAGGGAAAAGCTGCTTGCGGGCTTGCTGATCGATTAGATTGAAGCTGGTCTGAAGGGTATCAAAATAGCCACTCTCAATTGCCCAAGCGGCAGCTTCGTTGTCGCCACTATAGCCAATAAAACGGGCCTTGCCGCTCTTTTGTGCCTCCAGTAGCGCATGGACTACCTCTCCTCTTCTTAAGATGTCTATGCTGCAGGAGTGCAATTGGACGATATCAAGATAGTCCGTCTTTAATCGCCTCAGGCTAAGTTCAATGTTCTCAAAAATCGTTTGAGGAGCCCAATCCTTCCCAATGCTCTCACCTGTCACGTGACCGCACTTGGTGGCTATGATAAATTCGTCTCGACGATGGGCTACGGTTAAGCCAATTAGCTCCTCGCTAATGCCGTAACAGGAACATGTATCGAAAAAATTAATTTCTGCGTCCAAGGCAGTATTGATCACCTCGGCCGCGATGGATTTCTCCGCAAAGGTTAACTCTAGACCTATCCAAGCCAGACCCAAACCCAGGCGGCTGACTTCGAGACCAGTTCTCCCAAGCGTGCTTCTTTCCATGCCACTTCCCCTTCCAATGCATAAGTAATTCCCTTTTATCGCCAAACCAGCGATTCCTCTGCGGGATCGGCAAAAAACAGCGGCAAACCACACCTCTCGCCTGCCTCCGCGAACTTTCGGCTGCGGAGATTTTCACAGCACGCGTTACGGTTAACCATCACGACGAAATCTCAGTTCATCAATGGCCTTTTGATAGCCTTGGCTATCTTGAAGTGAGTCATTAATATGCTGTTTGGGGGTAAAACACCATCCTAAAAAAATTTTAATTGATCCAGCAGAACCTGTCAGACTCAAAGGATGTATTTCTCCATGAGTCTTCTGGTTTCACGCGCAATTTCAAGCACATCCCACTCCCAATGCCTCGGGCTCAGCAATTCAGACGACCAAGAACCATCATAGCCAGTGGATTTAACAGCAGCAACCCACTCTTTTATTGGAATGTTCCCTTCCCCGGGCAAAAAGCCCCTCAAAGCGGGTTCGTTCCAATCCTTGCCCTCGCCAGTATGGCGAATTCCATCGCAGAAGTGGACTCCATAAATCATAGAAGGGTCAAGAGCAGCCACCTCGTCCGGTACGGTCTCTGCTCCAGCCCAAAGATGCCAGAAATCGATCACCATACCTACGTTATCCCGGTCTGCGGCTGCGATCACTTCCAAGCTCTGGGATAGAGAATGGATGGGCGACCAAGCAATTGGCTCTAGCTGAAACCGGACGCCGTGCTCTTTGCCAATGTCAGCAATATCCGCGATGTTCTTTGCTGTTAACGCAAGCACCTCGCCCCAAGGACGGCCCTCGAGTCGGCAGAACGGAACCAACTGTATGGTTTGAAAGCCCAATACCTCAGCGGCTTCACAGATGCGCCTGGCCTCCTTCAACAACTGAGCCCGTTCTTCGGGCTCAACACGATCCACATCTTTTAGCGCGTTGATGCAGACTGGGCGGATTTGATATTGCTCAAACAAAGGGAGTAAATCCTTTTCTTTATATCCCTGGTCGAGATAGCGGAGCAGCTTAGCCTCGATGATCTCATATCCGTCAAAACCCGCTTCGCGGGCAATCCGGATATCCGTACGTGCATTGGAGTACATGGTGGATAGGCCATGCATCGTTATGATCATTTAGCTCAACCTCCTTCTTGGTCCAAATCCGCTGTGTTACTGCTTGGCAACACCTTCTCCGTAAGTTTGATCCTCGGCTTCTCCCTCTTCCAAGCCGCCGGCGTCGATCCAACTCTTGATACTATGGATGCTGCTCTCCAATGTGTATTTGGGCTCAAAATCCAGAAGCCTCTTTGCCTTTGACATATCGAAGGCAATCTCGCCGCCCTGGGCCATACTCCAAGGGAAGCCGAATTCCACCTTGATGCCTGGCACAAGATTCTGCAAGATTTCGGTGAAGTCCGATCCGCGATTAGGACCAGGTCCACAGCAGTTGAAGATCTCACCCACAGCGTTTGGATGTTCAGCGACTACAATGTGCATGCGGGCGACGTCGCGTATGTCCACGTAGTGACATAGCTCCTCAGGAGTAAAATGCGGCACTTGTACGCGTTTGCCTTCAGCTAACATCTCGGCGAACTCACCCCAGCCACGACCCCCTCCGCGCCCTCTCGGGCCCACAACTGCAGTGAGGCGAAGCACCGTGGTTGGCAAACTGTATTGATGATAATAGGTCGTTGCCAGCAGCTCTTGCATGTGCTTGGTCGTCGAGTATATGTCTCTAGGGCGACAGGGGTGATTCTCATCCACCGGCATGTAATCCGGTGGATTGAACGGTGTAGCGGGGTACCACTCATAGGCTGAAATGCTGCCCGTCTGGACAAAACGTTCAACTTCCATTTCGCGAGCGACCTCAAGCATGTTAAGGCAACCGCTGACGTTCACCCTGACCATCTCCTGTGGATCTCCAGTATCACCCGGAAGGGAGGCAACGTGAATAATGGTATCAAAGGAGTGCTCCTCCAACGCTCTGGATAGACTGTTGACATCCGTAAGATCAGCCTCGATGCAAGGGGTGACCTCGTGAGCACGCCGACAGTCCAGAGAGGTGACATCTTTGCCAAGCTCCAGAAGCTGGCGAACGATCTCGCTGCCCACGTATCCCGCTGCACCCGTCACGAGCACATTGTTCATTATTTAAATCCCTTTTCTGTAACTTCGATTTCAATAGGTGGCTTTTTATAACCGGGAGGAATGATCTCTTCTTTCAACGGTAGCTCCACCCATGTATCGGTCTCCATGCTCTTCCAGGTGCCGCACATGACCTCAACCGCGCGGGCGCCGTCCTCTCCACTGACCAAGGGATCCTTATCATTGATCAGGCAATCCAGGAAATGGTCGAGCATCTTCTCGTAGTTGCTTGGAAACCGAGGCGGGGCGAGAGGAATCCAACGCTTGCGAACGTGTTCGTGGATGATATCCTCAACCCAGAAAAGCTCGGGCCAGCGATAATTTTTCAAGATTGGTGGTAAGGTGTCCACGGTGTAATCTTTGTTGGTGTAGACGGCCATCGGCCAACTCTGGTAAGGATTGGTGGCATCCGTAGATGTAAAGATGGTGCCCTCTGTACCACATAGCTCTGCCGCTGCGTTCACAGCCGGCGAGAAACGGTTACAACTCATGGTTGCGTAGGCACCATTCTCAAATTCCATCATCACCAGAGCTGTATCATCACAAAGCGTATATTCTGCTGGCATCGCCAGTCGCTTGGCAATACCCGTCACTTTTTTGACTTTGCTGTTGTTTAGCCATGTCAGCAGGTCAATCACGTGAGCGCCAGTGTCATTTAAGGCCGCACCACCCGCTACTTCGACGTGCAAGCGAAAATCTGTATAAGCCACATGATTCTGATAGTTGTACCAATGCTCATGCAGGGAACCGCGACTCATCAACAGTTTTCCGATCACTCCGGCGTCGATCAATTCTTTAGCCCATTGATTTTGCGTGAAGAAGCGTCGGTCACATCCGACCAGTAATTTCACGTCTGCATGCCGACAGGCATAAACAATATCCCGAGCTTCGTAATTTGTGACAGTTAATGGCTTTTCTACAACGACATGCACCCCTGCCGCAGCAGCGGCGACTGCCTGGTTGCGGTGAACGTCGTTTGGGGTAGCGATGATGACTGCATCTAACTTTGATTTCTCCAACATGTCGCGATAGTCCACAAACCACTGCTCAGCACCCCACTTGGCAGCCATTTCCTCCGCCCGATCGCGGTCGATATCGCACACCGCGATCAGCTTTGCTTCCTGCGTGCGCTGAATCGCAGGTAAGTGGGCGATATTGGCAATGCTGCCGCACCCTATGACTCCCATTTTGACTTCAGCCATTGTTATCTCTCCTTTCTATCTAGACAACTGTAGTTCATCTGTAGTTCTGATCGACGCGCACTTGAACTTGCTGGCGCGTTGGCATCCGTTCTACTAAAACGCCTCCACCGTGCTCGATCACGCAAATAGCTGTAGCGCAGCCCCATTGAGCTGACTTGACTGGATTCTGGCTACGCAAATATTCCGACAGAAACCCTGCCATGAAGGTATCGCCGCCTCCGGTTGTGTCAGTAACAGTGCCAGGGACAGGCGGTACTAGCCACTGATTCTCAGCCGTGGTCACAAGCACACCTTTCTCACCCAGGGTGATCAAAACAACCTTCGGCCCACTTGCTAATAACCTTTTGGCTGACTCCGGGGGATTGTCCTCACCAAATATTGAAATCGCATCCTCGTCAGAGGCTTTTACAATATTAAAAAAAGAGGCGACATCTAGTGCGAATTCTGCCAATGAGGAAATGGCCTGGCGACGCGCTTTGCTCATATGCACGCCACCATACCCGCCTAAATCAACAGCGCTTCTCTGACCCAAAACTGTCACAGCACCCAAATCCTCTAAAAGTACATCCGTATCCATGGGACAGACATAAATGATCTCACATCCGTGAAAACTTTTGGGGACATCATCCTGTTTTATGGGGTCGGACATGCTGGGGTAACGAATTTCTTTGTTCCCCTTGGTGTCGTAAATGAGCTCGCTGGCTGTAGATCGCTCGGTCAGCAATATTCCTCCGGTGTCTACCCCCGCCCTTTTGATGGGTTGCAGCAGGGCTTCGGGCATATCGGAACCGATCTTAGTCACAATACCAGTATAGGTGCCCTGACGCGCCGCTGCGACAGAACAGTAAGCTGGTGGACTGCCTAACACAGGCCCCTGCACCTCGTGGGGAAAGTGAATCATCTCCCGCACGATACGACCAACACAGACCAGAGCTGGCGGTTTTGATGTCATGCTCACCTCTCACGCGTCCCAGCAATGAACTCATTGAGCCTTTGATAAGCTACCTCATCCGGAATCTGCTCTGGCGGATGCTTGGCAAAATAAGCACAAGATGACTCTAGTACACCAGAAACCCCCCGATCTAGAGCGATCCGCATATGGCGAATTACTTCCACCATGATCCCCCCCAGGTTGGCGCTGTCCTCTACTTCCATCTTGGCTTCGAACAACAGGGGAGCGTTCCCAAAATTCCCAGCCTCGATCTTGAAGAGCGCGGTTTTACGATCGCCCATCATCTCCACATGGGTAAACCCAGTGGACATTTCCACATCGTAGGGCATGATGCTCTTGACGGTTTCCTGCTTCGACTTGTGCTTGCTCATACCCCGCGCAGACAGATTCGCGAAATCAGTGTTGCCGGCAAAATTGATTTGGTAGGTGCGATGCATGTGCACACCTCGATGGCTCATCAGCGTTGCTAGAGCCCGGTGAATAATCGAGGCGCCCAACTGACTCTTGCCATCATCCCCGAATAGAGGCACATCATTCTCAACAGCCGCTTGCTGGTATTCTAGATCGTTGACGATGAGGGTCGGCATCATATTCATAAACCCAATCTTTGCCCCCTTAATGGCAGCATCCGCGTAGTAATGGGCTGCTTGGTGCGACTCTGTCGGGATAATATTGACCAGCATCTCCGCTCCGCTCTCTTTGAGCACCTGAGCTACATCAACCTGCTGTTCTTGCGACTCCGGCACCAGCTTCGCCAGATTAGGCGGGTTACCATCCAATATGGGTCCTTTCATCACCTTTACGCCAAAAGGCCTAACCTGTACTCCTGGATAGCGGTACGCCTGGTTGGGAGGGGCATAAATGGCCTGGCTGAGATCCTTGCCGACCTTATGAGCACTGATATCAAAAGCGGCTACGGGCAAGATATCCGTCACCTGGTAACCTTTTATCTCCCCGCTCAGTAAGCCGCGAGTATCATCAGGATTCTGGCGATAGTACTCGATACCTTCCAGCAAAGCTTGGCAGCAATTGCCCACCCCTGCTATGGCAATCTTGATTTCGTTGCCCATACCAACACACCTCCTTGGATAACATAAAGAGAAAAAAATAACTGATCAGAGCTTAAACACCTGACTCGCATTTTTCCACAAAATCATATCCTGTTCTGAGGGGGATAGAAATGCGGTGTGTAAATGTGCCATTTTCACAAGTTGCGGGTAAATGGCCCGGGAGAGAAGTCCTGGAATGTCGCTGCCCCACATCACCTTGGCAGGTCCTATTCTATTAATCGCCTCTTGAAGGTTTTTCCCCGCACTTGGAAAGGGGAAATCATCGTCCGGCAAATAAGCTGGCAGAGCAGAGCAGTCGAACCAAACATTTGGTAACTGACCTAGAGATATTTGCTTGACCCAAAGCTTTTTTAGCTCAGCGTCGGCCTGTATATTTGGCTTGGGTTGACCTAAATGAGCGACAACGATTTTGAGATCAGGGTGCCCCTGAGCAATTCTTCGCACCGCGTCCGTTTGATAAGAACGGCTACCCACACTCCCAAGATCCAGAACGAGCACTAATCCCTGGTGTTCTAGATCTCTCCATAACCACTCAAGTTCTGGTGCACCAAGGTCGGCTTCGGGATAAATTCCGCATAGTCCAGCCTGTTCGGAGCATTCCAATTTTATTGCTCTAAACGTCTCTGAGGCCAATATTTCTTCTAGCTTCGCCTGCTGATCATCTGGCGCCCACGGATCAAAATAGGCTGCCCCCACCAGGCGTTGAGGGTATCGTTTGAGTGCCTCAATGACATACGGGTTACATTCCCCATAGAACGGCGCTTGAAGCAGCACGGCTTTATCGACGCCCGCCCAATCCATATTGGCAACAAGCATCTCTGGGGTGAAGACCGTCTTCTCATTATATGGAGGCATCAGCACGATGTTTTCGCCACCTATCGAAACGAGCCCGTATCCAAGCCCACGCGTGGGACCCGCGCCGGTCATACCGCGCACTTCGGGAAAAACATGAGCGTGAACATCTACGATCATCGCGGCTACCTTTGAGATTCCGGCTCTTCTAGGTTGACCCCAACTTTTAAGGCAGATTCTTTGATCAGATCCCAGGTCTTGTCCGCTAAGGGGATGCCCTCGACCAGACGTTTTTCGCGGATGCGGAAATCCAGCTCTCCTGGCATGATAACTTCGTCATACCCTGGAGCTGGTGGTGTGGTTTTCATGTAATCCTTAAGCACCTCAATCAAGTCTTTAAACCGCTCCAGCCCACAGAAAGCCTGCGGATCAATGGCTATGATGAACAACCCGTTGATATACGGCAGATCTTCGGGTGTGGAATTGCCCCCCAACACACCCGACAAAATTTCAACCATTAAACTCAGACCAAACCCTTTATAGCCCAACTCTGGTGACCCAAAGGGCATGATCGTCCCTTTTGGTGGCCCGTAAAACTTCTCCGGAGCCGTGATTTGGTAACCCTCGGCATCCTGAACGCTGCCTGGAGGAATGGGTTTACCCTCATGCATAAGCACCTGGATCTTCCCCTCCGAAATCATAGAGGTGGACATGTCCAAGAGAACAGGAGGCCCTTCCCGGGTGGGAATACCGTAGGCAATGGGATTGGTAGCTAAGCGGCCTTCCCGACCGCCGAAGGGGACAACAAAGTGCCCATGCTGGGAGCTGTTGGCTGTGGCGATTCCAATCAGATCGCGCTCTGTAACCATCTGGACGTAAGAACCAAGCCGAGAGACATGGTGGCTGTTCTGGCTGACGACGCAAGCCACATGCTGTTCTTGTGCCTTTTCACAGACAATCTCCACCATACGTTTAGCGCTAACCATCCCAAAATTAAACCCGCAGTCAACGATAGCCGTAGTGGGTGTTTCCTTGACAACGCGGACTGGTGCTCCCGGCTTGATTTTCCCAATTAATACGTGGTCAACGTAGTGGATATAACGGGTCACACCATGGGATTCGAGACCCATGAGGCTGGCCTCAACAAGATTATCGGCAACAACCTTGGCTTCATCGGCAGGTGCGCCGCAGGCTGTAAAAATGCGGATTCCAACATCGCGTAGATAGTCAGTAGAAAATACAGGCATTTGAAGTCCTCGTTTGTAGTTATCGTCACCCGGTCACTTCTGCCGGTTCCTTTTTGATGTCATTATAGAAAGTAGCTAACGCAGTGTCGAAGGATTTGACCAGGTGGGCACAATCCAAACCGAGTTGCATCCACTGTACACCAAGTTGAGCTAATTTAAAGGCGAACTCCGGATCCGGTCCCATGCCCGCTCCGATGAACCGTCCAGCCGCACGCGCCTTGGTTGCAACAGTTCTCATCGCCTCCATCGATTGGGGATGCAGCACGTCCCCTTTAGTCCCAATGGCCCAGGACAGATCCTTTGGCCCAATCACTACTGAATCCAACCCCGGAACAGCCAAGATATCATCTAAAGCATCCATGGCCTCCGCGGTCTCTATCATAACGGCGACGAATACGTTTCGATTAGCTCGCTCGACATAATCCTCACCCTCATCGCGAGTGTAGTTCGAAGGCACGCGAGGCCCAAAGCCACGATGCCCCAAGGGAGGATAACGGCAATCGTCTACAAGTTGTCTGATTTCCTCCACACTGCGCACCTGTGGAACAATGACACCATCAGCGCCCAAATCCAAGACTGGTTTGACAATCGAAGTACCCCCACCGGGCACCCTGACAAATCCAGGCACATTCCTGGCACGACAAGCTAATAAGTGCCCCCCTAACGCCTCTGGGCTCATTCCCCCATGCTCTAGGTCGATCCAGATAAAATCTACAGAGGATCCCAACGTGTCGGTTACCAAAGGATCGCTGAAGGTAATCCCCGCGCCAACGCAAATACGGCCCCCTTTGAGCGCCTCTCGGAACTTGATAATAGGTTCCATGAAAATTCTACTCTTCTCCGACTAGATTTAAGCTTTTGACCTGTTCTTGTGTGTGGAGGGGAAGTGGATTTAGGGTGAGGCCACCATCAATCACCAAATCGCCACCGACGGTATAGCCACTTAGGCGATCGGATAATAAGAATGCCACCGCGTTCCCGACTTCTCGCACATCCCCAAACCTGTGCGCCGGGATGATTTCCAACATCTTCTGCTCAATATCTTCGCTGATGCCACTTGTCATGCGCGTCTGATAGTGCCCGGGCGTGACCATATTCACGCGGATACTATAGGGCGAAAGTTCAATCGCCAGATTCTGCATAAGCATCCTCAAGCCCATCTTAGACACCCGATATGAGGTTTCCCGATACGCGGGGAAGAAACGGACCGTCGAGCCAACAATCACGATGCTTCCGCTTCTGCGTGGAATCATATGATGAGCCACCTCTCGGCAAGCCCACATGCAGGCGGACAAATTCGTATTCAGTGTTTTGTACCAAGCTTCAGAGGTTATCTTGGTGTAAGGCTGATGCCATGTCCACGCAGCATTATTTACATAAAAATCCAAGTGGCCTAGATTCTCAATCGCCTCTTGCACCATGCGAACGACGTGCTCTTCTTGACTAACGTCAGCCGTAATACGCACACACTTAACACCTTTGCTGGATATTTCATCGATCACTTCGGGATCGGGGTTCCGACTGGCGATTGCCAGATTGATCCCCTCTTCGGCTAACACCAGCGCAATGCCCCTCCCAATTCCGCTGGCGCCCCCTGTTACCAAAGCGGTTTTTCCCTTCAGGCCTGTTTCCATGTCGCGCTCTCCTCGTTGATGATGTAATGTAATGATGGTATTTCTTACGGTTTACCTGCCTCCATTATCCGCTCGACCAACCCTTCGGGCGCGCAAAAAGCCCGGATATCTTGCCCGAGTAAAGCGGCAGGCAGAGCCCAAAGCATCATATTTTGGTAATAGTCTGTCCCAAAGACGCGCACCCCCGTATCCCCACGCACGATGTTGGGTAGATCCCAAATATGCCTCTGATTTAGGCACAGTGTCTCCCAATGCCTGTGCGCCAGTTCCAGGCCAAACTCCCTCTCCCCGGCGTATATATACGTCATCGCTAAAACCAGCAGCTCCGGAGGGAACATAGCGTACAATCCATAAGCTACCACTTTCGAATCCGCTGATAAGGGGCTACCATCCGGTCGAGTGAAGTTAGCCGCCCCCACACTTGGGGTCAGCCCAATATTACAACGCTGGATGGTCTCTAAAGTGGTCTTCACTCGGTCGGGCTTGAATACTCCCGGTAATCCGTGATACTTCGCTGCCCACTCCCCATCCAGCTGGTAGCCCATCACATCGTCTGATTTTTTGCCTGTCTCCTCATCGTAGAAGTTAAGATAGTAACTTCCAGCCCACAATTTTTCCTCCATAGCTTGTGAGCCTTCGGTGTACCACGCTCGACACCGCTCCGCGTACTCATGGTCACCTGAGGTTTCCGCCATGCGCTCTACTATGCGCAGCATTGCCAGCCGTAAACCGCCCAGGTGGCTGGCCATACCGGCCCATTCGCCAAACTCGAACCACTCCATCCCACCCACTTCGGGCATACTGATCGGGCCGCCGGGACCCCGGCGCAGATTCATCGTGAAAGTGTTGCACCTCTTGATTGAAGGATAGAACTCTTGGAGAATCGTGTCTTTCCCGGTGCGCTGCCACAGGCGATCTACCATATCAACGTAACACATCCCATTCAATGAGACTTGCCAGTAATACTCCGGGGTAGCCATATCCGGCAGCTCGCCGATTCTGCCGATCGCAAACGGTATTTCACCGTCTTTCCGCTGGTATTGTTTAAACAACCTGAGATTGCTAAGGGCTAGCTCCGGGTAGAAGAAAACGATAGGTAGATTACCGTACCAATCACAGGGGATGCAAGACATATGCGGGCAACCGCGGGGACTCTCGTTGAGCGCAAATGCCCCTTCAGGGTACACATAGTCGCCTAGAGGTGGCTTTGCTTGAAACCAGTAACTGTCTTCGGTGATCAGTGCTAAGTTGTTTACCAATGAATCTCGCAACCAAATAGGAAGATCGGTTTCTGAATAAATCGTTTCCTGCCAAGCCAGGATCCGTTTCAGTAAAGCACTGGCCTTTTCGGCCATGTGGCGGGCAACATCCAAGGCGCTGCCAAAACGGGCGGCATACATGTGGGTGAAGTAATGGGTATCCCCAGCCCATTGGGAACCGATCCAACGGTGTCGCAGAATGCCATCTACTGCATAGTCTTCTTTCTCCCAGTTTTTCTTCGCACCTTCTAAAACCGGTGCATACCAGCACAGTAAGAACCTCACTATCTTTTGCGATCCCGCCTCTAGGGAAAAATCAACTGCCACAGAGCAGCTTGGATTTTGATAAAGCCTCTGGTTGCCGGATTCCCGAAAAGAAGGTTGAGGCAATTCTGTGGCAATGCCCGCCCAAGCTGTTGGAGCGTTGTTAAGGCTACCCCCAAAGCGCGGCTCATCAATGCCGATCACGCCCAGGAGATATTGCACCCCCCTCTCAGAGTTAATCAGAACCCCCTGGAAGTCCTCGGTGATATTCTGGCGAGTGAATTCAACCCCTTGAGCTTCCTCCCCCTCTGGGCCGGGAAAGCTAAAAGCCAATGCGCCTTCCTGGAGTTGATCCCCCGGGTTACGCAGATGGACTTCAAAAACCGCTGCCGGGATATTGGAAGCAGCCACATCGCCTGGGATAAAGGGTGCCCAAGCGCGCATCCCCACATCCACCGGCATATCGCCTTCGAACTCCATGTCCACCACGGGGTAGTGCCCCCAATAATAAATCTCTTTGGGGAATTCTACCCCTTCAACTTCTGATGTGCGCAGCATGATGGTTTGGGCTTGCTTGCCCTCTCGTTCAAGCATTTGGGGCTCCGTGCACCAGGGAGCTTTTTCCCCCGAAACCATCTCT
>JASFVL010000347.1:0-4699 GCA_050049875.1 Anaerolineales bacterium
ATTACGAAGAGCAATACCGCATTCGTGCCATCCGCAGTCTGCAGCGCAGAGCTTCTAAACTTGGTATGCGTCTCGAACCTGTTGGTGTTACATGAATTATTTAATTGTTAAGTTTCTTAGTAGCCGGGTGTCTTTTACCCGGCGTGGCAATCTCCTCCATTAATATATCATTACCCCTATCCCAGCGACGACGCGATCCCCTCCAGTGAACGCGGAGAGTGCTTACAGACACGGACATAGGTTGGTTCCTCCTATACATCTGTGGAGCAATCTGATAAATATCATTATATTTGGGTAATTTATCCAATTTCATGGTAAGATTATCGGCGGTAAATAAGGCAGAAGATACGCAGTTGGGAGGTATTTGGGGGATTGCGTATGCGTTCCCCGCCCAATCCCGCGATCACTCCCTTCAACTGCGCAAATTCTATAAGGTATTCACACGGCTTTTTGGACATCCATGATGATGAACGATCCATATTCAAATAAGGACCTAACGCAAGACCAAGCGCCTTCCATTCCCAGCGGAGTTCATGCTACAAGAGGAATCTTTCTTGGTGTGATGATCCTGGTTCTCTCGCTGCTCCTGGCGGCTTGTGGTGGTGAGGGCGAGCCGACCTCCGTCGAAACCGATCAGCCGGTCACGACCAGAGCGCCGGAGGCTGCTCCCACCGAGAGCGAAGAAACCCTCCCAGATCAGCAGTTTTCTGTGGACCAGGAGTTCTGGCACTCCGGCTTTCATATCGAGCTGGGGGATGGCCGCTTCTTCGCCACGGAAGATGATTTGAGCGGCGAAATCAGCTACTTCATGTCGATCGCGGCGAGGTTCAAGAACTTGGGGGGGTTCGACACCTTTTTCGACGGCTCCGTTAGCCTGGTGACGGAATCCGGCAGCGTCCCAGCCCTGCTGAGCTCAGAACTGCCCAGCGTGCCCACAGGCTTGTCCGCTGAAGGCGAATTTATCTTCGCGGTCGACCAGGAATTTGACCCGGAGAGCGCACAGCTCCTTGTGGGGTCGAGCGGCGAAAACCGGGCGCAGATCCCGCTGGGTACCCAGGGGGGAGATCTCATCACGTTGGAGCCAACCCAGCCGGCGATATCGGGGTCGATCTCGATGGAGCTGATCGATCTGCGCTTCACCTCCGCTGAACTGCGAGCCGACCGGCTGGAGAACTACACTCAGGTGGAGGCCGGCAAACTGGCGCTGACACTCTATTTCGACGCCACGAGCCGTAAAAGCGGCAACTGGAGTATCCAGCCTCAGAACTTCGCCCTTATCCTGCCAAGCGGAAGCAGCGTTGGCCTGGATGGGTCGGAACTGGCTTCCTTGCCGGGTTCGGAGGCCGGCACCGACACCAGCGACCTCTTCGTCCGATTTCTCGTTGATGACCCACCTACCGGGAGCTATACACTGCGCTTCACGCCCGGCATGTGGTTCATCGGTGAAGATGGCGTTGAAGAGGCTTCCTTCGAGTTCACCCTCGAGTGAAGCCCCCTCATTGCGAAGCTCGTTATTCGTCCGCTTCATCCCGTGGGGTGCGGCCGTATACACGGCGGACGATTGACGATGGACGATGGACGATTGACCCTGGCACTTTTGATAAGCAATTGAACCACCTTTCGCTCGCTATCCCCTATTCCCTTCGGGAACGTTACGCGGCGGGGATACTCTGTACTGCTTCGCGGGTGCTCCACTGCGCTACGCGATTGCGAAGCTAAAGGTGCCCTGTGGATCGCTTCGCTGACGCTCCGCGGAAACTGGGATTGAGAGATGTGTGATTGGTCCCGTAATTCCTATTACGGGATTGACGATGGTCGTAAGGCCTTGGTGCTCCTGCACCAAGATTGGGCGATGGGCGGAAGGAATACGCCCTCGCCCTTAATAGCTCCCTCGCAGCTTATACCAGTTCTTATTGAAAAGCAATTGATCCACCTTTCACTCACTACCGTGATGTTCCAGGTGCGCTTCGCGGTGAACTGGTATTGCCGATGGTCGCAGATGACTGCTCCCTCGTCTTAATAGCGGACTCCTGCTGACCCTGGTGCCCCCGCACCAGGATAGCATGGGTCCGTACGGATACCGGACTCCTGCTGACCTGTCACTCTGCCATCCCCCATCCGTTTAACCCCTTTTATCCCCCAAAAATCAACCATCGTGCCAATTGACTAGAACGTTTGTTCTGGTTTTAATGGTTTGCAAACTATCTTCCCGGAAGGAAAAAACGCCGGGATGAACCACACCCTAGGAGGTTTCGATGAAGGACCAATATGCGAACGAATCCAAATGGATCGCCCGCAGGGTCAACCTCGACCTGAAGACCTATACCGCTGTCAAGCACGCTGCCCGTGATCGCGGCCTGGGCGAGCGCGGCTTCAGCAAAGCCCTGCGCCAGATCATCCGCGAGTGGGAGGAGTTCCAGCGCCGCACCGGTCCCTACCCGCTGCACCTGGATTGACCCCAATCGTAGGGGCACGGACATGTCTTACCTCTGAAATATTCCCCACGTAGGGGCACGACGGCGTCGTGCCCAATGATCCTCTGAACAAGACCGATCTCATCCGTACAATCCTCAATGTCCGTCATCATCTCAGCCCTCGTCTGGGAAACCGACCTACCCCCAAGTGAGAAAATCATTCTCCTGGCTTATGCCGACTTCGCCGGCCATGACGGGACGCGCATCTTTCCATCCCTGGAGCAGGTCGCCCGGATGACCGGTTACTGCAAGCGCAGCGTCCGGCGCTTCACACGCAGCCTTGAAGCGAAAGGCTACCTGGTGCCCCTATCCGAGCACCGCGGGGGTCGTGGGCGCACCAACCGCTGGGTGATACCGCTCAAAGATGGCAGCCTCTCACCCGTTGCCTCCGCCCCCGCGGTGATCCACAGCGTCAGCCCGCCTCCGGCAAAGGCGGACAAAACTCTCACAAACCCGGACAATGCAGCCCCCATTGACACCAGCAAAAGGCGGACATCCGTGACCGAAAAGGCGGACAAATCGGACATAAACCCGGACAAACACGACAAAAAGGCGGACAAAACAGTCACAAACCCGGACAATGCAGCCCCCATTGACACCAGCAAAAGGCGGACATCCGGGACCGAAAAGGCGGACAAACTGGACATAAACCCGGACAAGTACGACAAAAAGGCGGACAGAGCTGTGTCCCCCGAATCGTCAGTTAACCGTCAGTTCGCGAAGCATCTAAGAAAGCGTTTGTCAAGGAAAATACCCTAAAAAGCTACCAAGAGGCGTGATCCGAGAATGCGAGAGGCTCTGCTCTCACACGAATCCTATCCACTTTTTGCTGTGCATGCCTACGGCGATAGAAAATAAGCTCAAACCTACAGCATCGAATTCAAGATGTCAGGCAGAAAAGCGATCCATCTTGATTCAAGCATCTAAACGTGCTTAGAAGGCGTAAATCGCCCACGGGCTTGATCAGTAGTTAAGCCCAGCACCATGATAAACTGCGATCGAGACCGGTGTCCTCAATCATGCCCGCGGTTTCATAGAACCATGCTTCGCGACAGGTTCACCGATCCTTGGAAGAGTAATTCTCCTGGTCGCGAAGCATGCAGAAGGCGCAAGGTTGCTGGCGTTTGAGCATAAAGTAAACCACCGTGAGCAGACGGCGACCGACGGCAACTTTCCTGCTGGACGCTAGTGCAGTAGCGCCTTTTTTGCCACATCTGGGTAGCAGTTTTTCATGTACTCGATCGCGGAGCATGCCTTCGGCGACCAACGTGGGCTTATGCGGCTGGCTACGGTTGCCGCCCGGGTCATGGCAGCTCTCAGATACGGAGATCCCTGCTTGGAAATCCGTCCGTGGCGGACGATCCGGTCGCTCTTACGGACCTTGGGCGTCAGGCCTGCCCAATTACACAGGGCTTTGGGTGAGTTGAAACGCACAATATCGCCAATCTCCGCCAGGATGATGGTGGCGGTGACCCTACCAACACCTGGCATCGTCTTCAAGAGCTTGATGAGCTTTTCGTGTTCATCACTGAGCTGCAGATCTTCTTCCAGAGCTTCAATCTGCTTGTCTAGGCGATCAATGAGCACCAGGTTGTCATCCACTACTCGTTGGGCTGTGGGACGTACTTCTTCACGAACTTGACTTAGATATTCCCGTCCTTTGACTCCAAACAAGTCCTTTGTGGGTGACACCAAGTTGTATCTCGCCAACACTGCATGGATCCGGTTCTTGGATTGCGTCCGCTGGCGGATAAGCCATTCACGATGACGCACGTACAGACGCAAATCACGAATCTCTTTGGGCGCTGCGTAGCTGATCGGCAAGAAGTTCAAACGAGCCAGGTTCGCCAACACTTTGGCATCGATCTGATCTGTTTTCACTGCAGCGTTGGCAATGGCCTTTAATTCCTTTGGATGGGCCAGTGCTACCTTAGCAACATGCTGATCCAGGAGGTCATACATGAATGCCCAGTTACGGGTTGCTTCCAAGACCGCATAGGTCTCCTGAGGGACGTTTCCCTTCAGATATTCCTTGATATTAAGGTTCTTGATCCGCCGCTCGTCGATGACTTTTCCTGCATGATCCATCAACACAGCATAAGTTCTTTTGAGATGCAGATCGATTCCGAGATAAAATGGGTACATAGTGTTTCTCCTTTCTGCTTACTGAGTTATTTGATCACTTCTCAGTGTAGCATTAAGGGGAAACGCTTTCATCTTATCAT
>JASFVL010000348.1:0-4675 GCA_050049875.1 Anaerolineales bacterium
AGGGGAGTGGGTCAATATTCCCATGCGCCTCGACCCGCTGCTGGCGCTGACCAACCTGCTCGCTAGCCGGACGCTCGTGGTTGGCTCATTGGTAGCGCTCGTCCTGGTGGCGTTGACCCTGCTCTTTGGGCGCGCTTGGTGTGGTTGGCTTTGTCCGTTAGGCACGATTTTAGATATTTTTCCCTTGGATCGCTGGCGCGGGGAGCGCAGAGCGCCTGCCTCGTCCTGGCGAGGGATCAAATACGTCTTACTGATGACCATCCTAGTGGCAGCCATTTTCGGCAATCTGACCTTGCTGATCTTCGATCCCCTGACGATTTTCGTTCGCACGCTGACCACCAGCGTATTACCTTGGCTGGATCAGGGCGTCACTGGGCTCGAACGCGCCCTTTACCGCTTTCCCTTTCTGGCTGCACCCATATCGACCTTCGACGCTTGGCTACGCCCAGCCATCCTGCCGTATGAGCCTTTGGTTTACCGAAGTGGCTGGCTTTTCGCAGGGCTCTTTCTCGGTGTAATTGCCCTCAACCTGATTACCCCGCGCTTCTGGTGCCGCTATCTCTGTCCATTGGGTGGGATGCTGGGGTTGCTGAGCAAGGTCGCTCTCTTCCAGCGGGGAGTAGGGGGGAGCTGTAAAGCCTGCACGCTGTGCACCATCGCCTGCCCGACTGGCACGGTTAACCCCGCAAAGGACTACGCCAGCGACCCAGGTGAGTGCACGATGTGTCTGGACTGCTTGGAGGCTTGCCCGCGAGGGGGGATTACCTTCACCACGCGGCTCTCCCTGGCACCATGGAACCAATACGATCCGAACCGCCGCCAGGCCTTGACTTCTATGGGCGCCACATTGACGGGTGTGGTGCTTTTTAAGAGTGATTTTCTAGGGCTTTCTCAGCACCCTCATCGGCTGCGCCCTCCAGGTGCCTTGGAGTATGAGTTGCTCTCGAAGTGCGTGCGCTGTGGGATGTGTGTGCGCGCCTGCCCCACAGGCGGATTGCAGCCCGCACTCACTGAAGCAGGCCTTGAGGGCTTATGGACACCTGTCCTGACCCCCAGCCTGGGCTACTGCGATTATTCCTGCAACACTTGTGGGGGTGTTTGCCCAGTGGAAGCTATCCCGCCCCTCCCCTTGGAGGAGAAAAGGACCCAAGTCATCGGCAGGGCTGCCATCGATCGTCAACGCTGTATCGCCTGGGCAGATCAACAAGACTGTATCGTTTGTGAGGAGATGTGCCCAGTGCCGGAGAAGGCAGTCTGGTTGGAGCCTAAGTGGATTTCAAATGCGGATGGTTCGCATGTGCGCGTGCAGCTCCCTCACGTGATCGACGAGGATTGCATCGGTTGCGGCATCTGCGAGCATAAGTGTCCCGTCGAGGGTCAAGCAGCCATCCGGGTTTTTGTCGGTTGATCTATTTCAATCGCTTTTGTATGTGGGGGAATGTGCTGATCGGTCAATTTTTGCTCTGTAGCATCTCAAGATCAAGCTAGTTTTTTTTAGGACTTGCGCAGTTCAAGGGTAAGGGTGGGGGGATTGGATGGGCGACGCCCACCCAATCCCCCCATACCTCGCCAACCACTCAGTTTCTGTTTTTAAAACACCCAAGTAGGCATGGTAGAATGCAGGACATCCAGAACTGGGCAATGGGGTCCTAAAGTCCTCATTTAGGATTTCCATCACGCGGTTAATGGATCAATAGATGAGGAACACGTCAGGAGGAATTGTGGCGAAATCGAGTGTTATCAAAGCGTTGGCAAAGGTATTGGTGGCAGCAGCTTGGGCGGATGGCTCGGTCAGCCGGGAAGAGATCAACAGCTTGAAAGACTTGCTCTTCCAGCTCCCAGAGATGACCGCCAGCGATTGGGCAGAGGTGGATATCTTCATCGAAACGCCGGTTGACTCTGCTGAGCGTGCTAGGTTGGTCGCTGAGCTACAATCGGCAATTACTAGATCGAGGCACAAAAAACTGGCATTGGAAGCGATCGACAAGTTGGTGAGCGCAGATGGTGAGGTTACAGAAGAAGAACGCGTAGTTGCGAGTGAGATTAAAGCAGCTATCCAGGAAGCCGGTGTGGGCGTCTTTGGGGCGCTGGGGAACCTGGTTGGAAATTCGATCTCTCGGCGTTTTCAGGCACTGGAGAGTTCCCCAAACCGTGAACACTTTATGGATGATTACATTAAGAATAAGGTCTATTATCTAGTCAGCCGGCGTCTTGAGATAGAAGACACAGAGATCGAATTATCTGAGGAAGAGCTGAGAAAATTAAGCTTAGCGGGTGGGTTGATGGCGCGCGTAGCATACGTGGATCGCGAAGTCCATGAAGGTGAGTTCGATGCAATGGTTAAGGCCATCCGAGAGAACTGGGAAGTTTCCGATTTCAAATCCGCCCTGGTCGCGGAAATCGCTGTTTCGGCAGTAACCAGAGGGTTGGACTATCATCGCATGTCAAGACAGTTCTTTGAGAGCACCAGTGAGGCAGAACGTGTAAAATTTTTGGATGTACTCTTCGCAGTTGCGGATGGAGACGGTACCGTCACTCAGATGGAAATTGAAGAAATCCGCACAATTGCCACCGTACTGAAGTTATCTCATCGGCAGTTCATCGACGCCAAGCTAAAAATCCCCCGGGAGCGGCGGGCAAATTGATCAGGTTTTTTTCCACATTAAATTAGCTGCCAATACCCCATAACTTAAATACTCCGTCTGACGAGGTTTAAACTCACATCATACTTTCATATCTTTTGAAGAACCCGTAATTTTCGGGTAAAATCGTATTGTATCGATTGATTATCAAGCGGACATCGAGTACTTCTAGAAACGGGAAATCGAGGTGATGACGGAACCTGCGCAACTTCGTGTCCAAAATATCACACTTACCTTCGGTGGTATTCAAGCCTTGAGCGATGTCAGCTTTGGTGTTCAAGAGGGTGAGATTTTATCCATTATCGGGCCAAATGGAGCTGGCAAAACTTCTTTACTGAATTGTTTGAACAATTTCTACCATCCGGATCGAGGGGTTATTGATTTCAATGGTCACGATCTGACACGCTTGTCCCCACATAGGATCGCAAAGTTGGGGATTGCGCGCACCTTCCAGCACACCGCTTTGTATACTGGCCTTAGCACCCTGGACAATTTGATGGCCGCTCGACATATTCACATGCGTTCTGGGATGTTAGCGAACCTGATCTATTGGGGTGCTGCACACCGTGAGGATATAGAGCACCGGGAGGTGGTTGAGGAGATCATTGAATTTTTAGAGATTGAGCATATCCGTAAATCGATCGTGGGTACCTTGCCGCACGGTTTGCGCAAGCGTGTCGAGTTAGGGCGCGCCTTGGCGTTGGAACCAAGTATGCTACTTCTGGATGAGCCCATGACGGGGATGAACCAGGAGGAGAAGGAAGATATGGCGCGTTTTATACTTGATATCCACGAGCGTAAGGGCACGACTATCCTGTTGATCGAACACGATATGGGTTTGGTGATGGATATTGCTGACCGCATCGTCGTGCTTGATTTCGGAATGAAAATCGCGCAAGGACCACCGGAAGAGATCCGTCACAATGAAGCTGTCATCAATGCTTATTTAGGGAAAGCTGGCGTAAGATGAATCAACTTGACACACTCCCGAAGAATCTGATCGCTGGTTTTCGTAAATATGGACACAAAAAAGTCGCCATGCGCCAGAAAGACATGGGTATGTGGCGTTCCTACACCTGGACAGATTCCTATGAGAGTGTCCGGCGTCTATGTCTGGGGTTGATTAAGCTGGGTTTGAAACGCACTGATAAAGTATGCATCATCGGTGATAACGACCCCCAATACTTCTGGGCACAGCTTGCGGTCCAGGCTGCGGGGGGTATCGCTGTGGGTATCTTTACCGATAGCTCTCCGCCTGAGATCCAGTATGTGGTCAACCATTCGGACGCGGTTTTCGTCTTCGCTAAGGATCAAGAACAATGTGATAAGCTGCTTGAGATCCAAGACCAAGTTCCTAAGGTCAGGCAAGTGATTTATTGGGATGACAAAGGACTTTGGAACTACGACCAGTCTTGGTTGATGAGCTTTGAGTCTGTCCAGAACTTAGGGCAGACTTTGGATGCAGAGCAGCCAGACCTATTCGAGAGCGCAGTAAGTCAAGGAAAAGGCAGCGATGTGGCAATATTTTGCTACACATCGGGTACGACCGGCTTGCCAAAAGGCACCATGATCAGCCACAGCAATCTGATCTCTGGCTGCGACCAGACCATGGAAGTTGATACCAGATTGGACACGGATGAGTACTTATCTTTCCTACCACCTGCCTGGATCACGGAAAACGTGCTTGGATTGACGGTCCATCTGCGTAGGGGTATGGTCGTTAACTTCCCCGAAGCCCCTGAAACGGTCCAGGAGAATATTCGCGAAATCACGCCTCAGGCGATGTTGTTCAGTGCCCGTTTGTGGGAGAGTATGATGGCGACCGTCCAGGTCAAGATCGCGGAAACATCAGCGCTTAACCGCTTGCTCTATAAGCTATTTATGCCAATTGGATATAAGGTGGCCAGTCTGCGCTACGAGCAGCGTAAACCGATTGGTTTGTTTTATCGATTACTCAACGCCCTGGGTGAATTTGCTCTTTTCCAACCCCTAAGGGATAAGTTCGGGTTGACGCGCGTCAAATCAGCATATTC
>JASFVL010000349.1:0-4664 GCA_050049875.1 Anaerolineales bacterium
TGTAGCGTTAAACCATTTTACAATACCAGTTTCTCTTTCACTCACGAATTCTCACCTCCTTTCATATAAGTTTGATTTTTAGCATGGCTTTGGGGGCTTGTCAAGCAAGGATCTTGATGTAGTTTTGCTAATTAGCTAAACCCCGTAAGTATTGATATCAGGTAAAATAGAGCCCGTGAATATCCGGGAACATATATATCGCCTGCTTAGGGATCATCGCTGGTCGATTTTGGTCACGATTGGCTTCTTGATCCTTCTAACAATCTACCAGCAATTTGAACTTAAATGGAATCCGCCTTCAGGAAGATGGCTGGATTATTTGTATACTGTTTTGATCTATATAATATTTGCTATCATGGTGTTTTTTGTCTCAAAGCAGATTTTCGGATTAATATCCGAACGCAACCGATTGCGCAGCATGCTCCAGGAGGTGGAGCAACAGAAAATTGAGACCCGTCAAAT
This sequence comes from Anaerolineales bacterium, assembly GCA_050049875.1. Lineage (GTDB taxonomy): Bacteria > Chloroflexota > Anaerolineae > Anaerolineales > UBA11858 > JASFVL01. The sequence continues at coordinate 463 of JASFVL010000349.1, forward strand.
CTTGGAATCACTATTTCAAGTCAGCCAACAGTATGTAGATGCAAGTGACGAGAAGGAGGTCATTGAATTAGTCCTGAGATTATCTACCGATCTGGTGGGAGCTGTTGGCGCCTCCTTCGTTCCTTTGGACGAGCACGGCCAACCTCTCTCAGCGATTGTTTATGGGGAGCAGCCAAATCCAATATTGGATGATTGGCTTGAGTATCTGGCGACACCCGCAGTAAGGGATCGTTGTGATGTCTGCAGAAGGACAGGAACCTTGGTGAGTCATACCTGTCCATTAATATCGGTACCATCAGCGGAAGAGATGAGTATATATTGCTTGCGCTTAAACCGTGCGGGCAATAATTTTGGGATGTTGAATCTCTATATTCCTGATTCAACTCAGCTTGATCCCCAAACGCAGAGCTACTTGCATGCCATTACTGATGAGGCTTCCCTAGCATTAGAAGGTGTACGTTTGCGTAAGAGAGAGTTAGCCGCGTTACAGTATATTCAGAGTTTGCGAGAGAAATCTGATCTGCATGGGTCTTTAGTCGAATTACTGGGTGATGTACACCAGATGTTAGAAGCGGATTTTTCTTTGCTAGTGATGCAGCAGCGAGATAAATTATCCTCTGATATCCGATTGGTAAAGGGTGATTACCCTCAAAAAGCTAACGATTTCCTAGAGGGTATCCTCCAAGGGGTCATAAGATCAGGAGAACCTGTTTTACTCGGGGATGTCTCTGGTGATCCGGCTACCGTCCGCGGGGTATGGGCATTGTTAGCATCCCCTGTTTCGATTGATGATCAAGCCATGGGTGTCCTTCTTATTGGTAACCACCAATTAAAATCGTTTCAGCCCCGTCAATTAGAATTGGTTCGAACCATCGCAGGTCAGATCGCCATCATGGTCCAGAATTACCAAACGATGGATCGTCTTAAATACTCAACCATGTTGGAAGAAAGAACACGATTGGCTCGAGAATTACACGATGGGCTGGCACAGTCCTTGGGGTTTTTAAAACTTCAGCTGGCGCAAATGCGAAATTTCTTAGATCGTGGGGAAATGGACCGTTTTGAACACGCTCTGAGTGTTAGTTATCAATCGGTTAGTAGTGCGTACTTGGACGCCAGAGAAGCCATTGATGGTCTGAGGATTGATCCTTTGAAGGGGGATATCTTTGCATGGCTGCGACAGATTTCGATTGAATTCCAGGAAGCCGGAGGAGTCCCCGTCCAACTTGATAATATTGACACAGATTGTCAATTGCCGCCAGAGGTTCAGATGCAGCTCATTCGAATCGTTCAAGAGGCGCTCAGCAATATCCGAAAACACGCCTCTGCCAATTCTGTAGAAATCTCATTTCATAGATGGGATCGGTTTTGCACCCTATCGATTCAAGATAATGGGATTGGATTTTCAGCGCATGAGATCCCTGACTATTCACAACACGGCCTGCGAGGGATGCGCGAACGATCGGAGCTAATTGGGGGGGATTTCCAGATAATCAGCAAACCTAATCAAGGTACGACTGTTCGTGTCTCAATCCCATTGGAAGTGTTAGAACTTGGATTGCAACCTCATGAATGAAGTTATCCGTGTAGTTGTTGTTGATGATCACGCCTTGTTTCGCGCTGGTTTGACCAGTTTGCTCTCCGATTTGCCAGGTATCAAAATAGTTGGCGAAGCAGGAAATGGCATTGAAGCGTTAAAAGTTGTCGAACGTACACAGCCTGATGTCGTTTTGTTGGATGTGAATATGCCTGGCATGGATGGCGTTGAGACCGTTCGCAAATTGTGTAAAAATAAAGGGCTTCGCATCATCATGTTAACGATCTCAAAACACCATGATGATCTCATAGGAGCTATTCAAGCAGGTGCGGATGGATATTTGCTGAAGAATGCCGAACCGGATGAGCTCTATAATGCGTTGAAGTTAGTTGTCAGCGGAAAATCGATTCTCTCCCCAGAGGTCACAGGGCAGGTATTTCAAATGATTAATGTTTTGGGAGATCGAGGCTCCACTACCGATAGTATCTTGACCCAAAGGGAAATGGAAGTATTGGAATGTCTTTCGGATGGAATGACGACCGCCGAGATTGCGGAAGCGCTCGTTATTTCAGAAAATACTGTCAAAACCCATGTCCGGCATGTCTTGGAAAAATTCGGAGCATCAAATCGCGCTGAAGCTGTGAGCAAAGCTCTTCAAATGGGGCTAATTGGCACCGACCTATAGATAATCAAGCGTTGTGGGGGAACGGGAATAAAAGGTGTTTTTGGGTGGTAAAACCGCCCAAAAACACCTTTTGCTATTAACCTTGGGGGCTAGGATGATCTTGAAATCACCCTTTAGGGGAATTATTATCACCTTTAACCCAATGTGGGGTGGATGACAGGGTGTTTCTATTTTGGTAAATTTGAGCGCAATGAGAATTAGATGGATGAAGCGACTTTAAATTTGCTTATGGCTACAGAAGGTAATCCAAGACGAATACTTATAGCATCTAGCCACCCTCTCTTCAGCAAGGGTTTGCGCAAATTGTTGGAGGAGCAGTGGCAGGATGGCGTAGAGGTGGTCGGTATTGTAACGAACATCGATGAGGCCATGGTCGAGCTGGAAAGGCTTCAGCCAGATGTCATCATTGTTGATTATGACGATGAAGATCTAAACCGTGATGAATTTCTAACCCGATTTGTAGAGGGTGAAGGTAAGTTGCGTGTTGTTTTGTTATCACTGCAAGAGGGTGGCGAGACGGTCGTTTATGATCGCCGTTCATCCAATGCTTCAAGTGTTGTTGATTGGTTGGAGGGGTTGGAAGTTGAAAATGTATTCAATGGAGAGGTGAAAAGCGATCGGAAGAGATCACCGAGGAGAAGAAACATGAAGCACTTTTTATTTGTAGCGGTCATCGTTGCAGTTTTGACTGTATTGGTTGGGTTTGGCTTGAATCAGATTGGTTTGTTACCGACTCAATCGAGCCTGCAAGCGACCTTTATAGATGAATTATTTAACCTGCATGTATGGGTAATTTCATTTCTATTTGCCTTGATCGTCGGTTTTATTTTATATAGCGTAATCGTATTTAGGCGCAGACCAGGGGAAACCGGGGATGGGGATTACTTTGAAGGTAACACTCGCTTGGAATTAATTTGGACAGCAATACCTCTAGCGACAGTTTTGTTTTTTTCATTTTTAGGCTCCAAGTCGCTGGCTGAAACCCGAAGAGCGGATCCCAACGCGATAAACGTGAGGGTGATTGCCTCTCAGTGGTCATGGCGTTTTGAGTACTCTGATTTTGGTTTTTCATCCACCGAGTTAGTCCTTCCCGTAAATCAACAGACCCTATTGGAACTCACATCAACGGATGTCATTCACTCTTTTTGGGTGCCTGAGTTTCGGGTTAAGCAAGATGCTTTACCGGGGGAGAATATGGAGCGCGAATTGCGGATCACTCCATCCGAGGTGGGTGAGTATAAAGTTCGCTGTGCAGAGCTCTGTGGATTGCAACACGCTTATATGAATGCCCAGGTTCGAGTATTGGAAGTTGATGATTATGAAGCCTGGTTGGATGGCCAAATGGCTGAACCATCAGGTGAAGCCGCTGAACGTGGGGAGGAATGGGCTCAGCAGTTCGGCTGTATCGCCTGCCACACATTGGATGGCAGTCAAGGGGTTGGACCTACCTGGTCTGGTTTATTCGATTCTGAAAGACTCTTAGAAGATGGAACAACAGTCATAGCCAATGATCAGTATCTGCGGGAATCGATCCTCAATCCCGGAGCTAAAATCGTCGATGGGTACCAAAATATTATGCCCTCGAATTTTTCAGATCAAATGGATGATGAAAAGATTGATGACGTGATCGCTTTCATAAAGAGTCTTCAACAATAGAAAAACACATACATATTTGAATGATAGGACTTACGCAGTTCAAGGGTATTAGAGGTTTATCGTCAAGGTATCTAGGAGATTAGATTATGGTTGAAACACAAAAAGTCAGCATACTCTCGTTAGGGCTTATCCGGGGTTTGATAGCACAAATTCTCGGCACAATTGCTGGAATGGGGCTAACGATGTTAATCCGCGTGATTGTGGGACTGCCCGCGTGGAAAGCAGAGCCTGTTTGGGTCGCAGGAACATTCATAGGCGTGATCGCATTTATGATCGCTATCGGCGCTATGAACGATTGGTTTAAATGGGCAAAAGGTGAAAGTA
>JASFVL010000064.1:0-14771 GCA_050049875.1 Anaerolineales bacterium
TGATCTTTTCCTCGGCGATGTCTAAAGCCATCACCCGATTCCCCAAATCAGCGAAACAGGCTGCCGTCACCAGTCCCACATACCCGACGCCCACAACACATATTTGTTTCATGAATTAATTCTCCTCCAATAAGAGCGGTGGTTATATCTTATGCTAAAACAACGAATCAGCTAACCAGCGTTGCAAGAATGATTGGTATCGCCGACTCGTTGACAAAATGAAGTGCTAAAAAGCCCATCTTTTGCCAATATTACCATACCTTGCTCCATTTCGCACGATTAAGGTCATCTTTGGGGGATGACCTCTGTCACTTGCCCTGAACCCCATTATCCTATAGAATATTATTGATAATTCCTATCCGTAAGACCGTAAAAGGAGATTATTTTATGCAAATCACACGACAAGCTGACTATGCAGTTAGAGCCGTCTATCACCTCACAAAACTGGGATCTGATCAGCGCGCCTCCACCAGCCAAATCGCCCAAGAACAGCACATTCCACCTTCATTCTTGGCTAAGATCATCTCTCAATTGTCCGTAGCTGGTTTATTACACACCTCACGTGGTGCTCGAGGCGGAGTTTCTCTAGCACGCAATCCTAAGGAAATCTCCATTCTGGACGTGGTTGAAGCAATCGATGGCCCTATCCTGCTCAATGATTGTGTCAACGACAGCGGCGCATGCACCTTTACCGGAGAATGCCCCATTCGTCCAGTATGGTGCGATGCTCAAGCCGAATTGGTCACCCACCTAAAAGGCTCAACCTTTGACAAGTTTGTCAATGGTATGGCTCCAGTTGCATCTTAAAGCCAACATACGCTTCATCAAAAACTAATTTAAAAGAATACAAGAAACTGAACCAAGTTCAGGGGGTGCGCAACTTTCTTGCTGTAAATCGTAGCCTTTGTTCCCCTCATGTCTTATAATTTAACTTGAGGGGATTTTTGGTTTATGATAGATGTCACTTGCTGGTATTGGTTTGTTCTTTATAAAGAGTAGGGCAGCATCACCCCTAGGAGGTAGACATGACAGGCCCGCGAATTGTACGAGCTCCGCGAGGTACCCAGCGCACATGTAAATCATGGCTTATCGAGGCAGCTTACCGGATGATCCAGAACAATCTTGACCCGGATGTAGCCGAGCGTCCCGAAAATTTAGTGGTATATGGGGGCCGAGGACAGGCAGCTCGCAATTGGGAAGCTTTCGAGGCGATATTAGATTCATTACGCAATTTGGAGATCGACGAAACCTTACTTGTCCAATCCGGTAAACCGGTGGCTGTTTTCAAAAGCCACACGGACGCGCCTCGGGTAATAATAGCCAACTCCAACTTAGTCCCCCATTGGGCTACACAAGAACACTTTGACCAACTCGCTTCAAAAGGTTTAATCATGTACGGTCAGATGACCGCGGGTTCTTGGATTTACATCGGGACTCAAGGTATTTTACAAGGAACTTACGAAACACTAGGTTCGCTGGCACATCAAAGGGGATGGGATTCTTTGAAGGGCAAATTCGTTCTTACCGCTGGTTTGGGTGGAATGGGCGGCGCTCAACCCTTAGCCATCACCATGAATGAAGGGATCGGGCTAATCGTAGAAGTTGACCCCGAGCGCGCCCGCCGACGCTTAGAAATCGGGTACGTGGATATCGTTGTGGACACACTGGAAGAAGCCATGACCTTGGTGGAAGAAGCTCGCGACGAAGAAAAGCCCAAGTCTATCGGTCTGGTTGGAAACGCTGCTGACATCTACCCTGAGCTCGCCATACGCGCTGTTATACCAGATGTGGTTACGGACCAGACCCCTGCTCATGATGTATACAGCTACATACCCAGCGATTTGAACGTAGAAGAGGCCGATGCAATGCGCAATAGTGATCCTGGCAGATATGCCCGGTTGGCAATGGAATCCATGGCTCGCCATGTGGAAGCCATGCTGGAGTTCCAAAAGCGCGGTGCTGAGACATTTGATTACGGCAACAACATCCGCCAGCGAGCTTTCGACCAAGGGGTAAAGGAGGCCTTTAACTTCCCCGGTTTTGTCCCAGCTTATATCCGACCACTGTTTTGCGAAGGAAAGGGGCCTTTCCGATGGGTAGCGCTTTCAGGCGACCCTGAGGATATTTATCAAACCGATGAAGCGGTGATGGAATTATTCCCCGATGATGAACACCTGCACCGCTGGTTGAAGTTGGCGCGAGAGAAGATTCCCTTCCAAGGACTGCCAGCCCGAATCTGCTGGTTGGGTTACGGTGAGCGCGTCCAGGCAGGTTTGGCATTCAACAATCTGGTCGCGGAAGGCAGGGTTAAGGCCCCCATCGTGATCGGTCGCGACCACTTGGACGCAGGTTCGGTAGCTTCGCCAAACCGAGAAACCGAAGGGATGAAAGATGGCAGCGATGCAATCAGCGATTGGGCAATTCTCAACGCTTTGATCAATGCAGTGGGCGGTGCTACCTGGGTCTCCTTTCACCATGGCGGGGGGGTTGGCATCGGCTACAGTCAGCATGCCGGTCAGGTCATTGTAGCGGATGGGACCCTTGAAGCGTCACACCGTTTAGAGCGGGTGCTGACCACCGACCCTGGGCTAGGGATCGTGCGCCACGCCGACGCAGGCTATGAAAAAGCCATCAAAGCTGCCCGGCGACATGGCATTAAGATGCCGATGCTTTAAAATACCTAAACGTTTTCATTACCAAACAAGTTTCCTTAACTGGTCACAAATTATCAGAAGTTGTGCATTCAAGGACACCCTTCCCAATAATCTGCATAGATCTTAACCATTTTGTCCGTTATCAAATAGCAATATCTCCTAAGGAGAATTGAAGCATGAAACGTATCGCCGTACTCACCAGCGGGGGGGACGCTCAGGGGATGAACGCCGCAGTACGAGCTGTGGTCCGAACCGCTTTGGACAGAGGTGTAGGGGTTTATGCCATATATGAAGGCTATCAAGGGATGGTAGAGGGGGGTAAATATATACAAGAAATGAGCTGGGATTCAGTCGGTGGAATCCTACAGCGCGGTGGGACAGTGATAGGTTCCGCTCGCAGTGATAAGTTCCGCACCTATGAGGGTCGTCAAAAGGCTGTCAAAAATATACTAGAAAGTGAAATTGACGCTTTGGTGGTAATCGGTGGGGACGGCAGCTTGACAGGTGCCAATATCTTCCGAGAGGAGTGGTCCAAGCACGCAGCTGAGCTCGTTGAAGCGGGTACGATATCCCAGAATCTGGCGGAGCGGCACGAACAAATCAAAATCGTTGGATTGACCGGTTCAATTGACAACGACATGTACGGCACCGACATGACCATCGGCGCTGATACAGCTCTACACCGAATTACTGAAGCGATCGATGCCATTTCCAGCACAGCTTCCAGCCACCAGCGCGCTTTCGTGGTGGAAGTGATGGGACGAAACTGTGGCTATCTTGCATTGATGGGAGCATTAGCAAGCGGTGCAGACTGGGTTCTGATCCCCGAAAATCCCCCTGATGTAGAGAATTGGGAGGATCACATGTGCGATCTCCTGGATGCTGGACGGGAGGCTGGTCGAAGGGACAGTGTCGTGGTGGTCGCAGAAGGCGCTCGAGACCGAAATGGAGATCCAATCACGAGTGCTTATGTTAAAGAAGTATTGGAAAACAAGCTGGGGGAAGATACGCGAGTTACGATCTTGGGTCATGTACAACGCGGAGGATCCCCCAGCGCATTTGACCGCAATTTGGGCACACTGCTTGGACATGCGGCCGTCAATTATCTCCTTTCTGAGAACCAAAACAACGAACCACACTTGATTGGAATGCGCGGTAATCGCATCGTCAAATCTCCCTTGATGCACTGTGTTCACCAGAGCCAGTCGGTCGCCAGCACCATTGCCGATCAGGATTACGAGAAAGCTATGGAACTAAGAGGTGGCAGCTTCAAGGCGGCTTTTAATACCTTCAACACCCTTATTCGGGCCTTACCCAACCCACCAGATCCTGATCAAACACGCCAGAGACTTGCGGTGATGCACTCAGGAGCGCCAGCACCAGGCATGAATACTGCGGTACGCACCGCGGTACGCATTGGAATAGATCGCGGCCACATCATGTTAGGCGTCAAAAACGGATTCGAGGGTCTGATCACAGGAGATGTTCACAAAATGGATTGGATGTCTGTTAACGGTTGGGCACATATGGGGGGTGCTGAATTGGGCACTAACCGCTATATTCCAAAGCGTAGTGATCTCTATTTAATCGCTCGAAACATCGAAAAGATGAATATACAAGGTTTGCTGCTGATTGGGGGATGGTCTGGATATAAAGGTATCCACCAGCTATATAGTGAGCGGGAAAATTACTCCAGCTTTAACATCCCAATCGTCTGCTTGCCAGCAACCATTGACAACGACCTACCCGGTTCCGAGCTCAGCATCGGAGCGGATACCGCCCTCAATAGTATCGTCGAAGCCGTCGATAAAATTAAACAGTCCGCGGTGGCTTCCCGCCGCTCTTTCGTTGTGGAGGTAATGGGCGCCTACTGCGGCTATCTAGCTTTGATGAGCGGTTTAGCCACAGGAGCGGAAAGGGTGTACCTGCATGAGGAAGGTTTGACGTTGAGTGATTTACAAGCTGATGTTGATTACCTAGTAAAGGGTTTCAAGCATGGGAAGCGGCTAGGGTTGATGATTCGCAATGAGTACGCCCATGAAGTTTATACTACTGATTTCATGGTTCGCCTCTTCGAAGCTGAGGGTGGCAATCTGTTTGATGTACGGCAGGCTATTTTGGGACACATACAACAAGGAGGTAATCCGACACCCTTTGATCGCATCCATGCCACCCGATTGGCGACACAATGCATCGACTACCTTATTGACCAAGCAGGTCAGCGAGAACCCGGTGGGGCATTCATCGGGCTTCAAGGCGGTCAGGTGCACTTCACCAGTCTGGATAATTATCCCCGCATGGTGGACAAAGAACTCCGTCGACCCAAAGAGCAGTGGTGGATGGAACTACGCCCCATCGCTCGGGTGCTAGCCCAACCAGGACCATCATCCGCGCTGTAAAAAATGGGGTCAGAGCTGACTTTTATGCCTCTGACCCAATTACTATGTTTATTATAAAGCTCACCCCAGGGGGAGATGCCCGCGAATTTGCCAGGCACATTCACGGCGTCTGAGACAGAGGATTCCAGAGTTGTGAAACTCCACTCTCAACGCCATATCTGCCATTAATTGAGTTTCTGCTCGACCTTCGTCCGACAAAGAGCGGTTTAGATGCTTTCACTGGAAAGTTATCGGTTCCACCCGTACATTCTCTGCACCTACTAGTGCATGGAGCTGAGTGAGCAAATCCTGACACACCCCCGTGGTGAAATTAGGAAATTCCAATAAATGACCATGTCCTTTTTCAAAGATATGAAAAGCAAAGCGATCATTTCCCGGATAACTTATGAGGCGACCATAAATCAAACGCAAACGTAGGCTGTCGCGAACTTTATCCCCTGAGGGACGCAGCACTACGGTGACCATGCGTACAGAGCCCCCATCCGTGGGGGGGAGAGGTGACATGATCGGGGATACATCACTAGCAATGTCAACTACCCCAGATGTGTCAACCTCCTCATTTCCCAACGTAGAGACCGTAGCGGATGGGATAGGCACTTCATCAGGGGAAATAGGACTCTCATCGTAGGTCTCGTCTTCCCGAAGGGTATCAACTGAAGGTAAATTATCACCACCGGAGGAGTCGGGCGCCTGTTCCTGTCCATCGAATTGCTCGGTTGAAGCCCTACCTTCGGTAGAGGCCAACTTGTCTCCATCAGGAGCAACACCGTTTAATTCCCAACCAGCTGGGAAAGGATCGGGGGGTTGAGGATAAGCCTCGTTTTGTTTGGTGGTATTCAGCGTATATGTAGTTTCGGTTTCAGCTGTGCGAGGTAAAGCAGATGGGGATACTACCTCACGAAGTGAATCATCCGTTGGCTTAGATGCAGTCTCAGAACTCGAATCAAGCTGATGGGGCGTACGTTGTTGTGAGGATGAGGTAAGGTCAGCTGCCTTCTTTATATTCGTGGTGACTTTATCAACCAATATTTTTGGATCACCGCCACGGGTATCCACGCGCCCATCCACAACCACAATGTTGTCAGGTTCTAAGAGAACGAAAAACTGCTCCCATACCCGAGGGAAAACGACTAAATCGATGCTGCCTTGTAAGTCTTCCAAGGTGACGAAACCCATCAAGTTTCCTTTTTTGGTAACATGAGGTTGAACGCGAGTGACCAATCCGGCAACACAGACTCGCTGTTTGGGTACGAGATCATCCAAATCTCTAGCAAAGTGAGTAACGGTTTGGGTAATTGCCGCCATCACTGGGTTGAGAGGATGGTCGGAGACATACAATCCGATTAATTCGCGCTCCCAGTTGAGTTGCTCACGCTTGCTGACCTCAAAAGGCGCTGGTGGAAGCACAATTCTTTCCACCAAACCGGTCTGAGGGCTGAACAGACTCATCTGTCCAGCTTCAGCAGCCCGAAAGTGGGAAGCGCTGATGGATACAATCCGATTTAATGAATCAAGCAGTGCCGGGCGGGAACCGAATTGGTCCAAAGCACCAACTTTGATCAAACATTCAAGAGCACGTTTTCCTACCCGTCTTAAATCAACTCTGCGGACAAAATCGTTAAGATCAAGAAAGGGTCCATCCTCACGGGCTTCAAGGATGATATCGACTGGATTCTGACCGACATTCTTGATCGCTCCAAGACCAAATCGGATCGCAGAAGTCTCACCTGAACGATCTTCAATTGTGAAGTCAAATCCACTTGAATTTACATCTGGAGGTAAAATTTCGATGTCCATCCGGCGGCAATCAGCGGCGTATACTGCTACCTTATCTGTATTGTTATGCTCAACACACAACAAGGCGGTCATATATTCAACAGGATAATGGGCTTTTAGATAAGCCGTTTGGACAGCGATGATGCCATAATCTGCTGCATGGCTTTTATTGAAACCATAGCGGGCAAACTCTTCCCAATCGTTGAAGATGTCATTCGCCGTATCCTCCGGCACACCACGCTCAACCGCACCCTTGATAAACTTTCTACGATGTTGATCCAACTTATCTTTATATTTCTTGGCCACAGCTTTACGAAGATTGTCCGCTTCGGAAGCAGTGTAACCAGCCACTTCCACTGCGGCACGCATAAGCTGTTCCTGGTAAACTGGGATTCCGTAGGTTTCCTCGTATATTGGCTCTAACGTGGGATGGCGGTAGGTAATTTCCTCTTCGCCATGCATGCGTCGGATATAGCTGGGGATGAAATCCATAGGTCCCGGGCGGAAGAGTGCCACCATGGCAATAACATGTTCTAAACGAGTAGGCTTCATGACGCTCAGATATCGGCGCATCCCAGACCCCTCGACTTGGAAAATACCAGCTGTATCGCCTCGACCGAGTAGATCGTAGGTTTCGGGATCATCCGTAGGAATGTTGCCTAAATGAAGATCCGCGCCGTGACGCTCTCGGATAAGGTCACAAGCGCGAGCCATTATCGTTAAGGTAGCTAGACCAAGGAAATCGACTTTGAGAAGACCGAGATCCTCCACCACAGACATGGCAAACTGCGTGACTGTATGAATGGGGAGATCACCGCTCGCGCTGGTGGGTCGATGTAACGGAACGTACTCAATTAGAGGTTTATCGGTGATAATCACCCCAGCTGCGTGAGTACCGACGTTGCGCACCACACCTTCCATGTTCTTCGCTGTGTCGATCAGTTCGCGCAGATAAGATTTTGTGGTGTAAAGATTCTCTAAATCAGGAACCCCTTCAAGCGCCTCTTCAATGCTAACCGGTTTGCCAGGGATAGCCGGAATCAATTTTGCTACCCGATCCACTTCCGTAATTGGGATGTCTTGAACCCGCCCAACATCTCGCACCGCGGCGCGAGCTTTCATGGTGCCAAAGGTGATGATTTGGGCGACTTTATCTTCACCGTAAACACGGGCACAATACTCCATCATTTCAGCGCGTCGATCATCCCGGAAATCCAAATCAATATCCGGCATCGATATACGACCAGGATTGAGAAAGCGCTCGAAGATCAAACCATGCTCAATGGGATCTACCAAGGTAATGTTCAGAGCGTAAGCCACAATGGACCCCGCAGCAGAACCGCGCGCGTTATACCATATGCCCTGTTCAGCCGCATATCGGCAGAGATCCCAGACAATTAAGAAATAGGCATCGAATCCCATTTCATGAATGACACCCAGCTCATATTCCAAACGATCCCGAACAATCGGGTCTTGCGCTTTCTCCCCATACTGTTTGCGAACTCCTTCTTCGCAAAGATCACGCAAATAAGTTTTAGCGGTGTGACCCTCTGGGACGGGGAAATCGGGAAGACGGTAACCCTTGAAGCCGAGATCCAAGTTGCAGCGCTCTGCGATCAACAGGGTGTTATCGATTGCTTCCGGGACCTCAGAGAAAATGGTAGCCATCTCGTCGGGTGAGCGCAGATAATAGCTATCATCGGTCATACGCATGCGGTTAGGATCGCTGATCAAAGAGCCAGTCTGTACAGCGAGAAGAATATCCTGGAATTGTGCATCGCCAGATTTGATATAGTGCACATCGTTTGTCGCTACGTACTTGGCTTTATAGCGGGGTCCCATTTCTAAGAGGGCACGATTGACACTCTCCAACTCAGGGATATCATGCTCCTGCAGCTCGAGAAAGAAGTTCTCAGCGCCAAAGACATCATAGTACCAGTCCAATTTCTTTCGAGCCTTTTCCAGGCTGCCCCTCACGATGGCGCGCGGGATCTCGGCGGAGATGCAGCCCGAGGTGCAGATCAAGCCTTCCGCGTGCTGCGCTAAGAAATCGTGATCGACGCGAGGATAATAATAAAAGCCATCCAATTGAGCTGCGGAGGCGATTTTTAACAGGTTCTTGTAACCGGTTTCGTTTTGTGCTAGGAGGAGCAAATGGGATGACTTTTTATCCAAGCGAGGGTCTCTATCCCCCATCCCGCGAGCCGCGAGATATGCTTCAATACCAATGATCGGCTTGACGCCAATTTTTGTGGCTGCGTTGTAGAAGTCAATCACTCCAAACATGGTGCCGTGATCTGTAATGGCGATCGCCGGCATATTCATCTCCTTGGTGTACTGCACCAGTTTCTCGATATTGCTGAAACCGTCAAGAAGGGAATATTCTGTGTGAACGTGGAGATGAACGAAAGACATTCTTCTACAATTTTACCGTTGTGGGATTTGTTATGAACAGCCCTTTTCGATTATAGCATGCATACATAAATCTTCGAATAGTAATAAGCTTAAAGATTTCGTCTTTTTTAGTGGAACAATTAAAATGAGGATAGAATATATCTAAATTAGAGTTCCCTTTAAGGTAAAGGTTTGTAAAGTTCAAAAAATAGGACCTTCAAGCAACAGCGAGGTGGACCAACTGGAGTTTACACAAGCGGGTAGTGACTTCACCTTCAAGTATATGACTGCTGTGATTAATTATCCGGGTTGCAAGTTTCCAACCATCTTTAGGTTGAACTGGGTGTATGATTATGAGTGGAAAAATCTTCCTTGTTCACTGGAATGAAAAGCAGGCTGAGGAACGCGCTAATATCCTGCGGTCCTGGGGTTGGGAGGTGGAAGTTGAAGCCGAAGACGGGGCAAGAGCCTGTAGGACGATCAAAGCGCAATCACCAAAAGCCGTTGTGATTTACCTGACGCGCCTGCCATCCCACGGGAGAGAAACCGCGCGTCACTTGCGCACCCTCAAAGCGACGAACCAAATCCCCATCATATTCGTCGACGGGGATGAGGCAGCGGTGCAAAAGACGAAAACTAAAATTCAGGATGCAAGTTATACAAGCTCAGAGGATTTGGAATTTATTTTGGATAAATATGCAAATTAAGGAGTTCTTTCGATGATCAAAACGCTGACCCCCAACCTGATGGTCGAAGATGTGAACCAGACAATCACATTTTATGAAGACGTGTTCGGGTTCGAACTATCCCAGACGGTGCCAGAAGAAGGTAAATTTGCATGGGCAAGCATGCGAAGCCGAGATGTGGAGATTATGCTCCAGGATCGGGAAAGCCTCAGCGAAGAGCTTCCGGTCTTCGAGGGGACACCCATAGGGGGATCACTAACTTTTTACCTGCGGATGGATGGCCTCGAAGCGTTCTATGACAGAATCAAGGATCAGGTCACGGTTTTAAAAGAATTACACACCACCTTCTACGGAATGAAAGAAGTGGCTGTAAAAGACCCCAACGGCTATATTTTCGTCTTCGCAGAAGCGGATTAAGGTGTAGAATCAATGAGAGCCGGGTTCGCCATTCCCGGCTCTCTCTAAGGAGGAGAAGAAGAGAAATCGCCCTTCAAAAGAAATATTACCAGGTAGCGTTAAGCGCTACTTGACGATTACCCTACGATTACCCTACGATCACCCGACAATAATGCAAAATTTTCGGATTTCAGCATGAATTTAGCAATTCGAACCGTGAATCTCGGCAGGGTTTACAAGCTGCGTGGAGTAAAGAAATCGGACTCCAAGGAGTTGATCGCCCTGCGGGGAATCAACCTAGAAATCAAGCGGGGAGAGCTTTTTGGTTTACTGGGACCTAACGGAGCGGGAAAAACCACCTTGATCAAAATTTTAACCACTTTGCTTGCGCCAACAAAGGGCCGAGCTTGGGTTTCGGGGGTTGATGTAACCAAAAATCCCCAGAAGGTTCGCTCGCGCATCAACATGGTCTCAGGTGGGGAGGCTTCAGGTTATGGTTTGCTAACCGTGCGCGAGAATTTGTGGATGTTCTCGCAATTCTACGGCATCCCTTCAAAAGAAGCGAACCAGCGTATCAAAGAGTTGCTGGAGGTCGTGGGGCTGGAGGATCGCATCAACACCAAGTCGTCGGACCTCTCTACTGGATTGCGCCAGAAGATGAACATTGTACGCGGATTCATGACGGATCCCGAAGTGCTCTTCCTTGACGAACCCACTCTTGGGTTGGATGTAGGCGCCTCTCGAGATGTTAGGGCATATATCCGCCAATGGATTGACGAGGATTCAAAGCGCAGTTTGCTGCTGACAACCCATTATATGGTCGAAGCGGATGAACTTTGCGACCGAGTGGCCATCATCAACCAGGGTCGCGTTCTGGCTTGCGACACACCTAATAAGTTGAAGCGCCACCTGCAAAAAGATGCCATCTACCACATGGAACTCAGCCCACTCAATGGAATAGAAGTTTCAATATTTGATCGTTTACCGGGTGTTCGCAAAGCCACTTACTGCCCTCAAGACGGATATGCAGAATTGGACCTCATCTTGGTGGCGGATGACGCCTTAGGCAGCGTGATCAATATAATGACGGAAAGCGATGTGCACATTCTAAACTTAAATAAGCGCGAACCCACTCTGGAAGACGTCTTCGTGGATTTAGTCGGTCGCAGTATGGAGGAGGTCGAAAGCAGTGATTAGCGAAACTCCGATGGATGAAAACAGCACCCGAAGAAACACTGGTTGGCGTTTGTTCATCCAAACGATTTTGGCGCGCGCATACCCTCGCATCATCGGCCAGCAGCGTGAACGGTCATGGATGTTTTTCGACATCTTCATGCCACTGCTGGCTGTTTCAGCCTACGTTTTCGTTTACAGGGCAATCAACGCCCCAGAGGAATATATCGGTTTCGTCGTCATGGGCGGCGCGATGACGGCTTTTTGGATGAATGTGCTCTGGAGCATGTCCAGCCAACTCTATTGGGAGAAAGAGCAGGGCAATCTAGCCCTCTACATCATGGCACCCAATTCGATGATGGCGATTCTGTTGGGCATGGCACTGGGCGGGATGGTTGCGACCACCCTGCGCGCGTTGACTATCACCATACTGGGCACATGGATCTTCAAAATTCCCTACGAAATTACCAGCTTCACTCAGTTATTCCTGGTATTTGTGTTGGCGATGGTGGCGCTCTACGGCATGGGCATGATGTTCGCGTCGCTCTTCCTGCTGCTGAGCCGGGAGGCTTGGCACCTCTCCAACCTGGCTCAGGAGCCGGTGTACTTATTTTCAGGTTTCTACTTCCCCATCAAGAATTTCAACTTCTGGGTCGCGGTGACCGCTTCCGTGATCCCACTCACACTGGGACTGGACGCCATGCGCCAGTTAGTGTTCCCCTCTGGGGCTACCTTGGGGTTTCTGAACGTACACTCAGAGATTGGTATCCTAGCTGCATTGGGGATAATTTTCCTGGTCGCGGCTAAAATGCTATTGGCACACATGGAACGATTGGCCATTCGTCAAGGACGGCTGACTGAAAGTCGGAGATAAAGAAATCGGATGAGGAAAACAACTATCTACAAGCTTCAAAGCTTGTTTCCAGATCGTGAAACCTTCCTGCGGTCCTTCCGTATGGCGTCCTGGTTGGGGTGGCAAATCGAATCGAACTGGACAGATCCCTTCCTATTCGCGATTTATTCGATCGTCAAACCGTTGGCTGGAGCAGCCATCCTTGTGGTGATGTACAGCATTGTGACGAACGGCAATTTCGACACGCCCATCTTCCCTTACATCTACCTGGGCAACGCTTTTTACATCTATGTGGGCCAGGTTATGACAGGCATCTCCTGGGCGGTGATCGACGACCGAGAGCACTACAAAACGCTCAAGTACATGTATGTCGCCCCCCTCCACATGCCCACTTATTTGCTGGGGCGCGGTGTGGCACGCTTCATCATCGCTTCGATCTCCGTTCTGATTACTATCCTTTTTGGTGTGCTTTTCCTGCACGTAACTATTGATCTAGCCGCGGTAAACTGGGGATTATTTCTGTTCTCGCTGCTGGTTGGGGTGGTTATGTTGGCAATGATGGGGCTGATCTTGGCAGGCGTGACCCTGCTGATCGCCAACCACGTTTGGTTCATCGGGGATATTACCGCTGGCGCGCTCTACCTATTCAGCGGGGCGATCTTCCCGTTAGACGTGCTGCCCGAATACCTACGCCCAATCGGTTTCTTCATGCCAATCACCTACTGGCTGGAACTACTGCGGCGCGCCCTGGTGGGCTCGGTAGCACAGGCTTTCCCGACTCTGTCAGGGTATAGCAATATCCAACTACTGGGCATTCTGCTGGGCTTAACGGCGCTTTTCGCCTTGCTCTCCATGGTTGTTTTCTTCTGGTGCGAACATCGCGCCCGGGAACGCGGCCTGATTGATATGGTAACAAACTATTAAAACTTACCTCAGAGTAAAAAAAATGAGCATAGACAACCAACATCTGACAAGTCATGGTCAACCATTGAAAATCTTCATCGGCCAATCCGCCACCACCCCTTTGGGTCCTATCTGGGTGGCTGCATCGGAACGCGGCCTGGTGGCGGTGGGATTGCGAACGAATCAAAAGAAATTCATCCAACAAATCACCAAACGCTACAGGGCAGAAATCTTACAGGGAGAGGAATACACACAACAGGCAGCCCAGCAAGTTGCCGAATACCTCAATAGAAAGCGGCGGACATTCAACCTGCGGATTGACTGGTCAGTGATGACCCCCTTCCAGGAACAAGTGCTGCGTGCCACCTTGGCTATTCCCCGCGGTGAGACCCGCTCCTATGGCGAATTAGCCGCTCAGATTGGTAATCCAAAAGCAGCGCGGGCTGTGGGTAGGGCGGAGGCTACCAATCCTATGCCGTTGGTCATTCCTTGCCACCGGGTTATCGGTGCGGACGGCAGTCTGCACGGTTACAGCGCTCCAGGCGGTTTGGAGACCAAGGCATGGTTGCTACGCTTCGAAGGGGTCGAGTTTTGATCCAGCCTGGTGCTCTAGATCCAACTTAGTCAAACTCGTAGAGGTTCAGAGGAATAAACACCAAGTGTTGAGGGAAGATGACGAACCATTTTTAAAGACTTTCCTCAAGTCGTAGAAGGGGCGAATGAGACCATATCTATTCATGCAGTCATTGCGGAATCTATAAATCGAACGATAACGCCGCTCGTTATGCCCATTTCCTGCTAGGAGCGGCTAACAGCCGGGCCTAAAGGGGTGGTAAAATCCCTTCGTCATTAACCATTGATTCAACGGAGGGTACCCCATGACCGAAGCTGTTATCATTGATGCCGTTCGCACCCCGATTGGAAATCTGGGGGGCGGTTTAGCCAGCATTCGACCCGATGATCTGGCTGCCTTGGTGCTCAAAACCATCGTCGCGCACACCGAGATCGACCCCGCGCTGGTCGAAGAGGTTTATCTAGGATGCGCCAACCAGGCAGGCGAGGACAACCGCAATGTGGCGCGCATGGCCACGCTGCTAGCCGGATTCCCTGTCGAGGTGGCTGCAGTGACCTTCAACCGATTATGCGCCTCCGGGCTGAACGCCATCAACCAAGCTTACCGGGCGATCAAGGTTGGGGAGGGGGATGTTTACATCGCCGGTGGGGTGGAGAGCATGTCGCGGGCTCCATATTCGGTCCCGAAAGCCGAACGTGCTTACCCGTGGGGAAACCTGACCATGTGGGACACCACCCTGGGCTGGCGCTACCCGCATCCTAAGATGGAGAAGATGTACCGCACCGAAGCTATGGGCGAAACCGCGGAGAACATCTACGACGTGGCGCACGTCTCCAGAGAGGACCAGGATGCCTTCGCGCTGGCGAGCCACCAGCGCGCCATTTCAGCCATCGACTCGGGGAAATTCAGCGAAGAAATCGTGCCCGTAAGCGTGCCGCAGCGCAAAGGTGACCCTATCGTGGT
>JASFVL010000350.1:0-4652 GCA_050049875.1 Anaerolineales bacterium
AATTCGATTAGTTTGTTAATGTTCTCCTTGGTAGATTTTTGGTTTTTCACAATTACAATTTTCTACCAAGGGGCGGTTTTGCTCAAGGGTAAAATCGCCCTAATTTTTGTCTAAACTCGAGATATAAGGAACCGCATAAAAGAGGATGAGTTTTATCTCTAGTTCTGTCTTAATATCACGAACAAATTATTTCCACATAATTTTTGAGAGTAAATGAGGAACCAAGTTATGATATCCGTTATTATTGAATCGTCAGGATGCTAAGAATATCATCTCAGCTGTCAATTTACATAGTGTCTGTATAATATTATAGGAGGGCAGAGATTTGGAAGAAAAAATATTAGTTACTGGCGGAGCAGGGTTCATCGGCTCACATCTTTGTGAGCGTCTCATCCAGGAGGGTCATAACGTCGTCGCCATAGATAACCTCTCCACTGGACGCATTGATAACATCGCTCACCTGAGGTCCCGACCCAAATTCCAGTTCGTCAGAGAGACCATCACCAACCTGCAGGTCCTCGATCGCCTCACCAGCCAGGCCGATCTGGTCATCCACCTGGCTGCTGCGGTAGGTGTCAAATTGATCGTCGAAGACCCTGTGCACACCATCCAGACCAATATCATGGGCACCGATGCGGTTCTCACCACTGCTAACCGCTATGGTTGCAAGGTGCTTCTGGCCTCCACCTCTGAAGTGTATGGTAAAGGAGTAAAGGTGCCTTTCAGCGAGCAGGATGATCGCTTGATGGGATCCACCACCCACAGCCGCTGGGCGTACGCCACCTCAAAAGCTGTGGATGAGTTCCTCGGTCAAGCTTACCACCGCCAATTCGGTCTCCCGGTCGTGATCATGCGCCTTTTCAATACTGTCGGTCCGCGCCAAACCGGACGCTACGGCATGGTCGTCCCCCGCTTTGTACGCCAGGCGCTGCGCGGTGACCCACTCACGGTTTACGGTGATGGGCAGCAGTCTCGCTGCTTTGCCGACGTCACTGATGTAATCTGGGCTGTGGATGAGTTAGCCCAACATCCCCAGGCGGTTGGACAGGTCTTCAACATCGGCTCTACCGAAGAGATCACCATTTTGGAGCTAGCTGATCGTATCATCGACCTTACTGGGAGTAATTCTGAGATCCAATTCATCCATTACGAAGATGCCTACGCCCCGGGGTTCGAGGATATGCGCCGGCGGGTCCCTTCTATCGACAAAATCGCCGAACTGATCGGTTATCAGCCCAAAATCAACCTGGATGATACCCTGCAGCGCGTGATCGCATATGAAAAAAATAGTATCTAGCATATAATTCAGATACCCCAGAATTATTCAGATCTTTAACTTCTGACAACCTAAACCATCCAGCACCCTGAGGTGTGAGTCGTACAACGCCTCGTGGACCTGCTGAGCGACCGAACTCTTTCCCCAATTCTGCTGTGCCTGCGATACCTCTGTGTCATCGAAACTTACATCTACATCGGGTACCATCAGAGGCTGCGCCATCATGGTCCGTCTCCCCCAGCGACATCGGTTAACGATCTCAAGAAACTCAAAATCATTTGTGAAATTCGTGGTCATATAATTTTCACCCACTACACCCCATATCCAAAACAACAACGATAACAATAACAACAATTGTTGTTATAGGGGTTTACCCAAGAAACTGTACATGATTTTGTGATTTTATTGTGACTCTCAGGGACGAGAATCAATCGTTTGAAACCATAAAAAGAACACTGTGAACCTTCAAAAAAACATATATTTTTGGACAGGCAGCGCCGACGAGGAGAAAGCCTGAGCCGCAGCGAGGGT
The DNA here is from genome assembly GCA_050049875.1 of Anaerolineales bacterium. Taxonomy (GTDB): domain Bacteria; phylum Chloroflexota; class Anaerolineae; order Anaerolineales; family UBA11858; genus JASFVL01. The sequence goes on from JASFVL010000350.1 coordinate 1,808, forward strand.
CAAGGGTTTGTCCCTTGACGCCGATGCGGGGAGGGCTACACTCGGGAGGCTGCTGCCTGTCCAACATCAGGTGGACTGGGTACGAGCCTGCTGGATGTAAGCCAGGGGCGGCTGATTAGCGAGGCTGGAATGGCGTCGATCAACGTTGTAATATTGCATGCGTCCGGCGACGACCTCTTGCAGTTCCTTCACAGTTTGCGCATCCAGCAGCAGTGAACGGTTCTCCGTTTTGAAGCGCCCGATAAAGGACTCCATTTCTGGGTTGTCCCTGGCGCCGTTCAACGCATAAGAGGGTCGCACCTGGTCTTCCAACAGCAGCTGTCCGGTCCATTCATACCTGGTGTAAACCGAATCCTGGTCGTGATGCATGACCAAACCAGGTATTGGGATGTGGAGATGGTCAAAGATGGCTTTGGCTCTTTTCCAGGCCCTCATGGCCAGGGTGGTGTTGGCTCGTTTGCCAACTGCCCAGCCAAAGGCGAACTTGCTGGCATGGCCAATGATGGGCATCAAATGTGCCTTTCGGGTGCCATCGGCGAACACCAGCTCCGTGAAATCCGTGTAAACCACCTGAAAAGGCCCGATCTGGCTCATCTGGGCGACCAAATTGGCCCGCTTTCCGGCTTTCAGGATGACTCGCCGGATCGGACTGGGCTTCGGAGACCGCATGCTTCTCAACAGGGAAAGGTCCCACAACTTGAGTAATCGCTGGACCACTTTGTGGTTGACGACTTGCTGGTAGGTCTCGCGCAGTTCTGTGGTCACCCGCGGAATGCCGTACTCGGGATGCTTCCGGGCGATCGTTTCCAGGGTCTCCTGCAGATGGGCGTACTTCTCTGCATAAGAGACTTTCTCTCGCTGGTGATAGTACCAGCTCGACCGGGGCAGTTCGAGGGCTTCCAAGGCCGCTGACAAACCGTATTCTTCCCGGACCGAAGCCACCAGCTCCACCTTTGCCGCGGTTGTCATTTGGCCTGGCCCAAGAAGTTTTTTAGCATGGCGATCTCAACTTCTTTCTTGCCCAGCAGCTGCTCCAGCTCCGCAAGTCGGCGTTCATACTCCGCTACCGCGCTCTCCTGAGAGAAGATCTCCGGACCTTTTTCCAAGAACTCCCGCCGCCAGGCGTTGACGGAATTGGGATGCACGCCGTACATCTTGGCAATCTGTCCGGCGGTTTTCTCCCCTTGCAGCAGCTCCAATACTACCTGGAACTTCAGCTTGGGTGAGTATCGCTTTGGCATGTCAACCTCCTCGTTTTTGAGGTCCCTGAGGAGGTCATCTTATCACATTTCCTTTTGTCCAACTTTTTGGGTAAATATCCTATACAAACATTTATTTGATTGTTGTATTGCTGTATTATTGTGTTGTTTATTCTACATCTGTGAGGTGATGAGGATGCTGTTGACCTTCCTTTTCATTCACGCCTTAACCTGAGCATTACCAGTGTCCCCTCTCGTCGTTTCCCCCACCTGTCATCCCAGTCACAGTGGTCTAAAACCTGTATACCCATAGTAAATAGCGACATCTTCCCAGGTGTGAACATAGTCCTCACGATTTTCAATGAGCACCCCATCGCGATCTAAAAACACAGCCGCATGCATAGTTCGAGTATACTTGAGTGCAGTGTTTAAATCCCCACAAAGGCAACTTTAGTATGAAATTTCCCTTTAAAATCAGTGAACTCCGCACACTTGTTATCCTGACAATCGCATTAGCGATATGGACATGTCTGGTATTGGGGGGCGCTTTGTTGTGGATCAGGAAGCGTGCCCCCGTAGGAGTGGTGCCATTCATCACAGATGTACCCTTGCTTGATACACTCAGCAACACCCCAATCAGCCTTACCCCTTCCCAACTACCACTCTCGGAAAGGATGCTCAGCAGGATGTAACTGCACTACCAACCCAACCATCACAAACATCAATACCAACTATCCCCCCACTCGCCACCCAAGGGGTCCCCCCGGAAGGTAAGATTGTTTACACTTGCTTTATTGAAGGGTTCGATGAAATTTGCTTGTTGAGTGCTGGTAGCGAGGTTAGCCGCCGACTTACACACAGTCTAGCAACAGATTTTTACCCCTCCATTTCTCCTGATGGTCAAGAAATCGTATTTTCATCCCGGCGAGATGGTCTTTTTGAAATTTACAGCATGAAAATCGATGGTAGTAATCTCACCCGGCTGACCGAAAACATCGGCAGTCTGTTTGCACCCGAGATATCCCCCAACGGTCGAAGGGTCGTCTTTACCAACGCGAGCGGTAAGAACCAATCCATATGGGTTATGAAGCGTGATGGCAGTAATCCCCACCCACTAACCAACTTGCCCCATGATGATATTGATCCCACTTGGTCGCCGGAAGGAGAACAGATTGCTTTTGCATCCACCCGCAGCGGAGATCGTCAACTTTTCATTATGAACGCAGACGGTAGTAATATCCGCCAAGTGACAAACCTATCCGAGATGGGCGGGCGCAGTTCTTGGTCACCAGATGGCACCACATTAGCCTTCTATGCCGGTCCACCAGGAGACCGGGATATTTATCTTGTTAATGTGGATGGCAGTGGGCTGCGCAAAATTACAGACGGAGGGGATAATCTAGCCCCCTGTTTCTCCCCCTCGGGGGAATGGGTCACTTTTACATCATTTCGCGATGGCAACAACGAGATTTATATAACGGACACCAACGGCGAGAGAGTCAAACGCTTGACCTACATAACTAGTGGTAAGTCCATATGAATAAGATGGACTAAAACATGCAACCTTCAGGGTGAAAGGAGACCCTGAAGATGCCTAGAAAAAAGTATCATGTCAATCTAAGTATAGAAGAGCGCCGAGAGTTAGA
>JASFVL010000351.1:0-4649 GCA_050049875.1 Anaerolineales bacterium
CGCCTCTGGGTGTCACTACTTCACGCCAGCAGTGGAATCTCTGACCATTCCTGCGAAGTCCAACTGGTGAGCGATATAGATCAATTCGCCGCGCTCGATTTGAGCGTGGCGTTTTTCTATCCATGAGCTGAACTGCCTTGAATCCAGTTGGGGATCTCCCTTGAGCTCCTGGTGGATCGTTTCGATGATGAAGTGCAGAAAGTAGGCCTCATCGCCGGGATAGCCCCCAGACTGGGGGTAAACGATCCAGTCGGAGCTTCCTGCCGCCAAAATCTGTGCGCCAGCGTTCTTGAGTTGGGTGAACAGAAGACGCCCGGTGCGGCTATTTCCTGAAGGTTTACCGTTCACGCCGCGCTCGTCCATGCTGCGGTGGTACAAGGAGATGATCTGTGAGTCTAACCCGGCGTCGATGACTGGTTCAAACATGCTCACACCGTCGAAGTTGAGGCTGAAATAAAACAAACCTTCATCCCCCAGGGTTGAAAGCAAGGGGGGCACGGTCGTGGGTAGGTCCACTAGGTCCAGGAAAGCGTGGGCTACCAGCAGGTCCCACGTTGAGGTGCCCGCCCCTTCGTCGAGGAAGTGGTATAGGTCATCGGCTATCAGTTTGAGGCTGATCCTTAGGCCACTGCCGGTGAACTCGATTCTATCCCCTGAAGGGGCTGAGACATTTAGTTCTAGGCTCTCAGCCCACTCGGGCATCTGGTGGCGCGCCACGGCGATGTTTTCGGGCTGCAAGTCCAATGCGGTGTAATCGGCGTATGCCAGCAGCCCCCACTCCACCATACGGGTCAGCATAGTGCCGATCCCCGCACCGACCTCGAGAACGCGCAGCCGTCCTTCGGGCGTGCTCGGGGGCAGAGCCCGCGCCAGTTGATCCCACACGCCGCGGTTCAGGGCGCGGTCGTCCACACTCTTTTTGGAGGCTAGGTAGCGGGTGAAAGAATATTTCTCAGGGCGGGTCATTGAATTTCTACCTTACAATTCCCCATCCTTCTTCTTCGATTGTGCGAGGCCTTTTAAAAATGATCGTATCCTCTCGCCACTTTGCTTCCAAGTGGGGTGTGCCTGGTAGCGTTGGCGCGCCGCTAAGCTCATCGTCAGCAAGCGCTGGGGATCTTGGTGCAGCTCTTGAAGGTGAGCGGTTAATGCTTCACTGTCTTGGGGGGCGATTAAGTACCCGTTTTCGCCTGAGGTGATGATCTCACTGGCCCCGCCGCGCTGGGTGCCAATCACCGGTAGACCAAACCCCATCGCCTCCAAGTAGGCGATTCCAAATCCTTCGTAGGAGGAGGGCATGACCAGGAGCTGGTGCTGCTGGAGTTGGTTGCTGAGTTCTCCATCGCTGATCGAGCCGAGCGCCTCCACGCGCCCGCCCAATCCCATCTGATTCACCTGCTTTAGAAGCGTGTTGGCGTACACTGGGTCCTCGGTTAAGCTGCCAACCACCGTCAGCCTGCACATCTCCGGAGGCAGGGATCGTAAAGCATCTAAAATGGTGTGGAGACCTTTGCGGGGGATCACATTTCCAATGAAAAGTATGCGCAGCGGACCTGGTTCCTCGACGCGCTGGGCGATCTCGTGCGCTTGGATCTCGGCTTTGAGGTGGTCCTTCCCTGGGTAAGCTACCACGCTGGGTCTTCCTTCAATCGCCAGCGTTTCCACGCTTCGGCGGGTGGTCTGGCTGTTAAAGATGAAGCCGTCTACGCTATTGAGATACCACCGTTCCACCCAACGGTAGAAGCGCTTCTGCCAAGGTGACTGCCCTTCGCTGCTGCGCAGATGGTGGACGATGGAGATCAGGGGATAATTGGCGGGCTCATCCTGACGGTTGTGGCGGCGTATGCGGCGGTTAAGCCAGAAGAGGGATGGGTGATTGAGTTCGTCCTGCAGGAGCACATCAAAAGTTTCTTGTGTAAGCTGCTGCAGTAGAGATTTTGATAAGTTGTCGCTGAGGTGCTTGGGGTAATTCCTCCCCGGCAGGGATATGATTTTGACCCTGTCGCCTTGTGTGCGCAGATGTTCGACCAGTTTGCGATCGTACAGGTAACCCCCCGAGCGTCTACCCAGGTTGTCATAAATGATTAGGCCGATATCCATCGCCGCGTTTCGCTTGCCGTTGTCAAGGGGATGGGAATATTGCTGTGTTAAATGCAACCGATAGGATATTAAAATGGGGCGGGGGATAATCCCGCCCCCCATCAGTTGGTATGCGTCTTGAGGACGGTTAGTTTCCCGGTGTCTCAGTCGCTTCGGGTGTCAGGGTGGCGATGCTGCCCGGTGTTGATTCGGGGGCTTCCTCCTGACCTTCCTCCGTGGGCACCGGCGTGACCAGGTTGACCCTAATGGTTAAGATCTGCCCTACGAAGATTGCGTTGGGGTCTTCCAAATCCTCGTTTTCTTCCAAGATGTCCTCTACGGTGCTGTTGAACTCGAGGGCGATGAGTTCGAGTGTGTCGCCGGGGCGCACCATATACTCGATTCTCGTCCCGCGCGGCAGCCCCTCTGGCAGCGGCGTGGGGGTTGGTAGTTCAGTGTTGGGAGCGGGGATCAGGACTTCATCTCCAACCCGGATGATGGGGTTCCCTGGGTCGAGGTTCAAGCGCTCGCGGTTGAGTTCCAGCAGCACCAGGATGTCAATTTGGAACCTGTCAGCGATGGAAGAAAGGCTGTCCCCCTCTTGGGCTACGTAAATCACCGGACCGGATAGGGTGGGGGTCAGTGTGGGTTCAAGGGTGTCCGTGGGAGGTGCTTGTGTAGGCGTTGTGCTAGCTGTCGCCGTCGGGGGGACAGGAGAAGGTGTTAGCGTCTCTGTTGGTGTTGGAGTATCCGTCGCCAGCAGGCTGGCGGTTGGGAACTCGGCGCCGGTCAACCAGAATATAAGAATTGCAGCGCCAATCACCAGTAGCGCAGCGGCGATACCGAGTACGATTTTAGGCATTCGCTCGGCCCTCGCCTGGCGCTTGCGGTAAGAATCTATTACATCTTGGGCAGAACCCTTATCGCTCATCGTTTTTTCCTTGGATTTTAGATTGCTGCAAGATTCTACCCTATTTTCACCATGCTGGCGAATCTGCCTACTTTTACCTGAATACCCCTAAGGAAGACCATATCGCCCAATCCTCTGAGGCGCCACCATTAGCCAAGACGATCAGGTAGAAATGAACCGTTTCGCCTTTCAGAGCGGAAAGATCAACATCGATGGATCGCATGGCGTTGTCGCAGGTTTCCTCCCAATCTTCGAGCACAGTCATGCTATCCAGATCGTCCCCTTCGGTGTAATTGATCTGGAAGATGACATCTCCAGCGCCGCAGGAGCCATCGTTCTTGGCGATGAAGCCTATCCTACCTGTAATGTGGTCGCCAGAAAGGACTTTGTACTCGGGGAAGCGCCCGATGATATAGCCGTCATTCTGCATTTTTGGATGGGTTTCCAGGAGCTTGCCGGACGTCCCGCCGCCCTCGAATTTTATCGCGTCCTTGATCATCGCAAAACCTTCCGGATCGCTGTCCGGTCCACCGAAGGTCAGTTCCGTTTCCCCGGGTCCTGATGTGTTCACTGGGGAAACGCCGCTGCCCCAATCCGCGGAGGAGGCCTGGGCGACAAAATCGAACATCAATCCGGTCACCTCCACCACTTCGATCTCAACCCAGAAGCTTTTGGCCTCCTCTCCCCAACCGAAGACAACCCCGGAGGGGTTTCGCAGTTTGAAATCCCCGCGATAGGTCCCCCCTTCGTCAGGGGCGGTCAAGTTTACCGAAACATCGATCTCCTGGTCAGGGGCAACCGTGCTGCTGGTCAGCTGCTGGGCTGCCGGGGCACCCATGGCGTTGCCGCTGTCGAAAACCAGCGAGTAGCCGGACGTCCAAGTGCAGGAGCCGTTGTTTCTCAACCGCCAGGTCTTTTTGAACGTCTCCCCGGGGTAAAACTCGGTCCCATCGGGAATAGTTACATCCTTGACGAAGGTCAGACGGTCGCAAGGGATTTCTGTGGGGGTTGGGCTGGGTGCAGGCGTGTCGGAGGCTGCTGGAGGGGCTTCCGTCGTTGAGGGTTGGGTGTCTGTGGGCGCAGCGGGGGGTTCGGTACTCGTGGTCCCACCAGTGGTTGGCGAGGCCACGGTAGCGATCTCTCCACCGCTGGCGGCTTGGGTCATCTCCGCCTCCACAGTTTGGGCCGCGTAAGTGTGAATCAAACCAGCTTCGCTTGCAGCGGTTTGTGTCGGTGTTGTCTCACGCGGCATGTTGCAGGCATTCAACGTGATGCCAACCAGTGAAAAAACAATCAAAAGTAGGCGCGACCAGCGTTTGAGCATCATCTCGACTCTCCCATGACATTCGCTCGAGTCCGGTGATTCCGGGCTGCCTGAAGAGGCATTAGGGTGCTTTGAAAGCGAGCTCTTGCCGCAGCTTGAACTTCCCAAGGATTGGAAAGCTCCCAAAGGCGGCGGCAGGTACTTAAAGATCGGAGTCAATCCACGGGTGATTCCACTCAAAGTTTACAACAACTCGCACGCCTTTGCAACTATCTTTTAGGATGGTGTGTACGCAAGACTTGTCAGGAAGAAGAACGTGGGGTGTGGTTGTGGGGCACTACTCCAGCAAGCGTGCAGTTGGGTTCAACCGCCTATGGCGACCAGCTCCACGGGGGC
>JASFVL010000065.1:0-14725 GCA_050049875.1 Anaerolineales bacterium
GAATTTATTCAAAGACCGCGGAGTTCATATGGATCGAACGTACCAGCTAAACTTTGGCGGCAATATGGATTTCTATAACATGCTCGAACGCGAACGCCTAGAATCGAAGAAGATATCGAAAACCAAGGCCGTGACTAGTCAACTGCCTTATGAAATGGGAGATGATAGCGTACATGTGGGACCGAGTGATTACGTTCCCTGGTTGACGGATCGAAAATGGTGTCACATTCGCATGGAGGGACGCGCTTTTGGAGATACCCCCTTGAACATCGAACTTAAGTTAGAGGTATGGGATTCGCCAAACTCCGCTGGCGTGATGATTGATGCTGTTCGCTGTGCTAAATTGGCGTTAGATCGAACTCTTGCTGGGCCGCTCATCGGCCCATCTGCTTATTTTATGAAATCACCCCCCCAACAATTCACTGACGATATTGCCCGCCAAAAAGTTGAAGATTTTATCGCGATGGATGAAAAAAATTCATCTGGTGCTAGTTAGCGCACAATAAGATTGACTCTCAAATGAGTCAAGAATGCTCAGATGAAAACATGGAGTGCTATTGTTGTCTTTCTAGGCTGAGAATTGGTTTTGACCAGTGTAATGGGATTGCTAAGACAAAACTGAGCAAAGCAAGCACCAGATGAACAATGCATGTAGCGCATCATGGAAGTTACGACACAAAGAGACACGCGATCAAAGGTTGTTAGGACCTGGACGAGGCTGTGTTGGCTTTGCTTTGTAATGAACGGCATTGCGGCTGTGTTAGGGGGTGCTGTTTTACCCGAAGTAATGCTCACATTTCACCTGACTCCATCCATTGCTGGCTTGTTCATAGCTATTCCAGCGGTGGGGGTTATTTTAGCAGGTATGACAGGTGGGATGTTTGCTAGAGCCCTGGACATCACTCGTACTCTCACTTTCAGCGTTCTTGGTTTAGGGCTAAGCTTGCTGCTGATCGCCGTGGCGCCTGCTATTCCGATCCTGTTGTTGGGTGCTCTATTTTTCGGTGTCGTCAATGGGTTGATCGAAACTAGCGGAAACGCCTTGATTGTAGAGATTTACCCCCGTCAAGCTGCCCGTGAGCTCAACCTCATCCACTTTTTCTTTGGTATTGGAGCGTTCGTGAGTCCAATGCTGATCGCTTTTTTGTTCTCCAAGGGGGTACCCTGGCGGGTTGGCTATTTGATTCCAGCCAGCCTGATTCTGTTCTTGTTTGGGATTTTACTTCGACAGCCTTCACTCAAGGTTTCAGCTGTTGGGGTTGTGGAGGAGATATCTCTATGGCAATGGTTCCGGAACCAGTTGGTTTTCCAGGCCTGGGTGGGAGCATTTTTGCTATTGGCAACGGAGCAGGGGGTTACCGGCTGGGTGACAACCTATATGCGCCAGGAGGAGATCCTATTACCGCATGTAGCAAGTGTTGGCTTGGCAATTTTTTGGCTGTCGATGCTTGCCGGGCGTATCGTAAATACCCGTCTTCCACCTGGAATCAGTCCAAAAAAGATCATCATTGCACAAGTAATTGGGACAGCGTTGTCTTTGCTGGTCGTTCTCGTCACACGCCATCCTCTCTTTGGCCTGATAGGGTTAGGGCTGGTAGGGTTATTTATGGCTGGTATTTACCCAGCTTTGCTGGTGTATGCCAGCGGTCAAAATACAAGTTTCATCAGTGTGATCTCTGGGATATTCGTGACCGGTGTAGGATTGGGAAAACTCGCTGGTCCCATGATCATCGGTCTTGTTGCAGAAACCTTTGATCTCTCCTATGTCATGTATTTAACGGTCATCTTGATCCTTGGGGTGGGGCTGGTGTTCTTGATTCCGCTGCGCAAACCGAGCTCCCCCGCCCATATTTCGGATTGACACCCCTATAACATCCAGACGATTTCCGTTTTCGTTCATTTTTGTCTTGACAGAACTATTATTATGTTATAAAATGAAAGGAATCGAAAGTATAATCAAGTATTCGAAATCAAGTGAAGGGATAAAGGATTTGTATTTAGAAGAGCGACGGCGGGAAATAATCAAGTTAGTCAACCAAAAGCGGCGGGTCGCTGTAACCGAACTGAGCCAGCAGTTAGGCGTATCGGAGGTGACCATCCGGAATGATCTACAAGCGCTTGAGACAGGAAACTTGCTAGTTCGTACCCATGGGGGTGCTGTGGCTAACAGTGGTGGTTTCTTCGAGCTTTCTCTGGCGTTGCGCCGTCAACGACAAGTGGAGGAAAAGAATCAAATAGGTAAGTTCGCTGCGGAGATGGTCTCCGATGGTGATGCCATCATCTTGGATAGCAGCAGCACTTGCCTTGCAATCGCGCAGAATCTTAAAGATCACCGCCTGCTTACGATCATTACCAACAGCCTAATCGTTTCCCAGGAGATGTTGGATGCCCCGGGCGTTACGGTGGTTATGCCCGGTGGAAGGCTGCGGCGAGACACAGCTTCATTGGTGGGCACAGATAGCTTAGAAATGCTTCAAGAGTTTAACATCCAGAAGGGTTTTTTTGGCGCGCATGGAGTCACTGCTAAGGACGGTCTAACTGATGTCAGTCTGGACGAAGCCGGCTTGAAGCGACCCCTGATTGCTATGTGTCGTCAGGTGATCGCTGTTCTAGATTCCACCAAATGGGGCAGGGTTGGTTTAGCCTCCTTTGCCTCTCTCGCTCAAATAAACCGTATCATCACCGATGCCAAGGCCCCGGTCGACATCGTCGAGCAGGTGCGTTCGACGGGTACGCAGGTTGTGATGGTATGAAATCGGACCTTGGAGTGAACCCGATCGACACACCTAGCTAACTGAAATTCGGGAATCGCTTAACACAGTTCGAGGGATAACCTATGGCTACTCCAGTGATCATGCCGAAATTAGGCCAAACCGTAGAAACGTCAATTATCATCAGTTGGAAGAAGCAGGTGGGTGATCAGGTTGTGAAGGGGGAACCACTTTGTGAGGTCGAAACAGATAAGGCTGTGATGGAGGTAGAAAGCCCCGCTTCTGGTACTTTGCTCGACGTGTTTTTCCAAGAAGGGGACGATGTTCCTGTGTTGACCCATATCGCTGCTATAGGTGAGACTGGAGAGGATATAAGCAGTTTGCATCCAGATAGCATTGGGGATGAGAAAACAACAACACCAAGAGCGGCTACGGATGAAGAAGTAGCTCCCGACTCAATTTCTGTTGATGCTCCTAGAGAATATAGCCAAGAAGTTCCCACTTTTCAAGATGCGGGCGCTGTTTTGGAAATTGAGACTGGGGTCTCGCCGCGAGCCCGAAATCTGGCAAAGGAGAGAGAGGTTCGTTTGATCGATGTCCAGGGTACCGGCCCTGGAGGGCGGATTATTGAAAGAGATGTGCTTGCTGTGCTGGAAAGCCGACAGCCTACAACACCGCTTGCGGCTGCCATTGCTTCTCAGCGCGGTTTAGATGTTCCTGTACAGGGCACCGGTATTGGGGGTAGGGTGACTACCCGCGACCTTTTTGCTGAACCTGCGCCTCAAGTTGGCGTTCCAGAAATCCAGGCCGATGGGGATGAAGTCGTAGCGATTCCGGTTAGAGGTGTGCGTGGGATTATTGCAGAGCGTATGCTGAGCTCCTTACAAACAACGGCGCAGCTCACCTTGAACGCCTCTGCAGACGCCAGGGCGCTTCTGGCATACCGAAAACGCTTGAAGAATAGTCCAGAGCAGCTCGGCTTACAAAAGGTTTCGATCAACGATCTAATCCTGTATGTTGTTTCCAGGACACTCGTACAGCATTCGGAGCTTAACGCCCTATACCAAGAGGACACAATTTACCAATACCGAAAGGTGCATCTTGCTTTTGCCGTTGACACCCCACGCGGATTGATTGTTCCCGTAATCCATAACGCCAACAGATTAAGCTTGGAAAAAATCTCTCTGGAAGCAGAGCGGCTTTCTGCTGCGTGTCTGGATGGAAAAATATCCCCCGATGAGTTGAGTGGGGGCACATTCACGGTTTCAAATTTGGGAGTATTTGGTATAGAAAATTTCACCCCGATCTTGAATCCTCCACAAGTTGGCATTCTGGGAGTTGGGAATGTAAATCTAAAGCCCGTGGAGCGTGATGGAGAGGTTGAATTTATCCCTCACCTGGGCCTGTCCCTGACTATTAACCATCAAGCCGTCGATGGAGCTCCGGGTGCACGTTTCTTGCGGACTTTATCCGAAGGAATCGCGCAAATTGATCTTTTGTTGGCCTTGTGAAATGTTGAAACGATAATGGGTAGAGGTCTTGTTTATGTCTAAAAGAGACTATGATGTCATCATCATTGGGGCTGGACCAGGTGGCTATATCGCTGCAGAGCGGGCTGGGGCTATGGGGAAGAGCGTCTTGCTCATAGAAAAAAAGCACCTCGGTGGCATTTGTTTAAATGAGGGTTGTATTCCAAGCAAGACGCTGCTTCATGCTGCAAAACTGTTCGTTCAAGCGAAGGGTTCAGAAGAATATGGTGTTTTGGTAGACAACCCGCGCTTCGACCTGACCACGGTCATGGCCCATAAAAAGAAGGTCGTCCAAACATTACGCGATGGGGTTGCTTATCAGATGGAGCGCTTCAATGTCGAAGTCTTGCATGGAATGGCCTCAATTGTGGACCGCCGCACTATTGAGGTTGAAGGCCAAAGGTACTCTGGGAAAAATATCCTGATCGCCACTGGGTCTACGCCTATTCATTTACCGGTTCCCGGGGCTGACCAACCTCATGTGGTCACCAGCAGCGAGCTGTTGAATATCGATCGTTTACCCCAAAGCCTGATCGTGATTGGCGGTGGGGTGATTGGTTGTGAGTTCGCTTCTTTTTTTTCGAATGTTGGTGTTGAAGTGACCGTCATCGAGCTACTCCCAGAGATTATATCGAATATTGATGCAGAAATTGCCCGTCTGCTGCGCCGCTCCATGAAGAAAGTGAGTTTTCACTTGGACAGCGAGGTGGTATCCATCGGAGTGGATGAATTGACATTCAAGAAACAAGACCAATTGCACACCATCCCTGCTGAGCTCGTCCTGATGTCCGTGGGGAGACAACCAAACGTTGGGGGGCTGGGACTGGAAAGAATCGATCTTGACTTAGACCGCGTAGGTATTCGCGTCAACGATGTTATGCAGACCAACATACCTGGGGTGTATGCCATTGGCGATGTGACCGGGAAATCCATGTTGGCCCACTCCGCCTCGCGAATGGGGGAAGTTGCAGTTAACCATATGTTTGGTTATGATGACACAATGCGGTACCATGCTATCCCCTGGGTTGTCTATACCCACCCAGAAGTGGCCTCAGTAGGGTTAAGTGAAGCCCAGGCGCGAGAAAAAGGGCTTGAAGTAAAGATCGCTAAGATGCCCATGACGATAAATGGTCGCTTCCTGGCCGAGAACATTGGCAAGAGGGGGTTGTGTAAGATGGTTGTGGATAGCAAAACGTGTGTGTTATTAGGTGTGCACATGATCGGATCCACATGCTCAGAGATGATCTTTGGCGCAGCAGCGATGATAGAAGATGAGTTTAGAGTAAAAGACATAAAGGAAGTTGTTTTCCCCCATCCGACAGTATCCGAGATGCTCAGGGACACGATTTTTGAGGTTTAGACATAATCAGGAAGTTTTCTTATAGCAAATAGCAACTTGTTGAAAGTTTTTAGAGGAAAAATCCATGCCCAAGTCAATCCCAATTGATCCTGGTGAGGTTCGTCAAAAATCTGTTATTGAATCCGTAAATATCCCGATAAACGCTTACATATCAGATCCAAAAGAGGAAATAAAGAAATTTGGCAAGGAGAACCTGGTTCGAATTTTTCGGGACATGATTTATATTCGGGAATTTGAGACCATGCTTGATCTGATAAAAAGGGAGGGCTCTTATCACGGCATCGAGTATCAGCATAGAGGTCCAGCTCACCTGTCTATCGGTCAGGAAGCGGCTGCCGTCGGGCAGTGTTTTCATCTCGCTCCGGATGATTTTATCTTTGGATCGCATCGCAGCCATGGTGAAATATTGGCCAAGAGTTTCTCCACGATTGAACGACTCAGCGAAGAGGATCTTGTCGCTATTATGGAATCCTACATGGATGGCAGGCCATTGCGCGTGGTAGAGAAATTCACTAGTGGTGATGTGAAGGATCTAGCAATTAACTACGTTCTTTATGGCACCCTGGCAGAGATATTCGGCCGCGAATATGGCTTTAACAAAGGCATGGGGGGTTCGATGCATGCCTTTTTCCCACCGTTTGGCGTCATGCCAAATAATGCCATCGTGGGTGGCTCTGCTGATATCGCCACAGGATCTGCACTGTTCAAGCGTGCCAACCGGAAGCCAGGTATTGTCATCGTAAATATTGGCGATGGGGCAATGGGCTGTGGACCGGTGTGGGAGGCGATGATATTCGCTTCGATGGATCAGTACCACACGTTGTGGAACAAGGATATCGGGGGAGCACCTCCCATACTCTTTAATTTTGTCAATAATTTCTACGGCATGGGAGGGCAGCCCATGGGTGAGACCATGGGTTTTGGGGTGCTCGCCCGCGTCGGTCTCGGCGTTAATCCCGAAGCCATGCATGCGGAGCGCGTTGACGGCTATAACCCTCTTGCTGTTGCCGACGCGATCGAAAGGAAAAAGAGAATATTGCTGGACGGCCAGGGACCGGTGCTGTTGGACACGATTACTTATCGATTTTCTGGTCACTCACCATCAGACTCTTCCTCATACCGGACCAGAGAGGAAATTGAACAGTGGCTTCAGTTGGACTCACTGGTGACTTATCGCGAATATCTACTAGATAACAGTATTACGGACGACGAGCGTTTGGACTCCTTCCATAAGGATATCATTTCACGGCTGGAAAAGGTCATGGAAGCAGCAGCGTCATTGGAGACATCCCCACGCGTGAACACCCAAGTGGACACTATTGGGGGGATGATGTTCTCCGATGAATTCCGGGACCGGATGGCGGAAGGCGAACCTGAAGTTCTCATTCCCAAGGAGGAATCCCGTCTGAAGGTTACATTCAGCAAGCATCGTTTTGGTTTCGAGAACGGGAAGCCGCTGCCCAAACTTAGGACGGTTACGTACGCCGAGGCGCTTTTTGAGGCGATGATGCATCGATTCTATGAAGACCCCACTATGATCGCCTATGGTGAGGAGAACCGGGACTGGGGCGGCGCGTTCGGTGTGTACAGGGGCTTGACCGAATGCCTCCCCTACCATCGCTTGTTCAACACATCCATCTCAGAAGGGGCCATTGCCGGGACTGCAGTTGGTTATGCCCTTTCTGGGGGGCGGGTAGTCGCCGAATTGATGTATTGCGATTTCATGGGAAGGGCCGGGGATGAAATTTTCAATCAGATGTCTAAATGGCAGGCCATGTCGGCGAATTTGCTCAAGATGCCGCTGGTATTGAGGGTTTCTGTTGGAAACAAGTATGGAGCGCAACACTCCCAGGACTGGACATCCCTCGTGGCGCACATCCCCGGTTTGAAGGTGATGTTCCCGGCTACCCCTTACGATGCTAAAGGTATGCTGAATTTGGCGTTGCGGGGTACAGATCCGGTGGTGTTCTTTGAGAGCCAGCGATTGTACGGTGAAACGGAAAGTTTTGTTAAAGGTGGCGTCCCAAAGGAATATTACGAAGTGGAGATGGGAGAACCGATTGTCAGAAAATCCGGAAATGACCTGACCCTTGTGACCATCGGCGCGACGCTTTATCGTGCTCTTGAAGCTGCCAAGGAGTTGGAAGAGAAGCACAACGTCTCCACCGAAGTGATGGATGCCCGGTTCATCAACCCGCTGAATTACAAGAAAATAATAGAGTCGGTGAAGAAAACAGGCAAGATCGTGCTGGCATCAGACGCTTGCGAGCGTGGTTCTTTTCTGCACACGATGGCATCAAACATCAGCCAGCTGGCCTTCGATTATCTAGATGGCCCTCCCGTAGTTGTCGGAGCCCGAAACTGGATCACGCCCCCAGCAGAACTGGAGGAGGCGTTCTTCCCTCAGGTGGAGTGGATCCTAGATTCGATCCACGAGCGACTTTTACCTCTTCCGGGTTATGAAGTTTCTACGCTTCAGACAGGCGGTGAAATCCTGAGACGCAACAGGCTGGGTGTTTAGCCAGGTTGTTTGCATTCGATCCAGGAGGTGAATGGTGAATCCAATCCAGAAACTACATGATACCGGGCAATCGCTCTGGTATGACAATATTCAACGTCGTTTATTGGTTAGCGGCGAGTTGGAAGAGATGATCACCCGTGGCGATATCCGGGGTGTGACGTCAAACCCAGCCATTTTTAATAAAGCAATTACTAATTCAGACGACTATGATGCTGCTTTGTCATCGTTGGCCCATTCCGAATTATCCACGGAACAGATTTTTTACCGTTTGGCGGTCGAAGATATCCGCGCTGCTGCTGACCTTTTTATACCACTATATCAAGAAAGCAACCGCGGTGACGGATATGTAAGCCTAGAGGTCGACCCTTACCTGGCAGATGATAGCGAAGCAACTGTCACAGAAGCGAAACGTCTCTGGGAGATGATAGGTCGTCCGAACTTGATGATTAAAATCCCCGCAACCAAGGGCGGCATCCCTGCAATTGCTCAGGCGATTGCAGCAGGGATCAACATTAATGTGACCTTGATTTTTTCGCGCAAACGATATGCAGAGGTAATGAATGCGTATATGCGGGGTTTGGAACAACGAATCCAGTATGGTTTGCCGATAGACACGATTGCCTCGGTAGCTTCCTTTTTTGTCTCGCGGGTGGACACGAAAGTAGATGCTCGCCTGCAGGAGATTTCTAAGAAAAGCGACCGTCGCAATGAACAACTTGTCACCCTCTACGGTAAAGCTGCGATCGCCAATGCCCGACTGGCTTACAAGCAATTTTTAGATACGTTTAACACGCAACGGTTTAGGGAGTTGAAGAAACAAAACGCTCGGCTGCAACGACCCCTGTGGGCTTCCACCAGCACGAAAAACCCCGCCTATCGTGATGTGCTCTACGTGGAGGAGCTTATCGGTCCCGATACGGTCAACACAGTGCCTCCACACACCCTGGAGGCCTTTCGGGATCATGGGGAGGTGCGCTTAAGTCTTCAGGAGGATATCGAGAAAGCCCAGCATGTTTTGAAATCCTTGGAAGCTCTGGGCATATCCGTGGATCAAGTGACGCATGAACTTGAAGAGGAGGGTGTTAAAGCCTTTGCAGATGCTTACACCACTTTGTTGAAAGCCATTGAAAGGCAATACACCAGTGTGCTGACCCGTGCATGATAATGTTATTGGCGCTGTTGACAACTAAAGTGGTGGTTGCGATAGAAAAGGGAATTTCACATGTTAACTCGAAAGTTAGGACGTAGTGGAATTGAGGTCAGCGGGATGGGTGTGGGGTGTTGGGCGATTGGGGGACCTTTCTGGCGCGGGAGTCGACCGGTTGGTTGGGGAGATGTGGACGACAATCAGTCCATCCGGGCCATCCAGCGTGCCCTGGATTTGGGGGTAAACTTTTTTGATACCGCTGATGTATACGGGGCCGGTCATAGCGAGCGCATCCTGGGAAAAACGCTCGTTGGTCACCGCACTGAAGTGATTGTTGCGACCAAGTTCGGCAATTTGTTTGACGAAAAAACTCGGCAAGCAGAAGGTCATAAATACAGCCGTCAATATATCTATGAAGCTTGTGAAGCGAGCCTCAGGCGCTTATCCACCGATTATATTGATCTGTACCAGTTCCATTTGGCTGATGTCCCTTCTGAGGAGGGAGCAGTAGTGCGTGATATCTTAGAGGAACTAGTCAGAGAGGGCAAGATTCGTTTCTATGGGTGGAGCACGGACGATCCGGAGCGTGCTGCAGTGTTCTCCAGAGGCGAGCACTGCGTGGCTGTCCAACACCATATGAATCTCTTTGATGACAATGAATCAATGATCGCGTTGTGTGAGGAGCAGAATTTGGCCAGCGTCAATCGCGGTCCTTTGGCGATGGGTTTGCTAACCGGTAAGTTTACACCCAATACGAAGTTCCCCAAAAACGATGTCCGGCGTGATTGGGATCTTGAGAGCGGGCGTCTGGCGGATCGGTTGAAGCACCTTGATGCACTTCGGGAAGTGTTGACCCAAGATGGGCGAACATCCCCCCAGGCTGCTCTGGGGTGGCTGTGGGCCAGAAGTGAACGGACAATTCCTATCCCTGGGATAAAGACGGTCGCGCAGATAGAGGAAAATGCAACCGCGATGGACTTCGGTCCGCTAAGCTCCGATCAGATGGACGAAATTCGTCAACTATTGAGCAGAAATGGATGATGTCATAAGGATATCAGTTTCGGGTTGCTCGGTGAGAGTTATAGATCCTGTAGATCGCGCCGCAATCATTAAAGGAGATTTGTGATGATACAGGAAAAACCTTTCGGTCGTACCGGTCATCTCAGCACGCGCACTGTTTTTGGAGCTGCGGCGCTCAGCGGGGTCAGCCAAGCTGAGGCGGACCGGACCTTAGAAGTTCTTATAGACTACAAGATCAACCATATCGATACTGCAGCAAGCTATGGAGATGCAGAGCTACGCATTGGGCCGTGGATGAAGGACCATCGCGACCGCTTTTTTCTGGCGACTAAAACCGAGAGGCGCACCTACTCGGAGGCCTGGGATGATCTTCGCCGCTCCTTAGAGCGTTTGAGGGTTGATCACTTGGATCTTTGGCAGTTGCACAACCTGGTTGATCCCAAAGAGTGGGAAATCGCCATGGGGCAGGGTGGTGCATTGGAGGCCTTCATCGAGGCTCAGGAACAAGGCCTGGTGCGCTTTTTGGGCGTCACTGGACATGGTTTAACCGTCGCGAAAATGCACCTACGCAGTCTGGAACGACACGATTTCGACGCAGTGTTGTTGCCGTACAACTACCCTCTGATCCAAAACCCCCAGTACGCGGCCGACTTTAATGAACTATCCTCTCTGTGCCAAGAACGTGGTGTGGCTGTACAGACGATAAAATCTATGGCACGGGGCCCCTGGGGAGATGAAAAGCAAAATTGGTCGACGTGGTACAAGCCGTATGAAGATCAAGCGGATATAGATAGGGCAGTACACTGGGTGCTAAACCGTATAGGGGTGTTTTTAAATACTGTGGCTGACACCCGGCTTCTCCCCAAAGTTCTTGACGCTGCCAGTCGTTTTCCGGGAGAGAAGAGCCAGCAAGAAATCGGGGACGAGTTGGCCACATTAAGGCCTGAACCACTGTTTACATAAGTGTCCATGTCATGCGGAATGGGTGGTTGAACACCTGAATTGTTGGACAAAGGAGACATGCATGCTCCGTCGATATATGGGAAAAACCGGCTTGAGGGTTAGCGAACTTTGTTTGGGCGCGATGACCTTTGGACGTGAAACCAGCGAAGACGTTAGCCACGAAATGTTGGATATATTCTCAGAAGCCGGGGGTATTTTCATCGATACGGCAAACGTGTACGGCGCCGGTGAGTCGGAGGAAATCCTTGGTCGTTGGCTGGAGAATAAGCGTCGCGATGATTACGTCATCGCCACCAAGGTGCGGTTTGGAATGGGAAATGGCCCCAATGATGTGGGCCTGAGCCGTAAACATATTTTAAAGGAGGTAGAGGCCAGTTTGCGCCGTTTGGGCACTGACTATATTGACCTGTACCAAATCCATTGTTGGGATGTTGGCACCCCGTTGGAGGAGACGTTAAGTGCCTTGAATGCTCTGGTCAGGACGGGTAAAGTTCGCTACATTGGCGCCAGCAATCTAAGCGGCTGGCAACTCCAAAGGGCACTTGATGTCAGCCGGGAAAGTGGATGGGAACCCTTTACCTGTCTGCAGCCTCAATACAGTTTGCTTTGTCGCTCAACGGAGTGGGAACTCATTCCGGTGTGCATCCATGAAGGTTTGGGGGTCATCCCGTGGAGCCCATTGCGTGGAGGCTGGTTAACCGGGAAGTATCATCAGAAAATGAAAGCACCCCCAGAAGGCAGCCGCGCGCAGAGGGGTGAGGAAAAGGGATGGACTTCTGGCTGGAGCCGCAACGATAACGAGTTTACCTGGCGTGTCATTGACGCCCTGCGCGCGGTGGCGATTGAGGCAGGTAAATCGCCCGCTCAAGTAGCTATCAATTGGCTGCTGCAACAACCAAGTGTCACCGCTCCCATTATCGGCGCGCGTGATATCAACCAACTGGAGAACAATTTGGGTGCGGCGGGTTGGGCTCTATCAGAGGAACAAGTCGCTCGTCTCAGCGAAGTTAGCACACCCACGAAGCCTTACCCCTATGATTTCATCGAGAGCGCCCAGCAAGGTAGATAGATTGATTGGAAGAGGAGGCAAGTGCTTTGGCAGATCCGTGTTTAGACTTTGTTGGGCGGGTGCGGGTTGGTGGAGATGCAGACTCCGCGTGATGTGATTAACGATTTGTTCCGCGGGACCGGGTACAACAGGTTGGGATTGGTGGATTCCCCTTGGGAAGATACCGTTGCTGCCTGGGTCAAGCAGGGATACCCCACCCGAATGGCGTTCAAAGAAGAGGGGGAACTCCGTTGGCGCAGACAGGATGGTAGATGGGTGGAAACCGAGGAAGCGGGTGAGTATGAAGAGCCGGTGCCGCCATGGGAACACTTTGGTTACGATATGGCTGGTGTAGGTCTGTGGTTCGATGCCATGCCAATCCCGGACTATAATGAACTGATTGAAGAGACCGATGATTGGGAAATCAGGCGTAATGGGGCTGGAGCGGCTCTCAGGTACTGGAAGCATAAATCGGGTACTCCTGAGCACATTGACTTCCTGATGACCACGCGTGAGATTTGGAACCGAGATTACCGTCCGCATTTATCCCGTTTCAACCCGAAGCGATACAAGATCAAAGAGATGCGCAAGAAATATCCGCGAATGGAAGAGGCTCAGTTATGGACTCATTACGGGCACATGTTTATCTGGGAGCTAATGCGCCAGAGTATGGGCGATGTGACCTTATACGAGAGCGTGTTGCTTGACCCTGGGTGGATTCACGATTACAACCGCGTCTACACTGATTTTTTTAAGCAGTCTTACACCTACCTCTTTGAGGAGGTGGGTCTCCCGGACGGGGTTTGGCTTTATGAGGATTTGGGCTACAAAAATGGGCTCTTCGCTTCTCCTAAAGTGCTGGCGGAACTTATTTTCCCATACTATGGAGAGATTGTGGATTTCTTCCATAGTCATGACCTAAAAGTAGTTTTGCATACTTGTGGTAGCACGGCGCAGGCTTTACCATTGATTGTGGAGGCAGGTTTTGATGGGTTGAATCCCATGGAGCGCAAGGCAAAGGGGAACGATCCTTTTGCTTTCGCCGAAATGTACGCCGACAAATTGATATTCATTGGTGGGTTGGATGCTCGCGTGCTGGAGAGCAACGAAAAAGACATCATCCGTCGTGAAGTCGCTGAATATATCGAAGGTATGAAAACTCGAGGAGCTAGACTGGTCTTCGCCACGGATCACTCCATTTCGCCTTTGACGAGCTACGATAGTTATCGTTATGCCTTAGATGTCTACCGTGGTCACATGATGTATTAAAGGTTAGTGTTAGCGATATCTCAATCCGATGGTTGAGATGCCACAGTATCAGGAAGGGATTTTTTTTGCGAATCTTTGGGACGTCAAGTTGGTTAACTCAGGGTGGCAATTTGGGAGCATTTAAATCACAAT
The DNA here is from genome assembly GCA_050049875.1 of Anaerolineales bacterium. Classification (GTDB taxonomy): domain Bacteria; phylum Chloroflexota; class Anaerolineae; order Anaerolineales; family UBA11858; genus JASFVL01. The sequence goes on from JASFVL010000065.1 coordinate 13,701, forward strand.
GAGCTGATGCTGGTTCACTTTATCCAATCCCTATCGTGTGCAATTTGCGATTTGATCAAATTTCCAAGGACACGCTGTGATACCCAACAGATCCACAAAAGACTTGGCTGTCTGATCTTCTATCCAGTTGAATATCACCATTGCCGTCAATAGCGCGGACAGTTATTTGGTGCTTTCCCTTTGGCGCATGTACTGCTGCCCGCCACAGCACCCAGGACAACGATGAGAGATCTCTGTTCAGCTCGGCTAGGCTCCAATCATTATCATCTACGCGTAATTCTACGCGCTGAATACTGCGAGAACCGGCGAAAGCGATGCCTCCGATCTCAAGAACGTTATCGCTTTGGGGTTGGTAAGCATCGATTGCGGAGGTCGTTTTCACCCAAGCCTGCTCGCACCAACCTCTAGCCCCCCAATATCCAGCATCGTGCTCATTCGTGACTTTAATCTCAACGATCCATTTTGGATTCTTCATCCCATAGCGATTGGGGGTATAAAAACGCAATGGTGCTCCATGGTCTGCGTTTAAACTACGATTCCCCATGGCATGACAGAGTAAAGTATGTGGGTCACTTACGAACTCGATTGTGACTGTAACAAAATCGGTGGGTTTTAGATAAATGGCAAGCTCCTTGCATGATGGAAACGATCAAACCGCCATCAAAAGGAGCCTGCCATGTCTATTATCGTACTCCGACTGCCAGATGTCAAGCAAAAAACAGAAGAACGACCACAAAAATGCCCCTATTGCGGTGGTGAGACCTTTCAGGGCTGGGGTGGGGTACCCAAAGCGGTCAAGGATAGTCGTCACCGCAGTGTCAGGGCGCATCGCTATCGCTGCTGTCACTGTCGGCGTACCTTTCGCCATTACCCCCAAGGTGTTGATCGGGCAACACAGACGCTGCGGTTGCGCAAGCTGACAGCTCTGTGCTGGGTCTTGGGATTGAGCTTGCGGGGGGTATGTGCAGTCTTTGCTGCTTTTGGTGTCTCGATCAGCCACATGACTGTCTGGCGGGACGTTCAGG
>JASFVL010000352.1:0-4631 GCA_050049875.1 Anaerolineales bacterium
TGACAAACAATTCTAGGGGGCGAATATCTTTAGATCAATATGGCTTAATTGGATATACCTTGGATATTCATTTCCATATTGTCTAAGAATATCGGAATAAACTCAAATAATTACAGGTGTCCCGTAGGTGGGGAGGTATGGTGGGATTGGTGGGCAACACCCTCCCAATCCCCTCCACAATTAAGTTAGTAATTGACTATGATATTACAAACCGAGTTGGAGAGGGATTTATAGCTGACTTGGTCTCTTAGTATTTTCTATAGTTCTGAGCCAAGCATTTTATCAACATAAATTCTCCACGAATCCGGATCGCTTACCTGCTCAGTATAAGCTAGGATCTCTTCACCATTTACACCATAGAGTGGATGGCAGGATGTAGGTTCAGCACCTTTTGGGGCTTCTACAACTGCATGAACAAGGGGGGCAACTAAATCAGCTTTATACAATTCGGGGACAACCTTTTCAGCAGTGATGATAACTTTGCTTGCAGTCATGAGTAGTTCTTCGTCAATACTTTTATTGTCCCCTATTTGAGCATTACCCTCTACATCAGATTTCAAAGCATGGATTATGGCTATATCCGGTTTGATTGCAGGGAAAGCGATCAACTCCTCGTTCGTGTATGGGTCGATGATTTTTTTAACATCTGGTCGTAATTTTGGAAGGTCAGTACCAAGCCAACCTCTCCCAGGCATAAATCCAACACCAGCCATTTGAGCCCTGAGCCCAAATGCTATACTGGCTTCGGTTTCTTCTAAAATCTCGATCTTCCCTCGGTTTGCAAAATAAGTGAACATAGGTGCTAACCCGAAGATCTCCAAACCAAAATAGCAAGTCCTCACACGAGTTACAATTTCCGCTCCAACTAAGAGATCGCTTTCAAGACCTGCAGTAAATGTTAATAGGGTAAGGTTCTTGGGTTCACCTGTGATAAAGGAGTGCCGCAAAAGGGCACGTATAAATGACATAGGTCGACGGTAGAGGGTCAATCCTCCCAATGCGAGCATATCATCAGACTTTACCAGCTCTACCACTTCCTCCATCGTTCTGCGTTTATCTATCATCCTTCAATTCCAGCCATCCATAACTCTGGTATTTTTCCACGAAGTTCTTTTATGTCTTTTAGGGATCTATCAGCTGATGGGTGGAGCTCTTCATTTCCAACAAGAACTGTAAAGAAGCCCAAATCTCGAGCAGGGATTAAATTCCTAATAGAATCATCCAAGAAAGCACATGTTTTCGGATTTGTCTCATTGGATAGTATGAGCGCTTTATTATATGCTTCCACTTGGGGTTTGCAATGAGGATCTAATGCCCTCACGTCAATCACTCCATGAAAACAATCTTCGATCCTTAATATCTCCAAAACTCGTCGAACATGTTTCGAATCCGAATTCGTGAATATCCAACGAGGGATTGGGATACTTTGTAATAGACTTCTCAAAGATAGGTCAGGTTGAAGATATTTTTCAAGGGGAAGATCATGGACATATTCTAGGTATTCATTTGGGTCTATATTATAGTTCGCTTGCAGTCCCCGGAGAGTTGTTCCATACTGATCGTAATAAATTCGTCTCAGTTGAGGAATATCATTTTGAGGAATACCCACTCGGTGGTGCATGAATTGATCGATTCGAGACCTAATTGCAGGCCATAGCCCATTTGACTCGGGGTAGAGAGTAGCATCAAGATCGAAGTATATGGTTGTGAAGCGCATCATATAATTATAACGGCAGTTCTAAACCAACAGGTATAATAATCACATGCCAATTCGAATTTTGTCTGACGAAATTGCCTCACAAATTGCTGCTGGGGAAGTTATTGAACGACCCGCTTCTGTAGTCAAGGAACTTGTCGAAAACGCATTGGACGCTGAAGCTAGTCATATCTCTATCACAGTCGAGAATGCAGGCAAAAAATTAATTGAGGTGTCTGATAATGGCTGTGGTATCCCAGAGGAAGAGCTTCCCTTGTCTGTAGCTCGACATGCAACGAGCAAACTTTCGACTGCGGAAGACCTATTCTCCATTAGAACGTTAGGTTTTCGAGGTGAGGCCTTATCTTCAATAGGATCTGTTTCAAAATTGACCATCACCTCTCGCTTTAAGGATGCAGAAATGGGGAGGCGATTGATTGTTGTGGGTGGGGTCGCCGATAGTCCACGTCCGGTTGGATCACCAAAGGGAACAGTCGTCAAAGTTGAAGATCTATTCCTTAACCTACCAGCTCGTTTGAAATTCTTAAAAACAGACCGTACCGAGCGCCGACATATTTCCGACCTGGTTACACGTTATGCGCTAGCTCATGCGCAGGTGCGATTTCAACTAACCCAAGAGAAACGACTATCTATAAATACCAGCGGTAATGGAGATCGCCGGGAAGTTTTAGCTGCTCTGTATGGCGTCGATAATGCTCGTAAGATGGTACAAGTCGCCTTCGAGGAGAATAACTTACATATCAATGGTTTCATAAGTCCTCCGAACTTGACCGTCTCAAACCGAAAAGACATCCTATTTTTCATCAACGGTCGCCCTGTTCAAGATTCCGCCCTTACTACTTCGTTGTTAAGAGCATATCACACCATGTTGATGGTTGGTCGTTTTCCAAAAGCTGCCATTTTTGTGGATATTCCTCCAGAAGCGGTTGATGTTAACGTTCATCCCGCAAAAGCTGAAGTACGGTTCCGGGATCGGGATCGAGTTTTCCGAGCTGTTGGTAGAGCTGTTCGGCGTGCTCTCTTAGCTCATACACCAGTTCCGGATATAGATTTGGGAATGCGTTGGGATTCTCGTCAAGGTGCAGCCCAAAATAGATGGGAACCCTCATGGAATCTGAGTGTAGATAGCCAAACAATAGAACAGGATGAGACAGCTCAAATCTCTACTGGAGGGGAGCAGTTGTCCATACCGTCTACCCCTGATTCTCCAATCCTGCGTCTAGTGGGTCAGGTAGCGGCCGCTTATTTGGTCGCCGAAGGTCCTGATGGGTTGTACTTGATTGATCAACACGCTGCTCATGAAAGGATTTTATATGAACAATTTATCAATCAGCGGGAGGGTTCTTTTCCGGCACAAATCCTTCTAGAACCTGTAACAGTAGAATTTTCCTCGAGGAACGCCAATCTCTTAGAAGAACAAATCCCTTATTTGTTAAAGATTGGCTTTAAGGTTGAACAATTTGGTAGGAATACATTCCTGATTAGGGCAATACCTGATCTTTTGTCGGGAATGAATCCAGAGGTAGCTCTCCGTGTTTTAGTTGAAGAATTCGAAGAAGATGAAAGCCCATTTGAAAGAGAAATTGAGAAAAAGATTATCGCTAGAGTATGTAAACGTGCTGCAGTTAAGGCAGGTAAAACTCTCAGCTCCGAGGAGCAGTTAAAGCTGCTCTATGATCTCGAATCTTGTCAATCTCCTCGCACTTGTCCTCATGGACGTCCGACGATGATCCATTTATCTGTAGATTTGCTAGAAAGACAGTTTGGACGAAAAGGATAAAATGGTCAGCAATAGTCACGGCCTGATAAGGAGTTGACAAATTCACTGGATCGGGTGAGTTTATGCAGGTTGAATTAATCAAGAAATTTCAAAAAACGAGAAAAGAGGGCGACTTAAAAAGCGCACGTTTAATAGCAAGCAAAATGGTTCTTTGCGATTCAAAGGATCCTACAGCCTGGTTACTGCTCTCAAGTGTTATCGATGAGCATGATAGAAAGATTTATTGTTTGGAAAGAGTTATCCAGCTTGCATCAGACCATAGGATTGGGGATTTGGCACGTTCGTTGATTACCCGTGCGCAAACGAATTTTAAAGATGTTAATCAGCAGGAGAAGTTTGTCACCACACCCTCACCAATGGATAATTACAATGCTTCTCCACTATTCGAATTAGGTGGGGAAGAAGATAGATCTAATCTATTGATTAGTATTACGTCTTGTCCTTATCTGGGAATGTTGCAGGATCCGGAATCGCACACAATGATACCTGATAATGAGAACCGATGTTTCCGATCCAAAAGCTCGCTGTCTATAGATTTATCACACCAAAGTCGCTATTGCCTGAAGAAAGCTTATATAAACTGTCCCATATATGTTTACGGTTTGGATGAGTCGACCCAAAAGACCTTACGAAATATTGAAAACGAGCCTGATCCCCAAAAAATACAAAGGTCAAAAATATTATTTATCTTATTCCTTGCTTTGATCATCATTTCAATTTTATATGTACTGTATAAATCATTCATTTGAAAGGATGATACCGGTCCTTTTGCGGATATTTAGTTCCACATTCCAAAAGCACGAGATATGGTTGGTAAGTAAAACATAGCTATTAACTTCAACCCAACATGCTATAATCAAGGAACTTTTTGAAGACATCCCCCTTCATCTGTTGTCAAGGAGAAAGATATTATGGATATGGATCAACTTGTCAAACGCGTTGATTGGTTGGACGAAGAAAGACGTAAAGATAAGAATATTATTGCCTCCATGGAGGAACAAATACTGTCAATGCAAGGCAAATTAACCGCTCTTGGAACAGAAAATAAAGAGCTTAGTGGCGATGTAACACGTTTGGAGACCCTTCTTGGTCGTTTTGATTCAATAGACGAAACGATTGCTCAACAACGTGTAG
>JASFVL010000353.1:0-4604 GCA_050049875.1 Anaerolineales bacterium
CTCACGCAAATCTTCCACCATGATCTCCCCACTGAACAAGTTCACTCTCAGGATCTTACCCATAAACCCGTAAGCCATCACCCCACCTCCTCTTTCAGTTGAAATTTAAGCTTCCAAAAGACTGGCAGTCCTCTATGTGGTCTCTAAATTATACGATTACTCTCCTGTTCTTATGCCACAAGGGTACTTGTACCGCTAAAGGACTGCCAGTCTTGTATGTAATTTTAAAGACCAATTAAACGTTGAAAAGATTATACATATAAGAATGAACTCGTGTCAATAAGATCGCTCTTTCTACAATAATTCTAATGATGTACGTATTTATGGTGGAAAGCACTTTCGCGAATTATCCGTCAATTTCAAAAGTTTGGCAAACATGCTTTGCAGCTCTATTTTTAGAATTACTGCCCCTTCCGCCGTTTGCACAACGCTTGACCGGATTGTCCCCTCACGGTAGAATCAAGGGCGCGTGCGGGCGTCGCCAAGTGGTAAGGCATCAGCCTTCCAAGCTGACATTCACGGGTTCGAATCCCGTCGCCCGCTTGGGGGCCCATAGCTCAGTGGCAGAGCGGACGGCTCATAACCGTTTGGTCGTAGGTTCGAATCCTACTGGGCCCACCTGTAGATAGGGTCGATCAACTGCAAGTCCCTTTTTCCCCAGCCAACGATCTCCGGCTGGGTGAATTTCCCTCAATCCTCTCCACCACCGCCAATATCGCTGATCCTCTCAACGGGACGAAAACGTAGGGGAATTTTGGGGTTAACCAACGTAAGGTGGGATTTACCCAACCATCAGATGCCAGCACAATTCGTAAAAAAAATGCCCCCCTGTCAAGAGGGGGGCAGGTCAAGGGCGTTTTTTTCCGTTACGTGAATACTTTTAGTAATTCTTCAACCAAGTAAGTGTATATATCAAAAACAGAGATGCCAAAGAGTTGCAGAACCACGAGAACTACGAGAAAGACTAAGACTAATAAAAAGGCGTATTCGGCAATACCTTGACCTCGTTCAGCATTCAAAATATCCATTTTTAACCTCCATTCCCCATTTTAATTGATTCATCCGTTTATTACTTAACAGATATGCAAATTACATGCCAGATGCTTAGGAGTTTCTTTCCACAAATGCTTCTATACTAATATCTCAATCCTTCCGGTTGGTGTGAACGACCAAAATGACAAGGCATTTGACTTACCATCCGTTTGCCTCAGGGGGATTATTGTCTATAAATTTTCCAATCTTAGCAACCCAGATCATCTCTGAACGATCATTAGTTTAACTCATTTCTGTAAAAATCCCCGTACACGGACTGGATTGTAAAACCAAATCCTTCCAACAAGTGCTGCATCTCAAATCGGAACACGCAGTGGAACCGGAGGGGACCGCTTTCCAAACGCTCGACCACCTCTTCCTTTGCGTCGACTGCCTTCCAGATCTTCTGGTGGATTGCCGTTTGGGAAACCGGCTCATACAACCATGCCTGTGAAGTGCGAATTTGTTGACCTGTCCGAGGATGGGTGAAAGTTTCCGCATCTTTGAAGATGACTTGTTGATCCCAAAACAGCTGCCCCAGCTAACGAACGTCCAAATGGTCGATGTGAATCACTATGGTCCCCTCTGAGACGAGATATCGTTTGATTGAATTGAGTGTGGCAACCTGATCTTCGGGTGTTAGGATGTTCTGGAATGCGTGACCCGGGATGATGACCAATCCGAAGATCTCCCCTAGTTCAAAGGACTGCATATCCCCCTGCACCCAACGAATGTTGTTAATCGCATTGATTTTGTTGCTTGCGACGGACAGCATAGTAGGAGAGAAATCGAGACCGACAACTTGGATAACCTTCCGGGCGATGGGGATTGCAACTCGCCCCGTTTCACAGGCTAACTCCAAGACAGCGTGACCCTTTGAATATGTCTGCTCAGCCATTCCGTGGTGTCCGGTTGTCAAAGAAGGACATCATCCGTCCAGAACTGATATGGGATCCCTCAGGTAGTCTTGCACTTCTGCATAAAACCTACCCATGTGGAGTCCATCCATTAAGGCATGATGCGCTTGGACACCTAGCGGCATCTTCAAGCTGTCTCCTTCCTTGAAGAATTTTCCCCAGACAAAACGCGGCACGGAATCGGCTGGAAAGGACGGTAGTGGGTGCATGAAGCCTGTGAACGAAACCCACGGTATTGGCGTCATGAACAGTAAGTCGTCCCGTCCGGGTTCGTCTTTAAGTGTGGGATTCTCCTTCACATAGGCGATGGTTTCGGCAGCTCGATCTGCAAAAACTGAGAACTCCTCAACGTAGTCAAATGTACAAAAGCTGAATAGATCCTTATCAGTCATGATGGTTGAGGAAGGGTGCACGACCGCGTGCTCAACCACGCTCTCTATCCGGATGCGATAGCGGAACTCCGGGATCGCATTGGCCGCCCTGGCGATCATATATACCATCGCAACATTTAAAGAATATCTCCGCTCCTTGACAAACGCGTAAAATGGGCTGATGTCCACATTTGCGCACATGGCGAAGTGGGGTTGTTCAAAGCTGTTGTAGATCCCAAAATGCTCGCGTCTTGCCCACGTTTTTACATCAATTTCTCGCATATTCCACCTCGATAATAATCTCTAGTATCAACTTTGTGTGATTGATGCGCTTCACCCACAAATCGAGTGCACGGCTTATAGAGTTATCTCAGGAGGTCAATCCCCAAAGCACGTGCCAGAACATATCCGTCCAAATGTGTACCCCCGCGGCGGCTACTAAACCTTCTTTTATATATTGGTCGCCAGCAACCAATCCGACAATTCCATTCAGCAGAAGTATTTCCGCCATTAAAAAAGGGTTCAGATCAGCGATAGTAATGGCGTTTGTCAAGGCGATCGCTGATCCGAGATGGCCGGCGCCAAAAGCCAGAGCGGCGAGGATGTTCGCAACCCATAACGCCGTGCTGCGGACATTAAAACGCCGCAGTGCCCAATAAAGCAGCAATCCCCATAACCCAAAGACGAAGCCGCGAAAGGCAATTTCCTCACCGATGCCGGCACTGATAGAAGCCAGCACGGATACTGGGAAACCCGGGTGTGGGAAGCGACCGAAATCGTTAAAATTGGCAAAAATCAAATCGCCGATGATCAACACCAAACCGCATAACGCTCCTAGACCCAAGGGGGTCAGCGCCCAACGACGCCAATTCCCATCCTCTCTATAGATGCCGGGAAGTTCCAGTTTGCGTGCAAACCAAAAACCTGCCAACCCCAATATGCCGTAAAGCACCAAGACGATTCCGGCGTTGGCAAGGCCTATTATGGTGTCAGATACGCCTAAATCCGGCATCGGGACACCAACTGATGCAGCGAGTTGGTCAGCGAATAAGGCATATGTTAGAAATGCGCAGATGGCATAGACTACGAGCAGAACAAAAAATATGATGATTTGTTTGCGGTTCATCTGTGCATTCCTTTCGCTGATTATGAATGAAAATTATAATTTATTCTCCCCCGAACTAACGAGAAATCCCCGCAAATGTTGGCCAGTCATAATAACAATACATCCATCGCAACAATAACAACAAAGCAAAAATTCTACAGAATGGTTGAATGGTTTAATGGTTGCATGATTGTATATGTTTTACAAAGGTATAATTATTAGGCATGAATTAGCCTCAGCTATCAATATGTGGATTCTGCAATGACTCTGTCTCTGTCCCGTTTTTTGTCAATCTTGTCTACACATGCTTTGCTGCCTTGGCTGGCAATTGTCTTGGAGGTCAAATCCGTTTTCACTTGACGGGAGATCCAACGCAGGTGATAACATTGCTTTTATCACCGAGAAAGGCCGGAAGATGAACAATTTTCCGGTGGCGACTAAGCTCTACCCGGCATTGCTGTTTTCGATAATCGGCAAGCCTCGTTGGTTGTTTGCGTTTTTTAGGCGGATACTGATGGGTGGTTTGGTTAACGATCGCTATGAACGTCTTTGGTTGGAGCGATTTGTCGAGCCGTTGATCATATACAAGATATTCCCCGAAGTGCGGGGTTAAATATCATCACGACTTTGATTTTCCCACGCGTGTTGAAGGAGGAAACCTTCAGGATTTCCTGGCGAGAATATTAGTTGAATAGTTCCCTGCTAGCTTGGACGGCTTCTCAAATAAAAACCCACTGCGGTCACAACAAACCCTGTTACGACCCCAAGCCACTGAATCCAGCCGAAAGTGTTTACATCACGACCCACACCGATGTAGTCAGCCAGCAGGAAGAGTAGGAAAACGACAACCCCAATGACGATAAGTGTCAGTCCAGAAGTTTTGGTTGACATTTAGACTCCTTTTTTAGTTTTTTCAGTGGACACAAGAATATCCCTTTGCATTATTCATGCCATGATGACAACCCAGTAGAAGAGAGGCTCTTTAAGGGGCGGTCTTGGTGTGATAAATATCACCAATAATATACTGCAATCCGCCTTGAACCGCAACCAATTGCCTAACCCAGGGCAATCGCATATGGAAAAACAGGGGTAGAATTCTCCATTTGGAAAACAACCCAAAGGAGGAGAAAAAATGGAAAAGCACCCTGTTGAGAAACTCAAGGAAAACTTTGCTGAAGT
>JASFVL010000355.1:0-4594 GCA_050049875.1 Anaerolineales bacterium
AAGGTACACAAGCCTGGATTGGCCAGTCCAAGATGTATTTAAGACCTTGGGGCTAGGACTGGCTAGCGCTGTGCTGTTTGCACTCTGGGACTGGGCCAAACTGCGTGATGAAGGATTGTTGGGGTAGGCGCAATAATTTTCGGTAAACCTTGACCTTTACGGGGTTATAGTTATAATTCAATAGTTGAATTTTGAAAATGTTTGACCTATAGGAGATATTTGTGCCTACAGCATTAATCACAGGGATTACCGGTCAGGATGGTTCTTATCTGGCTGAGTTTTTACTTGCACAAGGTTATCGAGTCATTGGCATGGTTCGCCGCTCGAGCACGGTGACTTTTGAGCGCATTGAACACATTCAAGACGATATTGACATCGTTCAGGGGGATTTACATGATCAGAGTTCCATGGTCGACATCATGGAGGCTTATTCTCCGGATGAAGTCTATAATCTTGCAGCTCAGTCTTTTGTGCCGACTTCATGGCGGCAGCCTGTGCTTACCGGAGAAGTGACAGCATTGGGTGTAACCCGTCTTCTGGAGGCGATCCGATTGGTAAACCCAAAAACAAGCTATTATCAAGCCTCTTCCAGCGAGATGTTTGGTAAAGTCCGAGAAGTACCCCAGAAAGAAACAACCCAGTTTTATCCCCGTAGTCCTTACGGCGTAGCGAAGGTTTATGCGCATTGGATTACGGTTAATTATCGCGAAGCTCACAATATGTACGCGTGTTCTGGGATTTTATTCAATCATGAGAGTCCGAGGCGCGGCTTGGAATTCGTAACCCGGAAGATCACATATGGTGTGGCTCGGATAAAGTTGGGATTAGCGGATGAACTTAGATTGGGCAATCTGGAGGCACGCCGGGACTGGGGTTATGCTGGCGATTATGTTGAGGCGATGTGGCTGATGCTCCAGCAAGAAAAGCCGAATGACTATGTGGTGTGCACAGGTAAGACCCATTCTGTGCGTGATTTTTGTCAGGCAGCGTTTGGTTACGTTGGCTTGGACTATGAAGATTATGTAGTACAAGATCCCCGCTTCTATCGTCCAGCCGAGGTTGATTTGTTGGTAGGCGATCCGAGTTTGGCAAAGGAAAAACTTAACTGGGAACCCAAGGTGAGTTTTGAGGAACTCATCCGTTTAATGGTAGACGCAGATTTGAAATACTTAGGGCAGGAAATTCTTTGAAGTTTTGAATTTTTGTACCTCTTGACCAAAATGTGACTCGGGTTATAATTCAACAGTTGAATTATAAATTTCTATCAATTAGATCAGAAATCGAAAAGGATTATTAATGTCATCAAATATCCATCCTGAGACCCGTGAGATGATACTGCTTGAACAGATCGAGCGCGACCCAGATGTGAACCAAGCGACCTTGGCGGCTCAATTGGGTGTCGCGGTCGGCACAGTTAACTGGCATCTTAAACGTTTGATCGAGAAAGGGTATGTTAAGGCAAAGCGTGCCCAAAGACGTAAGTTGCGCTATATCATTACACCTAAAGGGATCGCTTTAAGGGCGCGTTTGACGGTAAATTACATAGAGAAATCAATGCGCTTATATCGAAAAACGCGGGAACAAGTTTTAGAGCTCCTTTCGGATGTGCGCGAAGCGGGTTTTAAAGAAGTACGAATTCAAGGCGATGGGGATATCGCCGAGATATGTCGGTTAACCTGTCTTGAGCAGGGTGTTGATGTCGTGGAGGGTAGTGATGCAAACCTCCCCGCCTTGGAGATTCACGGCTGGAAAGTCGATTTAAGGTTGGAGCCTGACGGTGGTTGATAAACAGCATATCCTGGTCACGGGGGGCGCGGGATATATCGGTTCTTATCTGACTGGGGAATTGCTTCGTCAAGGATATCGTGTTACTGTCGTAGACGATTTGCTCTTTGGGGGAGAGTCGTTATTAGCCTATTTACCGAATCCTAATTTTCATTTTATTAAAGCGAATGTCTGGGAGTCAAGAGCAATTCGAACAGCTATACGGAGCGATTGGTCCATACCTCAAGCAATCGTCCATTTAGCCGCCATCGCTGGTTTTCCCGCCTGTCAATCGGTGGGTCGCCAAGTTGCTTGGCGATATAACGTCGAGTCTACTCAAAATGTCTTCGAGCAGGCTGTAGATCTGGGTGTTACACGTTTCGTCTATATTTCCACTTACAGCAACTATGGGCTATCATCGGATGGTCAACCTGTCGATGAAGAATCATCCCTTAACCCTCAATCTTTATATGCAGAGACTAAAATTGCCTCCGAACGTTATTTGTTGGGCCAGGTTGACGCACCTTGCGCTGCTTTGATATTCCGCCTAGCCACATTATACGGCCTCTCTCCGCGTCCCCGTTTTGACTTGATCATCAACCAATTCGTTTTAGAGGCGTATACAAAGCGCGAATTGCTGATTTATCAGCGCGGTTATTCACGCTCATTTGTCCACATTAGTGACGCAGTCCGGGGGATTATTCTGGGTTTGCAAGCACCAGAGGACAAATTTCGCGGTCAAATATACAATGTGGGCTCCGAGGATGGCAATCTCACCAAAGATGAGGTCGTGGCGTTGATTTTAAAGCGTCTTCCAGAAACTGTGGTGCATTACAAAGACCTTACATTTGGGGGGGATATGCGGGATATCAGCGTGTCTTTCCGTAAGATACGCTCTGAGTTAGGATTTGAGACACTTCGAACGGTGGACGATGGTATTCGTGAGGTATTAAACGCTTTACGCTACGAAATTATTCGTGATCCTCAAGATCCTCGATACCGTAATGCGCGGTTTATTGTGCAATGAAATATAAATTTGCAGTAGATTATATTTGGAGACCATTAACGACGATTTTAGACGATTTATTGGATCAGAATGTTCGAACTACGGGAGGTAGTGAGAGATTGGGAAAGGCAAAGCTTACCCAATCTTTAAATACTTTCCATCATACAGCGTAAGTCCAAAAGATTGTTATTGCGAAAGGAAAAGATAGCTATGCCAAAAGCTTTGATCACGGGTATCACTGGTCAGGATGGTTCATATCTTGCTGAATTGTTGCTCTCGAAAGGTTATGAGGTCCACGGCATCATTCGAAGATCGAGCACATTCAATACTCGCAGGATTGACCATATCTACCGAGATCCCCACAATGGCGAGCATGTCCGCTTGTATCTTCACTACGGTGAACTGGCAAGTCAAGGTAGCTTGCTTAATATCATCTATAATGTCCGCCCAGATGAAATCTACAATCTTGGGGCACAGAGTCACGTTCGAGTCAGCTTTGATCTCCCCGAATACACGGGGGATGTGACCGGATTAGGAACTACAAGGATCTTAGAGGCGATCCGTCGTAGCGGTGTCAAAGCTCGCTTCTACCAAGCGTCATCAAGCGAGATGTATGGAAATGCCTCCCCCCCTCAAAATGAGAGCACTAGCTTTGATCCGCAGAGTCCTTATGCCGCTGCTAAAGCATATGCTTATTGGTTAACCCGTAACTATCGTTTGGGCTATAACATTTTTGCTTGCAATGGCGTTCTCTTCAACCACGAGTCTCCTCGACGGGGGGAAACTTTTGTCACCCGCAAAATCACCCGCGCGGTAGCCGCGATTCTTGCTGGGAAGCAGCAGTACCTGTATATGGGTAATCTGGAGGCCAAGCGGGATTGGGGTTACGCACCAGAGTACGTTGAAGTCATGTGGATGATGATGAACCACGATCAACCATTAGATTTGGTTGTCGGCACTGGAGAGGCTCATACTGTGAAGGATTTTCTTGAGGAGGCATTCGGTTACGTTAACCTAGATTGGCAGGAATATGTACGCATTGACCCTCGTTATTTTCGACCTACGGAGGTAGATTATCTGGAAGCGGATGCAAGTAAAGCACATGAGCTCCTAGGGTGGGAGCCGAAAGTCAGTTTTCATGAACTCGTTCGAATCATGGTAGACGCTGACTTGGAGCTAGTCGATTTGCCGGCTCCTGGGGATGGAAAACGCCTCCTGGAGGAGAGATTCAGCGATTGGCATTTCTGGCAGCACCAAGTTGTCAGTATGGAGAGATAGCTGATATGGAGAGGACTTTTCCAGACCCCCAGACATTTTGGAAAGACCAAAGAGTATGTGTAACAGGTGGGGCTGGGTTTTTAGGCACTTTTGTTATAGAGGCTTTGCAAAAGCGAGGAGCAGACGATGTATTCGTTCCCCGTGTAGAGCAGTACGATCTGACAGAGCCCGAAGCTATCCAGCGTATGTTGCAGGACGCCCAACCTGACATCATTATCCATTTGGCTGCATTAGCGGGAGGGATAGGGGTGAATCAAGCTCGCCCCGCTGAATTTTTTTATCAAAATTTAATGATGGGTGTGCCGCTGATGCACGCCGCATGGGAGTGGGGCGTGACTAAATTTGTCGCCATTGGATCGATTTGCGCATATCCAAAATACGCCCCTGTCCCATTCCGAGAGGAAGATCTTTGGAAGGGATATCCTGAAGAGACGAACGCGCCCTACGGTCTAGCGAAGAAAATGCTCCTGGTCCAAGCTCAAGCTTACCGCCAGCAGTATGGCTTCAACGCAATTTACCTCTTACCGGTAAACCTATATGGACCGC
>JASFVL010000354.1:0-4594 GCA_050049875.1 Anaerolineales bacterium
TGCGCCGCAGCCTGCTGCTTGATGCGCTCGTATAAATCTTCGGGGACGTTTCGAACGTGGAGAATGGGCATAGGATTTCACCTCCGAGAGCGACGGGTGTGATCCATTGTAACACGATTGGTTGCATAATGCAACCATGCTTGTGGGAAATTTCACGCGCACGTCTTTGCTACGCTAGCGGTACCCGGCGAATGCCCCTACGGGGTGCTTCGCGAACTTCGTAGCAACGATTAAAAAGCCTGCCTTCGCAGGCTAGGAGCAAGGACGAGCGTTATAGACGAAATCCCATCGGGTGCCTCAGGGTGAGATCCTTCGCCTTCGCGAAAAGCGCTCGGGCTCGAGGATGACATACTAAAAGGAGGAGATCTCCCTTCGGGAGTGCTCCGCGATGCCACACCGGGCAAAAGGCACCCGGCTTGCAATGACAGAGGTAAAGAGGTAACGGCAACATTCGTGCACCTTCGTGCCCTTTGTGTTAAACCAACCGCCACGGCGTAGTGTTCCCGAAGGGAGAAGGGAGTCCACCGTCCATGGTCCATCGTCCATCATCCATCGTCCATCGTTAAGAGAGAGTGTGCTATTAAGACGAGGGTGCTATCGACTCACTCTTCGTCAATCCCGTAATAGGAATTACGGGACCGATCACACATCTCTCTATCCCAATTCACCGCGCAGCGTCAGAGAAGCGCACCTGGAGCATCACGATCGTGAGCGAAAGGTGGATCAATTGCTTTCAATAAGAATTGGGACAATCCCGGCACTCGCGCAGCGCAGTGGAGCCGACCTGACAAATCTGAGAGGGCCTACAGCCCTTGAAAAGCCCGATTCTTATGTATAATCGAACATGCAACCCGCTTTAGTGGAGGTTCCAGATGCGCGCAGCTGTGAAAAACAGCCATCTGAGCCGGGGTGGATGACCTCAACGGGGAAAACATCAACCCCCAGTTCCGACCTGGAGCTCACCTGGAACCTCAAAGATGTGAGTACCATGTATATTAAGAACCCCCAAAAAAGGCGCCCTTATTGGCACGTGGACGCTAAATGGATCAGCGGGCTCCTGCTGTCCGCCGCACTGGGCGCCGCACTGCTGGTTTTCAACCTGGTGCAGATCACCGCTGAAGAGCCGGCTGTCGAAATCCTGACCCTCTCCCTGGCTAGCATGTTCAACCCCGAGGGATTGGATCAGAGCGGGGATATCGATACCCTGCTGAAAGCCCTAGCCGACAGCCCCAACGGGAGCGTCAAGCCGGTAAAAGAACTGGACATCGTGGTGTGGGAGAAAGATGTCGACGGCAAAAGCCCAAGGGAAATTCGCAACTGGTTTTTCCGCCAATGGGCGCTGCCTCTGTACCATGAAGGCCCCGATGGACTGGCGAAACTGGCGGAGGACCCCGAGATGCGCGCCGACATTCGCGCCGGACTCGGCCCGCTGGGGTGGATCAACGCCCAAACCCACCAGCGGCTGCAGAGAGTTTTCCAGACCACGGGGGCGCTCTCCCTGGTGCTTCTGGGGATACTGCTGGCCTTCAGCCACCGCTTCGGACGCCTGGGCAGCCCGGGTACTGTGGTCCTGGTGGCTTCACTGCCCGGTGTGTTACTGTTCACCATCCTGAACTCCCCGCTGGGAAAGCTTTCCACCACTTACCCTGGGGGTGAAGACGGTCTTTGGGCGATGCTCGCGGACCTGGTCGCCAATGCGCTCCCGGTTGTCATGCCGATTTTGCTGCACAATTACATGATCTTCATGGCGGTTGGGTTGGGATTGATGCTCCTAGCCACCCTCGGCCACCTGATCACCGTCCCCGAGCAGGGGGGGCAAGTTCGCCTCTGAGCTGCAGCGCCGCTTACAAGGATACTGCACAGAAAATCATAAACACAATCCTTGCAAACCTCAGGGACCCAGCGCTTCTCGCAGCACGGCGCCTCCAATCTTCTCAGCCTGGAGGGGATTCCCCTCTTCCAATACCAAAACCAACACCAGGGGCGCGACACCCTCTTCCGTGAGGGTGCCGGCGACGTACCAGGTGATTTCCTCCCCCTCAGGGGCTGTGGTGAGCTGCCAGATGGGCGCCTCGGACAGAGCCAGACGCCGCGCGGCAGCCCCTGCTCCATCAGGGGACAGGATTTGCTTCGCACCCCCCAAAGAGGGCAGCAGATTCCAATCGCCTTGGGGATCCCGCACGGCTTGGGCGATGCGGGCAACCGGGCGGACGCCGGCGTTGCTCAAAGCCGCCGCCGTTAATGCGACCTGCAGGGGGCTGGCCCCCTCCTGGGCCTCCCCAGCCGCTCCCACAGGCAGGCGGATTTGCGGAACAACCTCCACAGGGGACTCAAGGGTGCCGGCGGGGAAGAGCTCCCCCACCAGATCCCCAAGCGGGTAACTCCCTTGGGTGACGCGGTTCAGCAGGGGTGCCGCGGGCTCCTGAATCAAACTTTCCCACTGCTCGTCCAACTGATCCGGGTCGAACGTCGGGCTGGAGGCCATCACCAGTATCTCGCCGCGCTCGACATCCAGCAAGACCAAAGCGCCGCGCTGACCGGCTAACCCCTCGTCAGCGGCGCGCTGCAAATCCAGGTCGATGGTCAGGCGCACATCCAGGCCGGGGGGCGGCTGGCCGTAAAGCAGATGGTGCCACCACAGGGTCACAGCATCCTGCCCGCGCAGGCCGCGCAGGTAGGGGTCGAGACTGGCTTCCAAGCCCGATTGGCCGTAGACCGCATGGTTGTAGCCCAAGACCGAGCCGAGGGGGTAAAGGTTGCTGCGGGCGTAATTACCGATCTCACCATAGGTCTCCACCAGGGGGACACCGTAACGGTCGAGAAGCGCCCCGCGCTGGACGTAGCGGTCAGCGATGGCGCGGCGGGGGTTGTCGGTGCGGGTGAGCAAATCCGGGCCGCGGTAGAGGGCCCACCAGCCGCTCACCAGCGCGACGGCGGCCAGACTGAGGAAGAGAAAGACGGCCAAATTACGAATGGTGAATGGCAAATAACGGATAGCGGAGGGAGACCGCCGTTCTGCAGCTCCGGTCCCAGAGCTGATGTGCAGCAGGAGCAGGGCAGCCAGGAACGACACCAACAGGGAGGAACCACCGTAGGAAACGAACGGCAGGGTCACACCGGTGAGCGGCAGCAGGCGCAGACCGCCTCCCACAATCAGCACGCTCTGGGCTACCAGGTAGGCGCTCAAGCCAGCAGCCAGGTAACGGCGGAAGGGGTCCGTGCTGCCCAAGGCAGCGCGCAGCCCCCGTTGGGCGAGCAGCGCCAGCACCAGCACCAAAGCGATGATGCCGATCAACCCTGTTTCCTCAGCGATGGCGGCGAAGATGAAATCGGAGTGCGCTACCGGCACCACCCCCGGGGCCCCCAGACCCGGGCCGCGCCCCAGCAAGCCCCCGTTGGCGACCGCCAGCAGGGATTGCACGATCTGATAGGAGCGCCCGCTGGGGTCCAGCCAAGGGTTGAGCCAGGCATCCACCCGCAAGCGCACCACGTCGAAGAGTTGGTAGCCGATCACGCCGGTCAAGACCAAACCCAACCCGCTCAAAGGAGCCACCCAGCGCCAGCCCGTGGCGCTGTAGACCATGACCGAATAAAGGAAGATGAACAATGAAACCGTGCCCAGGTCACGCTGCGCCAGCAGCAGAAGCAAGGCCAGGCCGGTCATCACGAACGTGGGGATCAGCAGGGGCAGGCTGGAGCGGCGAGGCAGCAAGGAAGGTGAGTTCTCACCGGAGGCGGTGGATGCGCTGGACGCCTCGCGCTGAGAAGCGCGGCGACCGCCCTCCACCGAGTGAGCGTTAGAGAGCTGCCCGCCCAGGTCGGCGAAGTAAGCCGCCAAGTAGACGACCAGCAACAGCTTGAGCGGTTCCGATGGCTGGAAGTACACGCCGCAGCAGCCCAACCACAGGTCCGGACCGGTACCCATCGGGTGGGTGCCAAAGACCAGCGTTGAAGCAGTCAGCAGCAGACCACTGGTCAGCCACAGGTACTTGTAGCGCCGTAGAAAATTCAGATCGGAAGGCAGCCGCAGCCCCAAGACGACCCCTGCCAGGGCGATGGCCAGCCAAATCGATTGGCGCAGACCAAAAGTGGACGATAAGCGCCACACGGTGAGCACACCCCAGCCGCTCAGAATTGCGACCAGCGGCAGCAGCAGAGGGTCCCTTCTCGACAACCGCGACTTGCTTCCCTGGTGAACGAGGGTGAAACCGATCAACCAGACGGCATAACCAATCCAATGCTCCCAGCGGTAATCCACGTCCCAGCTGCGCGCCACAACCGCCGGCGAGAGGCTCAGCGCCAGCGCGTAGACCCCTAGAAAGAGAGCCGCCAGCGTGAGCAGGCGGCGTTGGGTGAGGTCGGACATCGTGAAAAACAGGAGGGTCCCCCCTTAATGGTAGCGCACCTGCCCGTCAGTGTAGGTCATTTTTCTGCGCCGGTAAGCCCAGCACATGTAGGATACCGAAACGAAGTAGCTGGCCGGCAGGCGGTGCAGGCTCTTGATCTTGGTGCCCAGCACGGTGGTTTTTCCACCGAAGCCCATGGGGCCGATACCGAGTTGGTTGGCCTGTTCGGTGATGCGCTCCTCCAGATC
>JASFVL010000356.1:0-4588 GCA_050049875.1 Anaerolineales bacterium
TCTGATGAAATGATAGGGGTGATAAAGATTGCTCTTGAGCAGCTACTCATGGCATCCCAAAAACCGAGGACAGTAAAATCTGCCAGGAAGTCAAAGCGGGCAGAGAAGGCTTATGGAATATATAGCAGTTTGATCAAATCCTTGAGCAGTCCAGATGGTAGTAAACGACAGGAGGCTGCGGAAAAGTTAGCAGGAGCGGGAAAAGATGCGGTTTCTCCCTTGATTGAAGCTCTGACTGATACACACCCTGGTGTTAGAGCAGGTGCCGCTTACGCCCTGGGAAAGATTGGAGATCTGCAAGCAGTATCCCCTCTCATCGACCTTTTGCAAGATCCAAATGAAAACGTGCGGTCCATCACTGCGAGCGCACTGGGCCGGCTGGGGGATCCTCGCGCTGGCGTTCCGCTTTCTAAAATTTTAAATGATAGTTATGCTGATGCTCGCCTTATGGCTTCTGGGTCCCTGGCGAACATGGCAAAGGCACTACAGGTGAAAGGTGAAACAAAGCCTGTCTCCCCGCTGATCGAAGCCCTGGACGATCAGGATAAACGCATTCGGTTGAATGCTGTCATTGCCTTGGCGAGGATCGGCGATCGACGCGCTGTGCAACCTCTGATGAATCTGATGCTCAGACAAGAAGATTATGATGTCCAGACTGCTGCCATCGCTGGTCTCGGCGATCTGGGTAGTCCCATGGCCGTACCGCTGTTGGTGAAAATTTTGGAAGAGGTGAAGGATGATTTTGTAAAAGGCGCTGCTATCGAAGCGCTGGGGAAGACTGGTGCGGATTACGGATCTCAAGTACAAGAAATCCTGGTGCCGTTCCTGGGAGATTCAGACGTTTTTGTGCGGCAGATGACCTGCAAAGCCCTGGGCATGGTGGGAGATAGGCGCATAGCTCCCTCCCTTGAATACTCTCTCCATGATACGGATGAGAAAGTAAGCCAGGTAGCTCGGAGATCCCTGGAGAAATTAAAGCCCATTCCACTGCGCAGCCCAATCGAACTGGAAGAAATACCTGATCTTCAACCGGACCAAAAGCCGAAATCTATTGGGAAGATGGAAAAGATGAGGGGCGACAAAACATATACTTATCACTTATATATTGCTGCTGATGCAAACAGCGCCCGTGCATTCTTAAACAAGGAGAAAATCGATCATCCGTTTGAATACATCAGTGTGGAAACACCTGAGGGAATTTGGGGGCTGGATCAGGAAGAAGGACTTTATCTGGTCGACCTCATGCCATGGCAACGTGATTTGCGACTCGCTGAATGTTCTGGTGAACTCGTCAGCAGGGGTGAAGATATCACAGATAATTATCACTTTCGAATGGCTTATGAATCTAAATCTCCCGAAACCGAACATATACCAACTGAGGAGCGATTTAATAACTTTGTCGGGGAAGTGAAATGTGGGCAGTGTGGAAATATTTGGCAGGACGGGCTCGCACACCAGAAGGTCCGTGACCACCCTACCACGATAGGCTCCACAACTGTTGTTCGCTGTCCAGAGTGTAAAACTTATAATCTTGTAGATGTAGAAATTACCCTTGAAACGGCACAGGAGTTATGATCCAGTCACCACAAACGTTCCGGGTCTTTGTAAGCTCTACATTTAGCGATTTAGTAAAAGAGCGGGAAGCCTTGCAGGATAAGGTGTTTGCAGAACTGCGTGAACTCTGTGCTCAAAATGGTGCGCACTTCCAGGCAATCGACCTGCGCTGGGGTGTCAGCGAGCAAGCTTCATTGGACCAGCAAACAATGAATATCTGCCTGGGGGAAATCGCCCGCTGCCAGCAAATCACCCCACGTCCAAATTTCATCATATTGCTTGGGGATCGCTACGGCTGGCGGCCACTTCCAGCAGAAATTCCTGAAAGTGAATACCACCAGATTTCATCGATGCTGGCTAATGATCACGATAGAGAGTTTGTGAAAACATGGTATCACTTGGACGAAAATGCCTGTCCGCCGATTTATTATCTCAGAGCGCGCACAGGAAAGTATACAAATTACAAGATCTGGGAGTCTGAAGTAGAACAACCGCTGAGAAAAATCTTAGAACAGACTGCTGTCCGGGCGGGATTTACCGATGACCAACTAATAAAATACTGCGCTTCAGCAACTGAACAAGAAATCCTCAGAGGAGCCTTAACGGTTAAGGATGCAGCCGAGCATGTTTTCTGCTTCTTCCGTCATATTAAGCCGCCGCCACCACTCAACCACCAATTGGCTTCCGATTTCCTGGATTTTGGGAAGGGGGGCAAGCCAGATTTGAAAGCGATAAACAGACTGAAGGATAAATTAAAGAACCATCTTCCAGACCAGAATATTTACAATTACGAGTGCCAGTGGACAGAACAGGGTCCTTCGACAGATCATATTAGTGGGATGTGCGCGCAGGTTCTAAGCAGCCTTTCAACGATTATCCAGGCGGAAATCGGAAAACGTGACGAAATTTCGTCCCTTGACGCTGAGATTTCGGAACAGGAGAAGTTTGGTGAGCAGCGAAGACAATCCTTTACGGGTCGAGAGAAGGCTTTGGGAGTTATTGATACCTACCTGCGTAGTTCCAGCACCAATCTTTTTGCGATTATTGGCGAACCAGGTTACGGCAAATCAGCCTTATTGGCCGAAGCCGTGGTTAGAGCGATACGGGATTATCCGGATGCTCAAGTGATTCAACGATTTATTGGGGCCACTCCGTCGTCGAGTGGAGTACGATCATTGCTCGGAGGTTTGTGTATACACATATCTCGCTGTTATGGTATTGATGAATCGAATATCCCCCAAAAATATCGAGATTTGATCCAATATTTTCGCCATCTGTTAGGTCAAGCTACTAGGTCTAAGCCACTGATAATCTTTTTGGATGCCTTGGATCAACTGTCTGAGGTAGACAACGCACGCGATTTGTTTTGGTTACCTACAAAGCTTCCCGACAGCGTACATCTGATCGTTTCTACAATCAATAATGAATTGTTCGACCTTTTACGATCAAAAATGCCAACTGAAAATATTTTTGCGTTGGAGCCGCTGAGTGTACAGAATGCAGAAATATTGTTGGATAAGTGGCTAGACAAGATCAATCGACAGCTCCAACCAAGTCAACGAAAAGAAGTGCTTGAAAAATTTGTTCGTTCTGGCAATCCAATGTACCTCCGACTTGCATTCGAAGAGGCTCGGCGCTGGAAATCTGAACACCACGCGGTTAACCTTGAACGAGGGATCTTTGCAATTCTCGAATCGTTGTTCAAGCGTCTATCCTTGGATGCAAACCATGGACCTGCTCTAGTCAACCAATATTTAGGATATATAGCGGCTTCAAAAAATGGGTTGGCAGAAGACGAAATCTTGGATTTGCTATCACAGGACCATTGGGTTATGCAAGATCTAAGGCGGCGATCACCCGAGTCGCCGGCAGTTGGGAGATTACCTGTTGTGCTTTTGTCACGATTGTATGCGGACCTAGAGCCCTACCTGACGCATAAGCAGGCAGATGGAACGACAACTATCACTTTCTATCACCCTAATACATTTGGAGAAGCTTTACGGAAAGTATTTTTAAAGAATGACCAGCGACAATCTTATCATCAAACATTGGCTGAGTACTTTGCTGCGCAGCCTTATCAATATTCTAAGCCAGAGGGGGGTAACCAACCAAATTTGCGTAAGCTTTCGGAAATGCCCTTTCAACAAGCTTATGCAAATGACTGGGATGCACTCCAAGACACACTTACGGATTTTAAATTTCTTCACTCTAAGACAATTGCCTTCAATCCCTATTCTCTGATCGATGACTACAATTTGGCGCTCCAAATAGGATATGTTGGGAATAACCTGGCGCCGATCAGTGAAGTTCTTCGACTGTCTGCAAATATTACTTCGTCGGCACCTGATCAACTGGCAGGACAGCTTGTAGGACGGCTTAGAGGGCGAACTGAGCCAGCGACTCAACATTTGATTGAAAGTACATTCGAGTGGGGGGATATTACCTGGTTATGTCCCCAAACAGCAAGCTTGATGACAGCCGGTGGCCCTTTACAACAAACATTACAAGTCCACAATGACTGGATTAATGCTATTGCAATAACACCTGATGGCCAGTTTTTATTGTCAGCCTGTGAGGACAAGACTGTCAAAATTTGGGATCTGGACAGGGGAGAGGAATTATTGACTCTGAAGGGACACGATGATGAAGTACTCGATGTAGCAATTACATCAGATGGAAGACAGGTTATCTCGGCTTCAAGTGATGAGACCATAAAAATTTGGGATTTTTATTCAGGCTCAGAAATTCGCACATTGTCTGGACATGAAAACAAAACTCTTGCCATCGCACTCACTCCTGATAACCAGCGATTGATCTCAGCCTCTGCGGATAAGACGCTTCGGATTTGGGATCTCAAATCTGGAAAGACTTTATCTGTTTTGCGGGGGCATCGTGACTGGATCAGGGACGTAGCTATCACCAACGATGGAAAATATGCACTCTCAGCTTCTGACGATAAGAGCTTAATTCTCTGGGATTTGGAGCAAAACAATCTTGTTAAAACGTTGAAAGGTCATCGTCATCGTGTTTACGC
>JASFVL010000357.1:0-4579 GCA_050049875.1 Anaerolineales bacterium
TCAACGTGAACGGAGAGAGCGCCACGTTGACAAACGCCCTCGGCCCAGCAGGGATCGTTCTGGCCGTCGTTCTCGGGCTGGCCGCGGCTCTTTGGCTGTGGCGTGCCCCCTCCCAAGGGCGCGGGGCGCGCGGCAAACTATGGGGTTGGCCGCTCCTGGGAGCCGTCGTCGGATTGGTCATCGCCGCCTCGTGGCTTTTAGCCAACTGGGGCGGTTCGGATTACCCCTACGGCACCTCCTACGTACCCTCAGGGCTTTATCTGGCGCTTTTTAAAGGGGGGGCTGAGGGCAGCCCGTGGATTCCCGTCGCTCTGATGGGCCTGGTGCCCGGTGCCTTGATCGCTGCCCTGCGGGGCGGCACGCTGTGGGTGCGCGGGGAAACCCCCCGGCGCTACCTCGAACTGGGAATCGGTGGTTTCTTGATGGGCGTGGGCGCGGCCTTCTCCGGAGGCTGCAATCTGGGGCACTCCCTGGTGGGCGTACCGCTGCTCTCGCTGGGCAGCATCTCCACCACCCTGGCGATGCTCATCGGGGTTTTCCTTGCACACCAAGTAAGCCAGTTACTCGTATCCCGGCGCACCTTGGAGGCGAGCTATGGCGATTGATATTTTGCTAGTAAATCCGGTTTTCCTCAGCCAAGACGATTCCGAGCGCGAGCTGGGTAGCCCTTACTTCCCCCTAGGACTCCTTTACCTGGCGGCCTTCCTGCGGGAGCGCGGCCGCCGCGTGGGAATCTTCGACGGCACCTTCTCAAACGGTTTGGATGACTTCCAAGCCGCCCTGCGCGAGCACGACCCGCGCGCCGTCGGGATCACCGCTGTGCAGCCCAGCCGCGCCACCACCCTGCGGCTGGCGGAGGCGGCTCACGATTACGGCGCCACCGTCATCTTGGGCGGACCGGATCCGACCTACACACCGCAGACTTACCTCGCCAACCCTGCGGTGGATCTTGTGGTTCACCATGAGGGCGAGATCACCCTGGATGAACTTCTGGACACCCTGCTGAGGGAGTCCTCTTTGAACGAACACCTCAGTCAAATCGACGGCATCGCCTACCGCGGTGCGAACGGGGAAAGGGTCGTCAACCCCCGGCGACCTTACATCCTCAACCTGGACGAACTGCCCTTCCCAGCGCGCGATCTGATCGACATACAGCAATACCTGAACTTCTGGCGGGAGCGAAACGGCTACGCCTCCCTGAGCATTAGCGTGGCGCGCGGCTGCCCATACGGCTGCAAATGGTGTCAAGACTCCGTCCACGGACAGGACTTCCGCCAACGTTCGCCGCAAAATGTGGCCGCGGAGGTCAAGGCGCTGATGGAAACCTACCAGATCGATCGCCTACGAGTAGTGGACGATGTGGACGGCATCCCCCTGGAGTGGTTCGAAACTTGGGAGGAAGCAGCAGAGGAGCAAGGCGGTGGCCTGCCCTTCGAGGCCCTCTACCAGGTTGAGCGCCAGGATGTGCCCATGATGGACATCCGCGACATCCTTTGAATGAAGCGTAACGTTTATTACCCCACCGTGGGTGGGGACCTCCACGCTCCACCGCAATGACCTCCATTCCCGTAAAAGATGACCCTATGACCAAGACCAACTTTTTCAGCCAAGGCTCGCCATATCTGGATCACCCTCTGCTCACACCCGGGCGAACCGCCCGTGAGATCGATTTCATCTTGTCCCAAATCGACTTGCCCCCCAGCGGCTGTGTGCTGGACGTGGGCTGCGGGACGGGGCGACACTGCATCGAACTGGCCCAGCGCGGCTACCGCGTGGTGGGGATCGACCCCGCCGAAGCCATGCTGTCAGCGGCGCGCCGCGCAGCCGCAGAATCCGGCGTTACCGTGGGACTTCGCCAGGTGAGGGGCGAAGAACTCACCGAGCGAGAAACCTTCGACGCTGCCATTTGCCTGTTCACCACCCTGGGGCAAATGAAGGCAAACGATGACAACCGCGCCCTGCTCGAACGGACCGCACAAGCACTGCGCCCCGGCGGTTTCTTAGCCGTGGAAGTACCCCAGCGCGACTGGGCAGCCCATAACCTGAAGACCGACGAGCGCTTTGGGGAGGGCGAAAACTACACCATAGTCACCCGCCGCTTCGAGCCCGCCGAGAAAGCGATCTCGGAGCACTTCACGCGGGTATCCCCGCAAGGGGAGCGGGTGTACCGACTGCGCTACCGCCTCTTCAACCACCCAGAACTAGAAAATCTGCTTGTGAGGGCTGGCTTTGAAATCTTGGGAGCATACGGGGGCTATGCCGAAGTTCCCATCACAAAAAACAGCGCTACGATGTTGTTCGTAGCTCAAAAATCTTAAAATAACATCACAGTATACAATGCACTAGAGGAAAC
This sequence comes from Anaerolineales bacterium, assembly GCA_050049875.1. Classification (GTDB taxonomy): domain Bacteria; phylum Chloroflexota; class Anaerolineae; order Anaerolineales; family UBA11858; genus JASFVL01. Next base: position 2,354 of record JASFVL010000357.1, read on the forward strand.
ACGATGAGAAAAATCCTTTTATTCAGCCTGTCTCTGCTTCTCCTGATCTCCGCTTGCTCTCCCTCAGCCGGAGCGGGGGATGTGGAGCCCTTTGTGATCGGCGCTATCCCCGATCAAGACCCGGAGAATCTGCAGCGCCGCTTTGGTCTGCTGGCGGACTACTTAGAAGCCGAATTGGACGTGCCGGTGACCTACAAACCGGTCACCGATTACGCTGCCTCGGTGACCGCCTTCCGGGTCAGTGACCTGGATATGGTCTGGTTCGGCGGCTTGACGGGCGTGCAGGCCCGCCTACAGGTTGAAGATGCCCAGGCCATCGTCCAGCGGGACCAGGACGACCAATTCCACAGTGTGTTCATCGCCAACGTGGAAAGCGGCGTCACGCCCTTTGAGGAACTCAGCGGCTTGACGCAGCTCAAAGGTCACACCTTCACCTTCGGCAGCGAATCGTCCACCTCAGGGCGCCTGATGCCGCAGTATTATCTAAACCAGGCCGGGGTATCGCTGGACGATTTTCGAGGTCAACCCGGTTTCTCCGGTTCCCACGACGCCACCATCGACCTGGTCGAAGCGGGCACTTACCAAACCGGCGCCCTGAATGAGCAGGTCTGGGAGAGCCGCTTGCAGGCCGGCGAAGTGGACCTCGAAAAGGTGGAAATCATCTGGCGCACGCCGCCCTTCTACGATTACCACTGGGTGATCCGCCCAGATGTGAGCGAGCGCTACGGCGAGGACTTCGTCGCCCGCGTCACCCAAGCCTTTCTGGATCTAGACCAAAGCAACCCCGAGCACCAGCAGATCCTTGACCTCTTCAACGCCGAACGCTTCATCGTGACAGAGAACGAGAACTACCTGCAGATTGAGGCTGTAGCTCGCGAGATTGGAAAGGTGAAGTAGCTCCATTGACCCTATACCCTTGAAAAATGACGGATTCCATGACCCCAATCTTTGAGTTGAAAGACGTCAGCCGACACTTCGGAGATTTCCCGGCGCTCAGCGACATCAACCTGCGCATCCTGCCCGGGGAGCGAGTCGCTCTAGCTGGCCCCAGCGGGGCGGGCAAAAGCACACTCATCCGCCTACTGAACGGGACACTGCTGCCCAGCGAAGGTCAGGTGCGCGTGCTGGGTCAAGATTTGTCGGCATTTAGCCCCAAAGCCCTGCGCCGCGTCCAGGCTCAGATCGGGACCATTTATCAGCAGTTCCACCTGGTGGACAACCTGCGAGTGATCCACAATGTCAACGCCGGGCACCTCGGGCGCTGGCCCTTCCCCAAGGCGGTGCTCTCCCTAGCTTGGCCTCAGGAGGTCAGCGCCGCCCAGCGCGCCCTGGAGGCGGTCGGCATCCCTGAGAAGATCCATGCGCGCACGGACCAACTCTCGGGAGGCCAACAGCAGCGCGTCGCCATCGCTCGCGTGCTCGTACAGGACCCCCAAGCCATCCTGGCGGATGAGCCCATCTCCAGTCTAGACCCCGAGCGGGGTCGTGAGACCATGGACCTACTGCTCAGGTTAAGCCGGGATACGGGTAAAACGTTGGTCGCCAGCCTACACGCCATTGACTTCGCCCTCAGCCACTTCCAGCGCGTGGTCGGACTGCGGCGGGGGCGGGTACTTTTCGACAAACCCATCGCTCAGGTCTCGCCAGCTCTGATCCAGGCATTGTACAAAATCTCAGGATGACAAGTTTGATGGAAAGAATTGGAGAACGACGCATCCGCGCCAGCGCCGCTGAGTCTCTGTGGCGCCCGTCCTTGTTCAACCGACGGACGCTGTGGGCGGCGCTCTTCTTGGGTGGGGTCGTCTGGGCGCTGGCTCAAGCAGGGCTGTTCCAGCGCGAGTTGGTCAACCCGGGCGGGTGGACGCTCGCACTGCGGTTCGCCGGGGCGCTGTTGCACCCCGAGCTCAGCCCAGCCTTCCTGGGTTTGACGCTGGACGCCGCCCTGACCACATTGGCCTTTGCCGTCAGCGCAGTTTTCTTGAGCACGCTCTTCGGCTTTTTCGGCGGCATCCTGGCTTCCCAGGTCTGGTGGCAATCGCTCTTGAGCGCTGAACGTACCGGCTGGCGGACACCTTGGCTGCTGGCCCGTTCACCTCTTGCCGCCCTGCGGGCGGTTCACGAGGTCATCTGGGGGCTGTTTTTCATCAACGTGATCGGCTTGAATCCCCTCTCAGCCATCTTAGCCATCGCCATCCCCTTCGGGGCGATCATCGCCAAGGTGTTCTC
>JASFVL010000358.1:0-4576 GCA_050049875.1 Anaerolineales bacterium
GGGAACGTTTGAAAGAATCAGAACGTGAAGAAATGGGTGAAAGTGGAAAAGGTACGCTTGAGGGAGTTGCTCTGGCTTTGCCGGCTTTAGCTCAGGCTTTGGAGTACCAGGTTCGGGCTGCACGTGTTGGCTTCGACTGGCCGGATGTTCAAGGGGTGTTGGCGAAAATAACTGAAGAGGTTGAAGAGGTGACGACAGCACCTGATGTTGAAAGCCGAAGTGCGGAAATTGGGGATTTGTTATTCACTGTCGTTAATTTGGCTCGCTGGTATGATGTGGATGCGGAGAGCGCTCTAAGAGAGGCAAATCTTCGTTTTCGAGATCGCTTTTCAAACGTTGAGCAAGCAGCTAAAGAAAGGGGTCTTCTGTTATCTGAACTTACCTTGGATGAGATGAATCAGTTGTGGCAGCAAGTTAGGAAATAAAAAAAAGGGCGACCTCACGCCGCCCTTTGGGGGTTTAGTTCCCGCTTATAATATCTCCCAAAATATCTCCACCCAACCCAGCTACACCTTTTTGTTCTCCCTTCCTTTGGAAACGAGCAGCTGCTAATACCCGATCTGCTAGTCTGGAGAAGGGCAGACTCTGTAGAAAAACTTTGCCTGGTCCGTTCAATCTAGCAAAAAAGAGGCCTTCACCACCAAACAAAGCATTTCTAAATCCTCCCACAAATTTTATGTCGTAATCGATGCTAGGAGAGAAAGCGACCAAACAGCCAGTATCCACTCGCAATGTCTCGGCGGACATGAGCGTTCTCTCGATAATCGTCCCACCGGCATGAACAAATGCCAATCCATCTCCTTCTAAACGCTGCAGAATGAATCCTTCTCCTCCAAATATTCCAGCTCCAAGACGTTTTGTAAAAGCCACTTCCACCTCAATCCCAGAGGCTGCACAAAGGAAAGAGTCTTTTTGACAAATAAAGCTACTTCCCATAACTGAGAGATCCAGTGGGATGACCTTTCCTGGGTAGGGCGCTGCGAAAGCAACCTTCTGTTTGCCTTGACCGTTATTAAGGAAAGATGTTATGAAGAAACTCTCTCCGGTAACCATGCGTTTAAGGCCGCGAAATAAACCTCCACCAGTGCTGGTTTGCATTTCAATGCCATCATCCATATACATCATAGTTCCGGCTTCAGCTCGCACAGCTTCTCCTGGGTCCAGTTCAATTTCAACCATCTGCATATCATCCCCGTATATTTGATAATCAATTACATCTGCCATTTGTCACCTCCGAAGGTACAATGATCAAGAGCTAACCAATTGGGCAAGAAAATAGGCTAAAGCGCAGTACAAAGATATCCTTATCATCAATAACTTTTCATTCAACTGAGTTAGCCTTTACTTTATTAATTGGATGCTATTTTACTACAACACAAACAATCTATATAAAAGTATTCAACCTCGTTCCACTGACAACTGTTCTAAGTAGAGGAATCTAATAAGGTCTTTGTTATTGGTGGTTACTCTAAATCTCAATGAATTCCACCGGTCCGAAATATGTCGGTTTTCACACGACAGCCATCGCAGTTGAACGCAGCGATCATTTCGTGGACGAAGAGCGATCCAACAGATTATTTAATCAACGTTGGCTACCACCATAACCTTTTGGGTATCGGTAGAAAGCAATCGTTTTTGGTCGCAGGAAATACCAACTATTTATGCCACTAATAATTACATATCGGAGGAGACGGCCGTAGGCATCGAGTCTTGACTCTGGGTTCAACACTCCTGAAGCCAAGGTAGTGATGTCATTAAAACTTCGGATGCTATAGTAAAGAATTACCAGCAGTACCAGTCCTAATCGTGAACCATCATGACCTCGCCACGTACCAATTGCAGAAAATAATATACCTGCAGAAAGGGCAAGTGATAGACAGGTAAGTAAGCCAAAGTTGGTCTCTTCTCCACCTGTTGTTATAGAAACAGTAGTCATCAAAATTGGAAATAGCCCAATTGTCAATCCATCCCAAATCGAAAAGAAAGTTACACCAAAGGGACGTTCTGGTCGTTCTGGTTTATCAGTAGGTGGGTTATCTACTGTTTTCCATCTCATGTTGGGTCTCACTATAATATTTGATCATATGCCACGAAAAGGTACGTCCCAAGAGTAATATACAAAGTCTACTACGTTTAATCCTTTAGATATCGGTCAAACCAATTTGTGATATGTTCCAAGCGAGCTACACGGCGGTCGGTGCGACCATTGCGAGATAAACCGTGAGGCTCGTCAGGGAAGCGCAACATTTGGGTGTTAACACCGAGTCGTTTCAATGCCACGAAGGCTTGTTCACCTTGCTCGATAGGGCAACGGTGATCTAACTCGCTGTGGATAATCATGGTAGGTGTCTTGGCGTTGCCAATATGCGCAATAGGTGAATGATGCCATAACTTTTCGAAGTCCTCCCATGGAGGTTTGTCTGAATGCACTTGTTGGAATACCCAATTCAAATCACTGGAACCCCACATGCTTGTGAAATTGCTTACGACACGTTGAGCTACTGCAACTTTGAATCGTTGGGTATGACCGATAATCCACAAGGTCATGTAGCCTCCGTATGAACCTCCGGTTACTCCCATTTTGTTGGAGTCGATATATGCTTGGTCACTTAGATGATCTACCCAAGTCATTAAATCATTGTAATCTGTATCCCCCCATCCACCCCAAATGGATTTGGCGTGCTCTTCACCATAACCTTGACCTCCCCGCGGGTTGCAAAAGTAAACCACATATCCTTTGGATGCTAGATAGTAGAATTCATGCATAAATAGATTCCCATATTGGGCTAGGGGACCTCCATGGATTTCCAATACCGAGGGGTATGTTTTTTGGGGGTCGAATCCCGGGGGATTGATAATCCATCCTTGTAAGCTGTATCCGTCGTGTCCATTAAACCAGATTTCTTCAATCTCTCCAAAGGCGATCTCAGTGAACAAATCCAAATTGTTCCGAGTCAACTGAGTGTCTTCATTTTCTCCTTGATTCCTGAAAAATATTTGTCCTGGATCGGTAATATCACCAAAATAGTATGCCAATTTGTTTAAGTCTCTTGAAAAACCAAACCATCCGACGGTGCCATCCTTTTCTATGATATGTTTGAGATCTTCTCCCGTTGTAGATACAGACATTAGATATGAGTTCCCATGCTGAGATACTTGGAAGAAGAGACTGCCACAATCTGGAGACCATGTGGGGGCTTGTATATTTATCGCACCAATAACATCATTCAGCGTCGTAAGGGAGACATCAATATCATATTTACCTGTCAGATTATGTGCTGGACTTGAGCCATCGGTTGGAATTATCCACAGGTTGTTGTTTCTCCACCATTCTCGTAATCCTTCTTTCCCAATGTAAGCAAGCCATTTTCCATCAGGTGAAAAGCATGGATATTGTTTTGGACCTTCCGGAGTCTCAATTAAATGCATCACACCACCAGATGGAGGGATAATAAAAAGATCATCAGCATGGTAGTTAGCATCTGGGTTTGGGGTTCGGTTAGAGATGAAAGCGATCCATTTTCCATCCGGAGACCAAGTGGGGAAGCGCTCGTCGTGGACCATCCCATTTGTTAATTGTCTTGTCTCTCCATTATTGACGTTTAAAGTCCAAATGTGCCAGCGTTCCCGAGGAAGGTAGCCAACTCCATCAAACTTGTAGAAGAGACGGTCCACCTGCCGACAAACTACACCAAGCTCTTTCTTTTTCTTGTCCTTTTCTCTATCTATTGTTTCTTGATCTGTCTTTCTAAATTGCATGACCAAATGTGTTCCTTCTGGGGACCATTCAAATGTCTCAAAATCTCCATGCAGGTTTGTTTTAGGTTGGGCTTCACCGCCACCAAAGGGGATCAAATAGATTTGAGCTTGTTTTTCATTATCCCGATTGGAAAGGAAGGCGATTCGGCTCCCATCAGGTGACCATTTAGGCTGGCTATCCGTATGATCTCCACAGGTAAACTGTCGAGTAGAGCCATCATCAGTAGATGTGATCCATAGATTGCTATGTTTTTTCTCAGATTTGCTGTCCACCCACTGCAGACTATAGACAATATGCCGTCCATCATGGGATAGATCTGCAGTGGTGATCAACTTTATTTCGTAAAGGTCTTCTGCTTTAATTGCGCGTTTTTCTTTTGACATGATTTCACCAGATTTGAAAGAAGTCGATTTATGATTATATGTACTTGGAGGATTCTAAGGGAAGGAAAAGGGGGGTTATACATATCTAATCCCATAACCATCCACATAGTTATGATCATTTGTAAATTACTGGATTGGTTGGAATTTTGCCGTAAAATGACGTAAAAGTTCTGGAGCGTAAGTGATTCTGTAGCCAGGGATCTGTCTCTTTCGGTTGGCTATCTTCTTCAGGCATCTGGCGACATAATCCATATGGCTTTGCGTATAGACCCGTCTCGGGATTGCCAAGCGGACCAGCTCCATACGTGGGTGGATCATCTCACCTGTATCTGGATCGGGATATGCGAATGCCACTGATCCTAATTCTACAACCCTCACGCCTCCTTCACGATAGAGTTCAATCGCAAGTGCCTGACCTGGAAACTCTGTTTTG
>JASFVL010000359.1:0-4573 GCA_050049875.1 Anaerolineales bacterium
TGAAGCCCTTTTCCAACGAACTGCTAAACTTCCCAGGGTTGAGCTTGCTCGCCCTCCATCAGCTATTGGTCGTAATACCGCACACTCGATGCAATCCGGCTTGTTATTTGGTTATGTGAGCTTGGTAGAGGGAATGCTTGATCGCTTTCGTGCCGAACTCGGACCAGAGATGAAAACAATAGCTACTGGTGGGTTAGCTGAAATGATAGCTAAAGAAACACCCAAAATCGAGATCATCGCACCCTGGTTAACATTAGATGGTTTGCAAATGATTTACGAGATGAATCAATCCCCTTGAGGTTCCCTATGAGCGTTAAAACTCTTTCCATACAATTAAACACCCGCGGTAACGCTGACATGATCGATATCACAGAGCAGGTAGCAAAAAAAGTAAAAGAGGCTGGTCTTGATAATGGTATCGTTACGATATTCTGTCCATCGTCTACGAGTGGTTTGACTACCATCGAGTATGAGGCAGGATGTTTGAGTGACTTAAGTCGCTTGTTCGATGAGGTCGCACCAGTTGATAGACACTACCAACACAATGCAAAATGGCATGATGGCAATGGACACAGCCACGTACGTGCTGCCCTGATAAAAGCATCGATAACGATCCCTTTCGTCAGCCAACGTCTGATGCTGGGTACATGGCAACAAATTATTTATATTGATTTTGATAACCGGTCTCGAAGGAGAGAATTAATCGTACAAATTATTGGCGAGTAATTAGAATCTCACCCAAGAACCACCTGCTCTAAAAGATTTCTGTAATAGAGATAATTCTCATACGTCACCCCCTCTCGCACTCGCCCATCCACCAAAGGAGCATACCCACCCTGCTCCAGTAACTGGGGGACTTTTTCTGTCACTTCTTTGCGTATTGACTCCTTTCCTCGCCGTAATGCGTCGGTATCTATACCACCGATCAATCGGAGCTCAGTTCCGAAATCTCTTCGCAGCTTTCGATAATCCATATCTTCTGTTTCACATTCGCAAGCCCATAAACAATTGAAACCCGAATTAATAATATCAGGAAGAAGGATTCTAATATTGGCATATGATCGCAAAATGATTGTCATTACACCATTGCGTTTTAATACTTCCATCAGGGGTTGATAACTTTTCAATGCCACTTGACGATAAGTTTTAGGTGAGATCAATGGACCATGGATCCCAGCAATCGGTTCACTAAAAATAGCTGCATCAATCTCCACATCTTTTAAGACCCGATCGACCATTGAAGCATTGAATTGACCTTGAATACGCATCATCCGAATTAAGGTTTGCGTATCATCTACTAGCAAATCCATAATCTCCATAAACCGTTTCCAATCCCCTATGCCAACAGATTCAAAGAAACCATAGTGAACTCGTAAAATCAATACAAAATCACGATTTCTCCATTTATTTACTTGGGTAATCCAATTCCTAGGCAAACGCATCCGATGGTTTGGATTCAGTCTTCTCCGAAATTCCTTGATATCCTCCATTGAATTTGGCCAAATTTCCAATTGGGGTAAAGGGTCAAGATTCGGCTGAACTTCTTCCCTTTTATCAAAGATAAAATCATCATGAATTGAGCTCTCAAGAGGCATGCCCTGTCTACGCCACAGATTCAGAACTTCGGTTCTAATACCCTCTTCAAATAATGGTGCTCGATCGATTTCCCCATAACCCATGGTTTCTAGGAAGCGTTGACGGCAATTCATGGTCCAGTGTCACCTATAAGATGAACAAAAAGACTATTCAATAGATCGTTTTAATATAATTAAAGTTAGATCGTCAGATAGAGAGGTATCCCCAGAAAACTGGTGAACTGATTTCAATATAGTAATTAACATCTGGTGAGCGCTAGATTCTTTATTTTCTCGAATCACTTCACAGAGTCGAGCTTCTCCAAAAGAGCGTCCTTCCCCATTTTGTGCATCGGTTAATCCATCCGTATATAAAACCAATATATCACCAGGTATTATTGTTATGGATTTTTCTTCTAATTCAATCTCATCAAAAGCAGCTAAAATTACCCCGTCAGAAACTAATACTTCACAAGCACCCGTATGCATTTGTAGCCAAATCGGGCGGTTATGTCCCGCATTCGCAAATATTAACTGACCACTCTCTGTATCCAATTCGGCATAGATCGCGCTTAGAAATAAGGATGCTCTACTATCTTTGAGAATCAACTCATTAGCACGTATAAGAGCTCTTGATGGGTGGCGCCCACTTAAGGCCGTGGTTCTGATTACCGTTCGACTCAATGCCATGAATAATGCTGCTGGGACCCCCTTATCCATGACATCTGCAATAACAATCCCCAACTTGCCTGACTTATCGGGTAGATCAAAAAAGTCATAGAAGTCCCCACCAACTTGAAGTGCAGATCGGTTGGTTGCTGCAAATTCCCATCCTGGAAATTTTGGAACTGTGTCCGGTAAGATACTAAGTTGAATCTGCCTACCAACTTCGAGTTCTTCCTCCATGCGATTGCGCTCAATTTCCTCACGATGAAGACGAGACTTCTCGATGGCAATGGCTGCCTGATTCACCATTAATCTTAAAAATTGAAACTCTTCTCCATCCAGTAGGTGAGGCCGTCTTGTGTTCAACACCATCACTCCAATAGATCGTCCTTCGACGATCAGGGGGATAATGGCGTGACCACGAAAAGCTTCTTCCATAATCCAGGTAGGTAACCAGGGAACCGGATCATGCTCTTGAAGATCCTCAACGATTATTGGATTTCGGGTTAGCATGACTAACCCTGGACCACTGGATTCATCCGCAGGTATCTGCCGTCCCAATTCAACTGGATCATTCTGCCAACCCTTTGCTGCTTGGAAGCACAAAAAATCCAGATCATCTCCTGGAAGTAAGAGGGCACAAGCATCAGCTTTTAACAGCCTAACTGCTTCTGCAACAATATAATCTAAAAGGTCATCCTTATCCAATCTGGCTAGTAGTTGGTTTGACATCTCTAACAACGCGGCTTGCTCATGGATACGCTTATCTTTTAATATCTCGAAGAGGTTCGCTCTTTCGATAGCCACACCCATTTGATTGCCCACATTGTTTAATAACTCCAATTTTTGAGGTTGGATAGAATCCCAGTCAGGTGCAGCCACATTAAGAATTCCATATGTGGTTGTCCCGGAACGTAAAGGTGTCGAAGCATGAACTCGCAGTCCTTTTCTGTTCCCTTGCGCGCTAGCTAAACGACTACAGCGGATTTCATTATACGATTCAGACAAACGACCCTGGTTGCACAAATCCTGACAATCACACCCCTTAGCCCATACAGCGGCGTTATTAAGATCAAGAGCTGGGGGTAGGTTATGATGTGCTTTTAAAACATACCCTTTCCCCCACCACCCATCCAAAGCAGCATTATCCTTCATAAAGATCCAACCCGTTTCTAAACCCATAAGATCAATCAGGTCAGAAAGAGTTGTATCCAGTACATCTTTGAGATTTGTAGAGCGATTGAGGGTTTCAACAATTTTGTTTAAAGTTCTTAAATCATCAATCGTTCCACTTTGGCTGGTGTCCATAGCAGTGAAGTGTAAATTTAATAACTAGATCAGCGAATATTTTGAGTCTTTAGTTCGAACAACCTAAATCAAGTATACCTCAAACAACAAAATGATAAACTGATAAAGCGAAAAAAATGTCAGGGTAATCGAATTTGGAAAATGCAACAAATTCAATCCTATTATTGCACATTTGTCACATTTATATGGCGTGCAATTTCGCTTTCTAGAAGCAATTTTGGCTCTCAAACGTTGTTTTCGGCGCCAAAATAGTATGTTTTTACCTCTTATTTCGTTTTCGCGGGACGATGCCAAAAAATCAGCATTTTTTCTCGGTTCATATGCGATTGCCCTGAAAAAAATGTAAATTTATCTTGACAACTAAAACGTTTTGGTTTAGAATTTTTGTATATCCAAAACGTTTTGGCAAATTTCTAACACCAAGTTTAGCAGTATCCAACACTCACTGGGGGAAATGAATATAGCTATTATTGTAGGGATGTTTTGTGGCAGTTACGATCAAAGACATCGCCGAACGTGTAGGGAAATCCGTGACAACAGTTTCCCGCGCGTTACATGGATATGATGATGTCAGCGCCGAAACAAAAGCATTAGTACAACGAATAGCTGATGAAATGGGTTACACCCCTAATATTTTAGCGCAAAGACTCCAAAAACAAAGTACTGAAACTATCGGTGTGATCTTGCCAACTTTCGGTCCACGCTTTTCAGACCCTTTCTTCAGTGAATTCCTGGCTGGCATTGGGAATAAAGCCTCCGAGATTGGCTACGATATGTTGGTATCAACTCGCGCCCCCGGTGAGGAAGAAATGCAGGCATATCGGAGGATTGTCCAAGGAGGACGGGTTGATGGTCTAGTTGTGTTGCGAACTAGACGTATTGACACCCGAATTCAGTATTTATGTGAAAAGAAATTCCCCTTTATCGCATTTGGTCGCACCGAGGATGGGTGTGACTTTCCTTATGTTGATGAAGATGGCGAATACGGTATGCAACTAATCACCGAGCACCTTATTAAATTAGGA
>JASFVL010000360.1:0-4565 GCA_050049875.1 Anaerolineales bacterium
CATTGCGAACCTTGGCATAGAGTCTGGACACTTCTCGGCGCCATGAGGCCAGGGTAAAAGGATTACTGGGAGTGATCATATTTCTATCTCCTCGTTCAATCCAAACTTCCGGATCCAAACTCGCATCCCCCCTGGTGCGCGGTTTGCCCATGCATAATAAGGGACTGCGGTCAAGTTGATCTGGTCGACCTCGCCTTGATAACGATTAACCTCATAAGGACGATAGAGCTGCCCCTCCCATTCTAGTGCGGGTGCTTGGGCAATAGCATCGCTCTGTAGGGTGACCACATCTCCGAGCAAATCGGGTTGGCGCTTGGTTTGATAGGTAGCTTCAGCGGGCAAGACCAGGTTGCGCAAGTCCATTTGGGGGTGATCGGCTTGTTCTATGCAATACAGTAGGGGTCCGCGTGTAAGTGCAATTTTGGATGTATTCTCCATCACATAGGGGTGGCTGGCGACTTCCTGCACGGGCATAGGAAGGTCCAAACGTATTACGTCACCGGTTTTCCAAGATCTGAGAATCTGCGCGTACGTCCCAGGTATTAGTGCTTCTTTAATTGAGATTCCGTTGATCTCCAGACGCGCTTTTTTAAAACACCACCTTGGGATGCGGATGAATAGGCTGAAGGTGCCTTCTCCATGAACTTCGACCTCCACCACACCATCCCAAGGATAACGGGTTGACTGCACCAGAGTCAGACCGCGCCCATCTGGTAGAGAGAGCTCAGCTTTCCCAGATGCGAATAAATGTATCCATATCCCCTCTCTAGTATTGCTGTAAAAGTATCCTGGAAGGGATGCTAACAAGCGGGCGACATTAGGTGGGCAACAAGCGCATGCGAACCAAAGCTCCCGGCGATGAGTACCGAGGTCAGCCAAGGGGTTGTTGTAGAAATAAGCTTTGCCATCCAAAGAAATCCCTGCGAGGACTGCATTATAAAGCGTCCATTCCAGCATGTCTGCAAAGCGCGCCTCGCCGCGCAGTGCCAACAAGCGCCAATTCAGCATCACGGCAGCGACCGCAGCGCATGTTTCAGCATAGCCTCGTATGTTTGGTAGATCATAATCTTCGCCAAAAGCCTCTCCCCAATGCGAAGCGCCCAATCCGCCGCTGATATATATTTGTTTCTTGGTCATATGTTCCCACAAGCGCTCTAAGCTCTCGAGTAGGCTGAGATCTCCCATCTCGGAATAAACATCCACTGCACCTGCGCACAAGTATAAAGCTCGAACAGCATGACCCTCTAAGCGTTCCATTTGACGGAAAGAGATTCGGTCTTGGTGATAGGCGCGACCGCCAATAAGACCTTTTCCGCGTTCGTCTATGAAGAATTTGGCGAGTTGCATATATTTCGGGTCCTGGGTAGTTCGGGATAACTCCACAAGTGCCATTTCGATCTCTTCGTGCCCAGGAACACCTCGTCGCTTGCCGGTTTCTTCAGGTCCAAAGGTGCTGTGGATATGGTTTGCAAGCCGAATGGCTGCACCCAGCAACTGGTCGCCGTGACCCGCGCGTTGGTGGGCAATGGCGGATTGAATGAAGTGCCCCGCGCAATACAGTTCGTGATTATCACGTAAGTTTCGCCATCGTTCTCCAATCCGTTCTAACGAAAAATAGGTATTTAGATAGCCATTTCTTCTTTGCGCATCTAAGATGATTTCCGCGACTCCATCTGCCAACTCCTCCAGATGTGGGTCTTCTTGGTATGCAAGTGCCCAACCAACCGCCTCTAACCATTTGTAGATATCCGAATCATCGTATACACGCCCCTGAAATGGTTTATCTACCTTTCCAGCTGCACGCCGGAAGTTATCGATACGTCCAGTTTCCTCGCATCGCTGATATTGTTCGGGTAGTGTCACTTCCCGCAAAGTTTGCAGGCGCGGCGCCCAAAAGTTGTCGGTTAACTTCACTGCGTTGAGTGGGATGGATCTTAGATGAGCATACGGGCTGGATAGAGTATCGACAACAACAGGATTAATTGGGTTTGCATAAATCATATATAGATAGAATCCTGCTTTCAAATTGTAATGAGCAATTATTGATATTGATCTATCTGTGTGACGATGAAAAAACGCCTGCTTGCCGATTCGTCAACCGGTTGTGTTCGATTGCGATACATTTATCCATAACCACATCTAACCCCGCTTCTTGAGCTTTTTTGGCTGCAGACTTATGGATCACTCCCAACTGCATCCACACAGCTTTAGCGCCGATTTGAATAGCATCTTCGACGAATGGCGGTATGGCTTCACTGCGTCGGAACAATAGAACTAGATCAACTGCGTCTGAGATGGATTGCAGGTCAGGGTATGCCTTTTCTCCAAGTCTCTTATCCAGATTAGGATTCACAGGAATGATGCGATATCCTTGCGATTGCAGATATGCCGGTACGGTGAAACCCGGTCTCTCGTCTTTAGAAGATATCCCTACGACAGCGATCGTCTTTGTCTCTTTGAGAATTTTTTTAATCATGTGGTTGTATCAATATTGTGAATCAAACTTACAATTCTTGATGAGGTCGTAAGGGTGTTTCTTACCAAGATTTGTTATCTATCGTAGATTCAAAGGAGTATGACTGAGTGCTGCGTAGATCTCTCCCAGAAAACTGCTGGGGCGTGCAGCGATTTTTCTTGTTGATGCAAATCCAGTTTGGGAGGCTAATTTTTCCCAGGAATTATAAGAGACGGGGTAAGGAACCCACATATTGCCACGATCTGTGTTGTACTCCACGATAATGAAACAGCCATCTTTTTTTAGGAATGTCTGCAAATGTTTAACCACGGGAATTTTGTTTTTTATGAAATGTAGCGCGTTTGCGATAACGATCCCATCCAAAGGTGGGATAGCGAGGGGTTTGGTGAAATCCGCGCTAAGGTAATGAACACGAGTATCGGGAAAGTGTTGGAGCATGATGCGCTTCTGTGTGCGCAGTGCGGAGGCGTTCTTATCCACTGAGTAGATTTCCCCTTGGGGATTGAGTAGCTCAGCTAAAGCCAGGGTGAAGGCGCCTCGTCCAGAGCCAAAGTCTGCCCATTTGCCTCCTCGATTTTGAACGCCCTCGCGAAGCAGGTCAACGTGGTCTTGGTGGTCCATTTAGATCGGCTAAATTATTAGGCCTCCAATCCCGTGCTAGATCGATGTTCATGGTCGAGGGTGCAATTTCCCTGAGACGAGCCGCTGTTAAACTGCCTTGGGCGGTGTCTATTCCCTGTCCGATCAGATCTACTCGCACTACAGCATTCGGATCGATATTTTCTAATCTATTTCTCAATTGCTCCGCAATCGGTTCTTCAGAGCTAGAGTAGATTAGCTCTAGCTTTATCATTGGACGAGCGGGTAATTGGAAAAACTCGGTTTCAATGATTTGTTCCTGAGAATTCCCAGCAGGGTCGAAGGTTAAGATTATATAGCCTTTATCTTCGTTACGTTCAGCGAACGAAGTGCGTTCTACCGACCCAGGATAAACAACTGGCGCAGACAGTTTTAATCCTTTTAGATCATGAGTTAAAGTTTGTGCCCGGTGGATGTGTCCTGCAAGCACCAAATCAAAATCAGCTGGAATTTCTGAACCTTTGATCACGTCAGCGCCCCCTCGGAAAGTGTAGTTTGAGGGTCCAACCTGAGCCCCTTCGATGGTCTGATGTATGCATAACAAGCGTAGTCTTCCCTTTTCAAGGGTCTGTTGGGTTGCTTTCACTAGATCACGAAAATTCGCGCTGACCTTGCGCGCAAACGGAAACCCGGCAAGAACCACGGATGTTCCATTCACTTCATAACGAAAGGTTCTTGGACGGTCGAAGATATGGATATTGGGATGAGCTGACCACAAGTGCAGAGGGATTTTTGAACGTTCATGGTTCCCAGGGACGATATAGATGGGTATTCCATTATCAGCAACCCGCACCAGAGGTGCCATAGCCATCTCAACTAGTGCAGATGGTACCCTGCTGCGGTAAAGTAGGTCACCACCATGTACCACTAGGTTTACCTCACCTCTCAGTGCAGGGGTGAGGGCACGTTCGAAGTTGGCGAAAAAGTCATATCCTCGCCGGCGCCGCTTCACACGTGGGTGGAAAGGGAGATCAAAACCCAAATGAGTATCGGCAACCAGCAATAGTCGGATCATCGTAACATGATGAATAAAGCCCGGCTCAATAGCCCGAAGGATATGCCAGCTGCGATCACGAAGAAACTGCTGGCGATCCACTCATTGGAAACCGCGGCCACGAAAGCCATGATCAGACCGACTATACCGCTGATTATGGATCCGGTCACTGTCCACCCCAAGATTTTTGAATACGCTTCTTGTTTTCGATTTGACATTGTGCTCCTCCTTTTCAATTATTGGATGCCTTTCCGGATTTTGCACGCTCTTTGCTTAATTCGGCTTCACCGAAGCCTGTCATCATACGTTGTCAAATATCCGCCGGAGTGCAGTCCCCTGCTCCCATTCCCTTGCTCATACTAGTGGTCAGTCAATCTGATAAAGATGGGTAAA
The DNA here is from genome assembly GCA_050049875.1 of Anaerolineales bacterium. Classification (GTDB taxonomy): domain Bacteria; phylum Chloroflexota; class Anaerolineae; order Anaerolineales; family UBA11858; genus JASFVL01. The sequence continues at coordinate 4,503 of JASFVL010000360.1, forward strand.
GCTTTTTCAATTTGATGCGGGCATCATCTGTTCGGAATTGCCAGTCGACACTTGCTCCTAGGT
>JASFVL010000361.1:0-4554 GCA_050049875.1 Anaerolineales bacterium
GAAGCGCTTGGTATGGATAGTAGTGATAATAATGATTCTAATCGCAGTGGTTCTATTCTTCTATCCGAAAGAACGGGTTGTCGGTGGTTTGCGTGGGGGCCCGATTGCACCGGGAGAAACCGCTTACCGTGAGGACTACACCTGCGTGGGTATCAAGTATGATTTCTGTCCCAATTGGCCGGACTATGGATGTGACTACCTGTGTTTTGGGATGGTCTCTTACAGGGTCTGTACCCTTGAGGAATATGATCCCCTTAAGGGGGTACTAAGAAATCCAATTGAATGTCGAGGACATCCAAGTCCTGAATGGGGTTTACCAGGATAATAGTTTTAGAAAGACGATATCGTAAGGCATAAACGCGTGAATATTGAGATGAACAAAGATACCCAACGAATGCATATCACCTTGATGATACGATCCATGGTGCTGTTATTTTCGCTCATCTTGTTAGTGGCTTGTGGTCCTAGCACAGATTCATTAATTCAGGCGACACCAAAGATAGATAATACAACAGCGTCAGGTATTACAGAAGATGATACGACGAAGCCGTATACTGGAACCTTTGAGACGGCAACGCCAAATGTTTCAGGCGGATTTGATTGCGTAAGTGTGAATCAGATACCCCTAACTGAGTGTGAAGCACTGGTTGCCCTGTACTCCAGCACCGATGGGCCCAGTTGGGTCGATAACAGCGGCTGGCTGAAAACAGTTTCACCATGTACATGGTCAGGAATTGAGTGTACAGGCGGCCACATCAGCTATATCAGCTTAGGTTACAACCAGCTGATAGGTATCTTACCACCCGAGCTAGGCAACCTATCCCACTTGCGTACGCTCGGTTTGTCGTCCAACCGGCTGTACGGACCCATTCCGGCAGAACTGGGGAATCTATCCGAGCTGGTTGCTCTTGAAATGTCAGGCAATCAGCTCACGGGTCCCGTTCCGGCGGAATTGGGTGACTTGCCGAAATTGCGAACCATCTCTTTGGGTAATAACAAGCTCAGCGGGTCAATTCCACCAGAATTGGGCAATATCGGGAGTCTTCAGTCACTCGTTCTCTCTCACAACCAGCTCAGCGGCGTTATCCCCACAGAATTGGGCAATCTGGCTCAGTTATACTCTCTCTATCTGTCACATAATCAACTTAGCGGGACCATTCCGGCGTCATTGGGTAGACTGAGCCTGCTCTCCGAACTCGACTTGAGCTACAACCAGTTGAGCGGTCCATTACCGGAATTTATTGCTCAAATTAGCAGGAGCAGCCTGTGGGGCAACCAGTTAAACGGAACAATCACGGCTAATGGGCATGTGCCATTCACCGTTGATTATAAGGGTGTTCACTTTTCCGCTGACTCAACGCTGGCCAACAGCATCTGGTTGGAAGTGAAACCGGCCACACCTCTTCCTGAAGATCTGGAAGGCCCATCGTACTGGCTTGCCATCCCTGAACACGTACGCTTCACATTTGCTGACCCAGGCATGTCCCCGGTGCGGCGACAGATGGGTTTTAATTTAGCGGTAGAGGCGCAGATTCTCGTTTTCCCGCTTGCTGAGCTGGTCGATATCAACCCGTTGGTACAGACGCAAATTGAAACGTTGCGAAATCTGTTGGCGGAAAGAAGAACGGTACCATCCGGTGAATTGCCGTTGGTACCACTTACCAACTCCGCTCAGGTGTTCCACGCTCAGGCTCAGTATCTTGTTTCCGGCAATATCCAGGGTCTCCGTTTCATCAGCCAGCACAGCCAGGACCCAGCCCCTATCATACTCAGCCACGAGCTTTTTTACACTTTCCAGGGTTTCACTGCCGATGGTGCTTATTATATTGCCGTATTCTTCCCGTTGACTACGCTCGTCTTACCAGACACGATTAAGGTAGATGACTGGGAGACTTTCCACGCCAATTATGACACCTACCTGGCGGAGACGACAGCATTATTGGATCAGCTCCTGCCTGCGGAGTTTACACCCGATTTAACCCTGCTGGATGCAGTGGTAGACTCCCTGGGAGTGGAAGAGGATAGATGATGATCAAGATATATTTGTTTTGTCTTCTATCTGGTTTGTTCATGCTTTGCGCCTGTAATGGGGTAGAGACCGATTTGCCAGTGCAACACACAACTTTCGTAGAGATATTTTCTGCGGACCTGGTTCTTAAGGACCTTGACCCGGTTGTGCTTGGTAATCCGGAGATACCTGGATGTAGATTGTCGGACCTGCGTCCCTTTGGGTGGAAAACAGTGGAATCCGGTTACGTTGATATTCGTAATCCTGAGGATTATGCCATCCAAATTGAGTCGCTGTATCAGGAAGGTTATCTAGGCTACCGGCAAACCCGCGAAGAGTATCCAGAAAGGTATCAAGCTGTTCCGGAAATGAGCTATGAGGAGTATCTCCAGACCTGCAATGTATTTCCTGATGTGGATTTCTCGCGGCACTCTGTTCTGGGTTACCATGCGACAGGCACGGGTTGCAAAGTTACTTTTGAGAGACGAGTTTATCGCGACGATAAAAACAAGATGATTCTGTATGATCTAACGGTTATCGAAGAAGGGATTTGCGAAAATAAATTCACTAATCGAAATTTAATCCTGGTACCGCGGATTCCTTCCGATTACACAGTAGAGTTCTCAATATCAGATGCAAAACGGTAATGTGCTGTGCCACTTTACTTGATTCAATTTAGGAGATTAATTATGAAACAAGTTTCTATCTATAAAAGAGCCCTTTCTCTGCTAATCCTGATCACCATCACTGGCGCGACTCTGGCTAACTGCTCACCGAGTAAACCTTCCTGGGACGAAGCATCTATAGGTGAGGTAACAAAATCCGGCGTACAGCGTGTCATGTCCCCTGATGTCGCAACGAGTGAACTGGACGATCTTGTGGCTGGGAATAGCACTTTCGCCTTCAATCTGTATCAAGCAATTAGAGAAGAGGATGGTAATCTTTTCTACTCCCCATTCAGCGTCTCCTTAGCTCTAGCGATGGCCTACGCGGGGGCGCAGGGTGAAACGAAAGAGCAGATGGAAGCAGCACTAAGCTTCACGCTTTCTCAGGAGAACTTGCACGCCGCCTTCAACGCTCTTGATCTGATCCTGGCTCAACGAAGCGAGCAAGTTCCCGTGGAATTGGGAACAGGGTTTCAGTTGAATATAGCCAATTCTACTTGGACACAGGAGGACCACCGATTCAGGGAGGAATACCTCGATGTGTTAGCCGAGAATTATGGGGCTGGCTTGCATTTGGTTGATTTCGCTAACGCGACTGAAGATGCCCGCCAAGCGATAAATAATTGGGTCAGTAAAGAGACCGAGGGGAAGATCAAAGACCTCATCCCAGCAGGTGGAATTGATCCGCTAACCCGTTTGATATTAGCAAATGCAATTTACTTTAAGGCTTCCTGGGAGAACGCTTTCGAAAAGGATGCCACCCGGGACGGGGATTTCACCCTCTTGGAAGGGGGCCAAACCAGCGCGCAGATGATGACCTATTATCAACCTATGAATCTGGCTTATGCAAGGGATAACGGTTATCAAGCAGTGGAGTTACCCTACGTGGGTGGACAGGTATCCATGCTGCTTCTTGTTCCGGATATTGATCTATTCGGTGAATTCGAAAAGTCTCTCAGCGATGGTCAGATTCGTTCTCTAGTTGAGTCTTTCGAATACAAGAACGTCCTCCTAACAATGCCAATATTCAGCTTTGAGTCACAATTTAGTCTTGCCAATACGCTCAGGGAAATAGGCATGTCCATGGCTTTTGAGCCAGATCAAGCCGACTTTTCAGGAATAGATGGATCTCGCGACTTGTTCATTAGTGATGTGATTCACAAGGCATTTGTTGATGTTAACGAAGAGGGTACCGAGGCAGCAGCGGTAACAGAAATTTTGGCCGGGTCTGAATCTGTCCCCGGTGTAGATGTGGAACTCACGATCAATCGACCCTTTATCTTCCTGATCCGGGACAAACCAACCGGTATGATACTGTTTATTGGTAGAGTGACCAATCCGGCGTAGTAAGTCAACCACCCCATCAATCAATGCATCTCTACTGCCTGTATATCATGATCTCCGCAGCTTGATCCACTTCGATCTCCTACCAAAAGGATCTCCTACGAAAGTAGGAAAACAATTCATCCCTTTGATGGATGTTTATGTCGCCTTTATGGGGGAAAATATATGAACATATCACCTCGAGAACCTCTGTTTATCGAGACCTTGATAAAGAGTGATTCTCGAAACCATCTCTTTCGTCCCCCTAGCGATGTGTAACGATGAGTTCGAAGATAAACGTAATCCATCTCATCATACACGCTTCTGGCTTAATTGTTTACCGATCGATCCCTTCCTGTCAGGTGAGCATCGAAATGGGATGACAGTGATATTTTTTTAACCCTCATGGTGATATCCGAGGAAATAAGTTGATATAAGATAAAGAGCTTAGGAGGTAAACGCCCATAATTTGATGTACATCCTGATCAAAGATGTAATTTATTCACCCGCTTATCTAAGGAGATTGAATAATGAATGTTAAAACAATCTGTAAAATGC
>JASFVL010000362.1:0-4549 GCA_050049875.1 Anaerolineales bacterium
TAGATATATTCATTCCGGCCTATTTTGATTTGTTATAGAAGAGCTACTCATTACACCAAGTATTGGGGATCATTATTTATACGTACAAGATTTTAAATGGGTTCAGATTATTCTTCACCGATAACAAACGGGGGAGGATATTGTTATTATCTCTGGGATGCAAGATTGATCTTGAGAATAATTGTTGTCTCTATCTACATATCATAAAGGGAACTTTTATTTTGTGCTTGACGTCCTATAGATAACTTGCTGAAGCTTACAACTCACTAAATGTATGTTGAAATAATTATGAACACGAAAATCCTCTACAATATCACAGTTGTCCTGTTATGCCTAATTTTCTTTACAGGGTTATGGGCGGTAACTGCCAATTTCAATAATCTGTCAGAGCAGATTAGCCAAAGTCAATCGTTCTACGAGACCCGAAGCAATAATATTTCAGAGGGCGTGTTTTTATGGGATTTGTTTGGTAGCGATTCCCCAAATATACCCTCAATAGAGTGAGTATGTAGCAGATATTAACGCAGGTCAGTTTTTTGATATTGTTTATACCAATAACGCCGGATACCATCCGCTGACATCCATGAGGGGTTAACAGTTTCAAATGCCAATAACCACTCATCTTTCAAACCAGCTTCTAACGAACGCTCCTTTGACCAATCAGTAAATATGTTACGCAATTCATGAAGAGACGGATCTTGAGGCATTGTTACTTCCATCCAATCTTGAACCTCGTCGAGAGCTGTATTTAAGAACTCGAGATGCCATTCTGAGTTTGTGTAGACTCCGAAGTGGGTAGGCGCGATACATTTGAAGTCCTCGTTTCTCAACCTTTCTAGGCTTACTCGCCACTTGTCAAGATCAAATTCAGGAGGTGGCATTGGGACTCGAATGTGGGGCAATCCTTGGTCAATGCGGACACCACCAATGTCTCCACAAAAACATACATCTTGGAAGATGTATGCCATATGGTGGTATGCATGTCCAGGAGTGTCAAGAGCGCGAATTTGCAGACCATTTATATAAATCAGGTCGTTATCTTGCAGAATACGAATTTTCTCACTTGGAACGGGTAGAAACTCACCCCATAGAGGCTTCATTTGATCCCCATATATCCTCTCGGCACTAGAAAGAAGTTTTTCCGGGTTGGTCATGTGTGGAGCACCGATATGATGGACATGTATTCTGGCGCCATGATGAGCCAGCCAACCTGCTGCTCCCGCGTGATCAAGGTGAATATGGGTTAACAATACATCTGTGATATCGTCAGGAGTCAAATCATGCATGGAGAGTCCCGCTTTCAGGTAAGGGAGGGTGGATGAGGGCCCACTTTCAATTAGAATTGCTCCCTGTTGGTGAGGTATTAAGTAAGATGCTATTGTTCGGGGAAGTCCTTGAAAGTGGAGATCGAGGGTTTTAATATTTGAATTTTGGTTGTGCTGTTTTTTTAGTCCCATGGTTGGATTTTTTCATGATAACAGGTTTGGTTGAGGTATATATTATACGCTTGATTAAGAGTGTTAAAAGTGGGGGGCTATTAACCCACATATTGGGATCGAATCTTAAAATTCTCGTGGATGATGTTCTTCCTCTTGACATTGAAAAACAACTGTGCTAAGCTCCTTACAGATTTGTAAGGTGGCTTACAATTCTGAAAGGTGACCACTCGAGTCACAATATGAGCGCAGGAGGTTGCAAATGTCACTTGCCCAGGTAGTATATAGTATCACCAATGATAAAGATTTTGCTGCACAGATGCGGCGAGATCCTGAAGACGCGTTAGCGCAAAAAGGGTGGAGCCTCAGCCGTGAAGAACTTGCCTTCCTTACACGCAGCATATGGGGTGGGGCCAATCGGACGGGCATTCGAATGTTAACCAGGACCCGGCCGAGAAGATTGAACTGGATGTAGGAACTGATCTGCTCGCCTTAATTTGTCTGAAGAGGTTGTTCAAAGAATATACAATCAGATAATTGAATATTGGAGAAACTCGAGTGCATGGGATGATTTAATATATACCATGCAGTTGGGTTTTAAACCAAAGAATACAGAAAAGGATTCGCTCTCTCGATTAAATACTGATCAATTATTAAATTTACCAGGGCTTTGTTGCCAAGCTGTAGGTGGTGATCCGCGATGGGCGGATGATCTTGCTGCAGCTTGGTTTTTATTTTACATTGCCGCGCATTTGATGGATGGGATACAAGACCAGGACCCAATCGATCCCATATGGGGAATCACCCAACCAGGGACTATTTTGAGTGTAGCATCTGGCTATTTTTTTACTGCTTCGAAGATATTAAATCTGATGAAGCAATCAAATGCTCAGAACGTGAATATTAATCAAATTATTGACGATATTTATGATTATTTCTTGATTATGTGCAGTGGGCAATATCGAGATTTGTCCCTTTCAGAGCACTCGATAAAAAGCTATTGGGAGATAGCTGAAGCGAAATCAGGCACCTTCTTCAAGATTGCCTGTCGGTCTGGTGCTGCATTAGCCACAAAAGATCCAGTCTTACTAGACGGGTATGGTGACTTCGGATTTCATTTTGGTCTTCTCGTGCAAATCTATGATGATCTAGAAGAGATTGAGCGCTTAAAATCCCGTGATGCCCACAAGAGTATATCAGAAATTAAAAAATCCATACCCATGGTTTACGCTATGGAGACGCTGCCTCAAAAATTACAGAATCAACTGTTGGATTGCTTAAATTACCTTCCTAATAGAGCTGATGAAGTTGTTGATATCCTTGATCAGAGTGGGGCAGGATTATATGTGGAAATTGAGATACAAAAGCATCGCGATAATGCTATTCGTGCTATAAATAAAGTATCGCCTCGATCACCAGCGGGGGAGATGATACTCTCATACCTGCCTGATATTTCATAAGTTTATTGAGTATTAATCGTCTCAATATTAAGGTCCCATCGGGGAGCGGACTTAAATAATTGGATTAGTACTTACGCAGTTCAAAGGAAAGGTTGGGGGGATTGGATGGGCAACGCTCACCCAATCCTCCCCATACCTCCCCAACTGCCTGACTTCTATAGATATTGTATTCGGGTGGAGATCAGTATTTAACAAAGCAGAAATGTTTGCCTAACAGCTATGTTAGATGTGAATGAAAACGAATATCCTATGCTAAAATGGTCATATGAAATCACCAGAAAAAGCGCTGGAGTTTCAATTCTACCGGCGCTGGTGGATCAGTTTCCCGTTTGTCCTGGCACTGATCGTATTAGCATTTATAGTCGGTGCGACGCTGCGCGCCTTCACCGATCCTGACGATGGAATATCCAGTCTGCATCCAAGCGGATATGTGGGAGAGGTTGATGAGGCGGGCCCTACGTACAATATATTAAGAGAAGGCGATCTGATCTTATCTGTAGATAGTGTTCCTTACTCCGAAGTTATTTCAATTTATGGGAATAAGAGTGCAGGAGATGTTGTACATTTCATCGTCGAGCGTGATGGAACCCAAGTTCCGGTAACATTTCAATTGGTTAAACCATCTATTGACACGATTTTACGATCTCTTGCACCTCTACTGGTAGCTCTAGCCTTTTGGGGGGTTGGAATAAGTTTTCAAGCGTTTTTACCGAACGAAAATACAACATATATTTTCTTCCTCTTCTGTCTCAGCAGTAGTATGTTATTGTCAGCTGGACTTATTTCCTCGGGAGGGCCCCCTTGGGTTTCGGCTGTTTTTAATTTTCTACTTTGGTTGATTGGTCCTCTTGCAGTTCATTTTCATCTACATTTTCCACAATATACCGAGATAAGAGGTCGAAAGATTATTCTCGGAGGATTGTACGCGTTTGCAATCCTCGGAGGTCTACCCTACCTGATCTGGGGGCTCCCAGCAATTCGGTCGATGCAATGGTCCCAGCAAATCATTTCAAGCAGCCGTATCTTTCTGGCAGCAAATTTATTAATCGTCGTTGGCTTGCTAATCCATTCTTATCGATTTGCAACTTCAGCTGGTGTGCGGGGAAAGATTCGCATTGTCGTATTAGGTGGCGGACTCAGCGCGCTCCCTCTAGTGACCTTAACCATTCTCCCTGACGCGCTGTTTCAGCAGCCGATCATCCCTTATGCATTTGCTTTTTTGCTCCTTGCTGTCCTACCATTGACCTACGGTTATGCCATTTTCCGTCACCAGTTGATTGAAATCGAACGACATGTCAACCGTGGGGCTACTTATATATTGGTCTACTCCCTCTTAGCAGGAATTTACTTAATCCTGAACGCTGTATTAAGCCGAATATTACCCGACAGTGCGGCGATCAACGCAATTTTGGTGCTCGCATTAGCGACGATTTTTATACCGATTCAAAAATCTGTTCAAAAGGTTGTTGATACTGCATTTTATGGTGGTTGGTACGATTATCGGTCAGCGGTAACCCATATTACTCAAGGATTGGGGGGAACGAGAGATTTAAGATCCTTGGCAGCGTCAATCAGTGAACGTCTGGTTATGACCCTCCGCCTCGAAGATGTAGTGGTTTTCTTAAAAGATCTCGACGGCAATTTTTCAGTTAT
>JASFVL010000363.1:0-4544 GCA_050049875.1 Anaerolineales bacterium
AAAAAAAGAATTCGAGAAGCGAAGACCGATGGGGATATTCTCTCAACAGCAGCGACCTTGCGTGACTTATCCCACCGTCAGGATGTAGATGGTCTCAACGCAACGGAACAAAGAGAGTTTGAAAGGTTAAAAAACCTCTTGATAAACGAATGGGCAGCCAGTGAACAAATTGCTGCTGATGAGGTTCGCGATAGAATCAACAAAATTTTTCGCCGTCACTACCCAAAATAGGAACTTCTAATGTCAGGTATCGTATGTGCCATTCGGGGTGGACCAGCCAGCCGTCCAACGATTGAAAGATCTATCCAATTAGCGGCTGATACAGGTTTGACTCTCATTTTTTTATACGTAGTCAATCTTGATTTCCTGTCTCTTACAGCCAGCAGCCGAACCCACCTTATCTCTAAAGAAATGGAAGCTATGGGAGAATTCATTTTGTTAAATGCACAAACCAGAGCAGAAGCCCAGGGTATCGCTACCGAGGCTGCCATCCGTCACGGTCAAGTTGGCGATGAGATCATCAAGTTGTGCAAAGAAATCAATGCCAATTATGTCATCCTAGGGCGCCCAAAAGAGCAAGACAAAGAGAATGTATTCACTCACGACCGGCTTAGCACCTTTACACAACACATCGAGAGCGAAAGCGGCGCAAAAATTATACTAGCTGCTTGAGACCAATTTCTGCAGACGTTTCCAAAATCGTCATCATAAAGGAGACTACACCATGGGCGTTATCAAACGATTTGGATTGACGTTACTGCTGCTATTGGTGATCCTGCTAACGTCCCCAATCACTACGAAAGCCGTAGGACAATATTCCCCAGATTGGGCACCACAAGAAGATGGTATTGAATTAACCATTATCGGGCGCACGATTAATACACAAGATGCTCCCATTGAAGATTCCGAAGTGACGGTTTTCATCAGCGGTGAGCGGGTGACACTTAGCTTTGCCGGTGAACAAACGGAGGTTGCTTCCACTGACGCGGCTGGTTTTTTCATAATTGACATCAACTTCCCTCATTCGCAAATGGATCCTGGGGACCTGGCTATTGAAATCAACCGACCAGGTTACCGTACCATCCATCAAGGCTATGCCCAGCACGAAATCGCTTGTGCGAACACTCACTGCTATATCCGCATTCCCGATATTGTCATGCCTCGTAGCTTCAACCCCGCATTTTTCATCGGCACGGGTATCTTCTTAGTCGTTTTTGGCTTCATATCACTAAACGTTCTCCATGAAACCATTGCCGCATTTCTGGGGGCAGCAACAATGTTGGGCATCAGTTACTTTATTGGCAGTTTTAATCCTGATTACTGGATCATTAGCTTCGAACGTGGTATCCATTTCATTGATTTCGATGTCGTCTTTTTATTGATGGCCATGATGATCTTCATGGCTATCATGAGCCAGACTGGAGTATTCCAGTGGATGGCATTTAAAACATTTAACTTGGCGCGCGGCAACGCTTTCTTGGTGGCAGTTATCCTCATTTCTATCACTGGGATTGCTTCCGCCGTGTTAAACGACACGACTGTGATGCTATTGATGACCCCTATCAGTATCCAGATTGCTCTAGCGCTCAACATACAACCAGCAGCTATCGTCGTACCGGAAGTGATGGCATCTAACATCGGCGGGGCGGCTACCCTAATTGGGACACCACCCAATACCATCATAGGATCTTATGTCGGCTTGAGTTTCAATCAATTTCTCGTAAATATGCTCCCCATCGCATTGATCGGAATGATAATCTTGATCGGCATGACACGATGGTTATATCGAAAGGAGTTCAGCGGTAAGAGTGAACCTCCATCATCAGCACTCATCGAGAAACTTGAAAGCGACGCAAAGATAACCAATCCAGATCTATTACGCAAATCTCTGATCCTCTTCGCTGCCACGTTGATTCTATTTTTTATTGAGGATATTTTTAATATGCCCCCAGCTGTAGTAGCCATCATCGGGGCTACAGCATTGCTGCTCTGGGTGCGCCCGAACGTAAGCGACATGCTCCGGGAGGTGGATTGGACTACCCTGGTCTTTTTTATGAGTCTATTTATAATGGTCGGTGGTATCCAAGAGGTTGGGCTGATTCAACTGATTGCAAAATCGGTCAAATCGATGGCGGGAGATAACCTGGTGCTGGCAGCACTCCTGATTATCTGGGTAGCGGTCATCGCCTCGGCGATTATTGCTAACATCCCTTTCACGGCCGCAATTGTACCTGTCACAGTTTTCCTGACTCATACCATCCCCGGCGCTGAAAACAACGTACTATATTGGGCGTTAGCCTTAGGAGCAGGGCTAGGCGGTAATGCGACTTACATTGGGTCTGCCCCCAACATCGTTGCAGCTGGTATATTAGATCGTGCGGGATTTAGGCTTACATTTGGGGACTTCTCTCGCATTGGCGTACCGATCACATTTGTGACCGTGCTGATTCCAACAATCTGGATATTGATCCGATATTTCTTACTGAACTAACTAATCAAGGTTTTTAATTTATATGATAAACTACCCCTTTGTGTTCAAAGGTTCCAATCCCCATTGTCCCCTACTCCCCTTTAAAGATCTAGATTAAAAGGTGTTTTTAAGCAGCTTTAACGTAAGTTTTGTGCAAATAGAGCGATAAGCGCTCAAATCGACGAAAAAAAGTAACTTTTTAGGAAGGGCAAGACGGGCTGAAAAGTCCAGCTCCTTCGGATTTGAAAAGACCTACCAGCAAAAACGCTGAGGTCAGTGAACCTTAACATACAATCCTGATCAATCCAACTCACCCAGGCGGAAGTATGAGCGCCCACTTTGACTTGTTGCTTGACCAAAGGTTGAGATGAATTCTTCCAACCATCAGGTATCTGTGGACACTGCGCTGCTAACCAAAGGGAAGCAAAACGGACAAAGTTAGCGGCAAAAAGAGCAAAATGCTCTTGAAGTTGGAGAGCCGGAGCAGATCGCACTTTGAGATGATGAACTTCGAAGACCTGGCGGAGTTCCTTGTTCCCGGCTTCAATCGTCTGACGGGCATTGTAGTAATGAAACCATTCTGGCAGATGGGTAACGACTTGATCTTGTCCAAAATGGAGCAATCCGGAATACAGGTAGCTTTTGTCCGTCCAGAAGCGTTGGCAAGCCAGGTCAAGTGGATAGGGGCAGTCTTCAAGCTGAACTTGTGACCAGGCAACCATCTCGGCATTCTTGCCAACACGTTCCCAGGTGGGGGTATTTTTTGCTCGCTCCCGCAGCAGGCCAGACAACCAGTTCCCGTGGGGTTTGGTGTAGACTTCGTAGCCCAATTCGATCAGCAAGGCGATGTTTTCAGCCGTACCGAAACCAGCATCCAGACGAAACACAGCCGTAACTGGATTTGTGTTTTGGGCATTGTCCTGCTGAAATTGCGCCAGCCTGGTTTGCAAGTGGTCAACCTCTGCCAGATAAGCTTTCAGGCGGTCCTGTCGCTGACAAAGCCATTTTTTAGCTTTGTCGACCTTCAGTTGGCAGCGATCTTGACGCCGTTGGTAGACACCTACCTGGTTTCGAGCTTTGGCTAGCTTGCTGTGAGGACGTTCTGGAATTTGACGCTGGTGGTAATCCGTTTCCAGTTCTTGCAGCCTGATTTTGGCATCCTGAACTTGCTGCCGGACAACGACCAATGCAGATCGTTTCTCTTCCAGTCGCTTTTGGGCTTGAGCAACATCTTGGGCCAGTTTCGCCTGCTGCGTTGACATGGCTTTGATCCGTTTTCCCAACAGATCTATGCGGCGCAATGGTCGACACCCAGCCCGTCTCTCGGCTTCGATCACCAGCGCTTCCGCCTGTGTGCAAGAAACGGTGCTGCCAGCGTGTTGCTTGGCTGACAGACCTATCCGCCCATCGGTTGAACTCTTCAGGGACACAATTGCGGCTTGATATCCCAGCCTGATTTGATCATTCATATGACCATATTCGGCTCCAGGATAGGTGCTGCTCGTGTTCGATACCGGTCGAGGGGTCAAGTCGCCATCGAACTCCAGCCTACCCGCACCTAAAGCCAGCACAATCTCCTTGTCGATCAGCGGTTGGCTGACCCGATCCGTTTCAACCATAACCGCTTGAGCTTCTTTCGGTGTCAATGAACTCAACGTGCGACTGACACCACTGTGATCGGCCCATCCGGGTTGGCCCCAGGCTCTTGCTACGGTCAAATCCTTATCCAGGGGATGCTCCGAGTAAGTAAGATCCTTCAGGTGTTCGAACCCACCCAGGATGGCTACTAGAAATTCAAGTACTTTGGTCTGTGGTTGGTGTTTGACTGCTTTCTGGTGTAATGGGATCGCTTCAATGGCTTTTACTAGCCCGATACAATGGGCATATTGGCCCCAGGCTACCAGCATGGCGTGATGCGTCAGGGTTGTTTCTTCGGTTTGGCTCATGGCAAATCCTGTGCTTTGAGATTTACTAGAGCATAACCGACTAAGGTTCAGTTGTTAAAGTTCGTTTTTTGAGCCGTTTTTTGCAACTCGGCTCTTGTTTGCGCAAAATCTACGCTAATTTACAAAGA
>JASFVL010000066.1:0-14416 GCA_050049875.1 Anaerolineales bacterium
TTAACTCTGTGGATGTTATTTTGCATGCTGATAGCTTCGTGGGGACACGCTGTGATGCATAATCCACATCCATTACAGCGAGTGTGGTCGATATAAGCTGGTTCGTCCAAATCAATCTGCACGATGGCGCGCACATTACAAACTTTACGCACCTCGCACGGGCTGCATACCTGACATAAATTCCAATCAATCTTGGGTTGGAGGATCATTGAATATACTTTCTTTCCGCGCGAAGTAATTGTGCTTTTATTAAACCGCTTGAGCGCTGCGTTCCTGTTTGGCTCTATCTGACAATTGGTTCCGGAGCGTGTCGATGTCTTCAGGTACGAAATACGCTGTGAAGGCTAAGAAAAATGCGCCCAATAACCAAGCGGAAACGCAAATAATTAATATGGCTTGGTGCAGTGAGGAACCGCGGGCGATGATGCCCGCCAACAAAGGAGCCAAAGCTGAGCCGCCGTATTCGATCAGATATTGGATAGCGAGCGCTGTGCTGCGAACTTCTGGTAAGGTGATATCATAAACTGTGGAGATCACGTTTGCGGAGGCGAAGGGGATGAACAACGCTGTGATTAAAAGCATCACAAGGAAGGGGGTTTGGTTTTCAACGGGAATCGACATCGTTATACTTAGCAGGACAGCACCTATAAGGACGCCGGCCATAGAGACCAGCAAGCGCCCGCGTTTTGTCCGTTTGAAAAAAGCATCCCCAACGGCACCACCCACAAAGTATCCAAAAGCAAGAACCAGCACTGCAGGTACCATTGTTAATAATACGGTATCTGAACTGTATCCTCTTTCGGTCTCAAGGTAGCGAAAGAACCAATAGGTGATCACAGCCCATGGGAATTGTCCAACAAACCCTTGAGCGAAAAGGAACCGTAGACTCTTTTTACGGAATAACCCTAAGGCGAGGTCTTTGTCGAAGCGGTAGATTCCGATCTGGTCTAAGTCGGCCAGTTCAGGTTCGCTCTGGCCTCGAGGGGCTTCTTTGACAGCCAAGAAGATTACAACCGCTAGGACTAATCCCAGCGTGCCGGTGATATAGAAGACACCGCGCCATCCCATCATACCGCTCAAAAAGGTCGCCGCGACCAATCCCAGCATGTAACCAAGTGGTTGGGATATCTGGAGCAAACCGTAAACCCGGCCGCGCATATTGGGTTCGAAGTAGTCGGAGATTAGACTATATAAGCCTGGATAACTGGAGTCATCGATCCCAGTTGAAGCGCGGCTGGCTAAAAAGGTTGTATAAGTGGGTGCAATCGCGCTCAACCAGGTTGTCGAACCCCAGATGAATGAAGCCAGGGCGATTAGCTTAGCTCGGGCGTAACGGTCGTAGAGATACCCCCAAAGTGGGTAAAGTAAAGCGCTGACCAATAGCGCACCCGTGAAGACCGCACCCATCTGGACCTCATCAATGTCGTATGTCTCCATAATCGGCGTGGTAAGGGGACTGATCAGCAATTTATCCGATTGGTGCAGAAGCATGAAGGAGAAGAAGATGAATAAAACGAACCAGCGATAATTTGGTGATGATTTCATGATGTTCTCTCGGATCTAAAAGAGTGTAATACAACCGGGTGGATGAGTCAAACGTTTGATATTGTACGCTTCACGACCGAGCTTGACAAGTGAGTGCGGTTAAGTAACAATCACTAAGTCAGATGCTTTAAAGTTGGGGATTTTTTGAGGGACTGGGAAAATGTAAACCTCCTAATCCATCACTCCCTCCCCCCAACAGCGAAAATTCTGTTATATGTAGATATGAGATTTGGAGGCATATAATGAGAAGATGGAACGGATGGGGTGATGATGAGATAATCTATCCTTTGCCTGATAATGCAATATCTGTTTTGGAGAGTTGGGTGGGATCGGCTGCGCCACCAAAAGACATTTCTTTGCAAGACGCTCTACGACACGTACCAGATTCACGTCTACCGCATCACCAACTGGTCTCTAAAGACCCTGAGTTGCGATTGCGCCACGCCCGTGGTCAGAGCTTCCCTGATTGGGTGGTGATGCGGAGTGGGAGGATTCCTGCCTGCCCGGATGGCGTCTCTTTTCCCCAGAGCGACTCTCAGGTGCGGGATCTCATTCAATTTTGCGTTGATATCGGTGCCTGCTTGATTCCTTATGGTGGGGGCACGAGCGTCGTAGGGCATGTAAATCCCCTGCCAGGAAATGCCCCTATCCTAACCGTGGACATAAGTCGCATGAACCAAATGCGCAACTTCTCTAAGACCAACCATTTAGCTACATTCGATGCAGGTGTTTGTGGTCCTGATTTGGAAGCCCAACTTCGGGCGCGGGGCTTCACGCTGGGTCATTTCCCCCAATCTTTCGAATATTCTACTCTAGGTGGCTGGGTCGCTACCCGGTCCAGCGGTCAACAGTCTTTGGGTTTTGGGCGATTTGAAGACCTTTTTTCTGGAGGCACTTTGGAGTCGCCCAATGGCAGCTTGGTGATGCCCACATTCCCTGCTTCAGCAGCCGGTCCCGATCTGAGGGAGATCATTCTTGGTTCTGAGGGGAGACTTGGGATACTGACAGTGGTAACTGTGAGAGTGACACCATTACCTGAGCGGGAGGATTTTCATGCGGTTTTCTTTCCCACTTGGGAGGATGGGCTGATTGCGGTACGCAAAATCATCCAAGCGCGGTTACCCCTATCTATGCTGAGGTACAGCACTTCCACGGAGACAGCCACCACACTAGCTTTGGCGGGACATGAACGTTTGATCGGTACTCTTGAAAGGCTGCTCTCGATACGGGGCGCTGGAGCACAAAAATGTATGCTGCTTATAGGTTTAAGTGGGGATGATGCTCTAGTTAAACTTACCCGTAAGGAGACCTTGAACATCGCCCATGAACACGACGGTGTGCACGTTGGTAGAACTTTTGGGAGCCAATGGCACAAGAACCGCTTTCGGACACCCTACCTGCGCAATACACTCTGGGACCTGGGCTACGGCGTCGATACGCTCGAAACCGCAATCCAATGGGGACGCGTTTCATCTATGGTTGATTCCATCGAAGCGGCATTGAAGGATACCATGGCTGAGATGGGGGAAAATGTGCATGTCTTCACCCATCTCTCCCATCTATATGCGACAGGTTGCAGTGTATATACGACTTTCTTGTTCCGTCTGGTAAGGGATCCTGATGAGAACATTGAGCGATGGATATCGCTCAAAAAAGCTGCTAGCCGTGCAGTCGTCTCGCAAGGAGGCACGATCAGTCACCAGCACGGAGTGGGCACGGATCATAAAGAATACCTAGACGCAGAGAAGGGGGATTTAGGAATCGATGCAATCCAAAGGTTATGTGAGAGTTTTGATCCGCAAGGTATCATGAATCCAGGCAAATTGGTCTGAATGTGTTAAAAACGATAAACCCAGAAAATAAATCGCCTAAAAGATAAAACCATGATGGAGATTTGAAATGTGGAATACGGATTGGCGAGAGAGAGTTTGGTCTCAGCTTGATCAGCCTTGGGATTTAATAATTATCGGAGGGGGAATAACGGGAGCGGGAATCCTGCGGGAGGCGGTTCGCCTAGGTCTACGTGCGTTGCTTGTGGAACAGCGCGATTTTGCTTGGGGTACCTCAAGCCGTTCGTCTAAACTGGTTCATGGGGGTTTTCGCTACCTGAAGGAAGGCAGGATTTTCCTGACGCGTGCTTCTGTCCAGGAACGAGAGCGTTTGTTGGAGGAAGGTTCTGGATTAATTGACCCTCTTGGTTTCTTATTGACGATCTATGAGGGGGACAGCCCAGGGCGCTGGACTTTCGAAGCAGGCCTGACCATCTACGATCTACTTGCCCTTCATTGGGGGCACCGGTATTACTGCGCAGAGGATTTCCAAATGCTGGTACCCCACATCACCCAAAAGGGTTTGGAAGGTGGTTTTCGATACGGTGACGCCCAGACCGACGACGCACGGCTTGTGCTGCGGGTCATACGTGAGGCGGTCATGGATGGGGGAACGGCTTTAAATTATGTCAAGGCTGAGGAACTCCTGCAAGAGGATGAAAAGGTCGTCGGAATACATTTGCGAGAAAATACCCAGCCGGTTGATTCTCCCAATGAATCTCAGGTTTCGCGTTCGATGGACGTGTACGCGCCGGTCGTTATCAATGCAACAGGTGCGTGGGCGGATCGATTGAGACATGACCTTGGGGTCGCACCGCGTATTCGCCCCCTCCGTGGCTCACATTTAATCTTCCCTACATGGCGTTTGCCCGTCGCTCAAGCAGTATCTTTTCTGCACCCCCTGGATCAACGACCGGTATTCATCTTCCCGTGGGAAGGGATCACAATCGTGGGGACTACTGATGTAGATCACAGCCAACCATTGGATGTCGAACCGAGTATTAGCCCAGAGGAAGTAGCTTACCTGATGGCGGCTGCGCAGGATCAATTTCCTTCACTTAATTTAGGATTAGAGGACGTGATCTCAACATTCGCTGGTGTCCGCCCGGTCATCGGAACGGGGAAGGTGGACCCCTCTAAGGAGTCCCGTGACCACGTTGTGTGGGAGGAATCTGGGTTATTAACTGTCACAGGGGGTAAGCTTACTACCTTTAGACTTATCGCTCTAGATGTTCTGGATGCTCTTCGTCATCGAATACCTCAAATACCTCAGCTCTCAAGGGATATGCCTGTGCTCGATCCGGTGGATGTCGGTCTGATGGATGATAAAGACCTGGAAAAGAGTATCCAAAGACGTTTATTGGGCCGCTTCGGGGCTGATGCACCAGCTCTAGTAAAAAGCGCTTTACCGGGTGAATTGGAGATCATACCAGGAACGCAAACCTTGTGGGCGGAATTGCGTTGGGCGGCTCGGGCTGAAGGGGTGGTCCATTTGGATGATTTGCTCATGCGGCGCGTCCGTCTGGGAGTGTTATTACAGGGTGGGGGAGAAGATATCATGCCGGCGGTTAAGACCATCTGCCAGACTGAGTTAGGATGGGATGATGCTCGTTGGCTGGTTGAAGAAGCCTCCTATCTACGCCTTTGGCAGGACAAGTATTCATTGCCTAACATAGACCTAATCCCAGATTGGAAAGAGCAGTTAAGAAAAGCAGAGACTGAACGGTTGGAGGTTCGATCGAAACAAAGAAAGCGGCTTGTCGTCAGCTCAGCTTTGATGGTTGGGATTACGACAGCAGTTGTGGGGTTTGTTATACTTTTGATCTGGCGCAAGAAGCAAGATCGATAGACTTCTTTAGCTATTAAACCTATTTCTAAGATGCTTAAACCTGGATCAGTCTGCTGCGGTAGGGATCCTTTCGAAAGGTTTGTATTCGCGTTCCATCTCTTGACGGAATTGCTGGGTGTATAGCCGGTAATAGTTTCCCCGTTTGTGTAATAACTCAGCGTGGGAGCCCATCTCTGCAATTTGCCCGTCTTCTATCACCAGAATACGATCGGCGCGTTTGATGGTGGAAAGCCGATGGGCGATGATGATGCTAGTGCGACCTTTCATTAAGTTCTCCATACCTGTTTGAATCAAAGTTTCGGTTAGAGTATCCACTGAGCTGGTAGCTTCGTCCATAATGAAGATTTCGGGTGCTCTAAGCACTGCTCGAGCTAAGCTGATCAGTTGTTTTTGCCCGACGGACAGCAAATTTCCCCCTTCACCTACTTCATCCTCATAGCCTTTTTCCAAATTTACGATAAAATCGTGCGCTCCAGCGAGTTTGGCAGCGATTTCGATATCTTCATCCTTAGCGTCAAGGCGCCCGTAGCGGATATTTTCCCGGATGGTCCCAGAAAACAAGTGGGGGGTTTGAAGCACCATCCCTATTCGGGATTGGATAGCTTGTTGGGTCAGATGGCGGTAATCGCGCCCGTCAATGTTGATATTGCCTTGTTTCGGTTCGAAGAAACGGCACAACAGATTTACAATTGTAGTCTTCCCGCCTCCAGTAGGCCCGACGAGAGCAATTGTCTCGCCGCGGTTTATATGCATGTTGAAATCGATGAGTATGGGTTCATCTTCTTCGTAATAGAAATGGACATGATCGAAGTTTATGTCCCCTCTTATGGTTCCAGGATCAATGGCGTCAGGCAGGTCGTCGACTTCGGGGACAGCGTCAATCAGGGAAAAAATTCGTTCCCCCGAGGCAATGGCGTG
Source organism: Anaerolineales bacterium (assembly GCA_050049875.1). Taxonomy (GTDB): domain Bacteria; phylum Chloroflexota; class Anaerolineae; order Anaerolineales; family UBA11858; genus JASFVL01. The sequence continues at coordinate 6,142 of JASFVL010000066.1, forward strand.
TTGCATCTCTGCATACACGCGAGCCATCTCTTGGATGGGCCATAACATGAAGACGATATAGGAGATAAAAGCCTGGATGCCCCCGACCGTAATGTTGCCGACTTCAGCTTGTAATCCGCCATACCAAACAACGCTTCCCAAGGCAACTGAGCTCAGGATTTGTACAGCTGGTAAAAATAGCGCCGATAGCCACGCTGCCCGGTATCCGGCTTGGTACATTTCGCTCGTCAGGTCACCGAACTCTCTTAGATTTTGTTCCTCACGACGAAAAGCCTTGACCACACGCACGCCAGTGATATTTTCGTTATAAGCTCCAGTTATCTTAGAGTTGATTTTGCGAACGAGACGATATTGCAGGATGATTTTCTTCTTAAACTGCGCAGCCACGGTAACCAGGATAGGGATTAAAGCTAATACAATAAGGGCTAAGCGCCAATTAATAACGATCATGAAGTAAGCAGCGGTGACGATGTTCATCAAACCCCATGTGATGTCTAACAGACCCCAGGTGACCAATTCAGCTACACGTTCCGAGTCGGAAGTGACCCGGGACATAATCCACCCGACTGGCGTGCGATTGTAATAGGAAAGGGATAGTCCTTGGAGGTGGTTAAACATCTTTTTCCTGAGATCGTAGCGGATACGCTCACCTAGAATACCAGCGAGATAGATGAACCCAAAGACGAAAAAGGCTTGAGCTACGATCAACATTCCATATAATCTAACAATCTCGAGCAATGCGTCGCGGTTGCCAGTAACGATACCTTCGTCAATAATGCGTTTACTTAAAAAAGTAAAATAGGAATCAAGCAGCGAGACCAACGATATGGTCAGGAGAAAGCCAAGAACCCAATGCCAATGGGGCTTGGTCTGTGCTAGTATTCGGCGGATGGTCTTGCCGCTGAATTGGGTAGTGAACTCTTGCTCTTCGAACTCAATCTGTGTCAAGAGATTTTCCTTTGATGTCTCATGAAATCTCGATGTGGTTGTTATTTGTCATTGAGTGAATTTTGATTGGGTTTCGATTTGATGCGATATTGACTCGACCATATCAGAATCAGATTTGCACCTGAGTTTTGGCAATTTCCTGCTCAAGCTCCGCATCGATAAGGGTCTGGATTTCAAAAATACGCCGGTAAATACCATCTTTCGCTAAGAGTTCGGCATGGGTACCGCGCTGGACGATGCTGCCTTGGTCGAACACCAGAATGAGATCTGCCTTCATCACACTCTGGATGCGGTGGGCGATGATAAATGTAGTGCGCTTATCCATTAATCGTTCCAGGGCTAAGCGGATCTCGACTTCGGTTTCCATATCTACAGAAGATGTGGCATCATCCAGAATTAATATTCTGGGATTTTTGAGGATCGTACGGGCGATAGCGACCCGCTGCTTCTGTCCCCCTGAAAGGGTGACACCTTTCTCGCCGACCAGTGTGTTATATCCATCCGGGAAGCTGATGATGGATTCATGGATTGCTGCGGCGCGAGCTGCTGCAATGATCTCATCGTTAGATGTCTCACCTTTAACACCATAGATCATATTTTCGCGTATTGTACGGGAAAACAGGAAGGGTTCCTGTTCAACGATGCCGATTTGTTCCCGCAGGTATTTTCGGGGGTAACTGCTCAACTCAACACCATCCAAAGTGATGCTACCTTGAGTGTATTCATAAAAACGAGGCAGTAGATTCGCCAGGGTGGTTTTTCCCGAGCCAGTCGATCCTAGAAATGCGACTACATGACCTGGATTACAGTGAAAGCTGATGTCTTTTAACACAGAAGTGTCATTTTCATACCCGAAAGAGACTTGATTAAAAACGATCTCTCCTCCAATACCTTCCTTAGGGATGTAATCACCCGCTTCTAAGGGTTCGCGTGGTTGTTTGATGACATCAATGATTCGCTTGTAGGATACCAATCCACTGGACATCTGCACGACGAGTCGTCCCATGTTCCGTATCGGCCAGATGATCCAAATGACCATGCCAGCGTAAGCCAGATAAGTACCTATGGTGATTGTGCCATTTATAGCCATAATGGCGCCTAAAGCGAAACCAGCTAACATCTGACCTCCAGTCAGGATGTCGGACATAGGCCAATAGAGGGAGTGCATCAAGAGCAAACGGCGACCACGGAGATATTTTTCCCAATTCTCCACTTCGAATTTGTCCTTTTCGTATTCTTGGCGAGCGAAGGCTTTGACCACTCGTACACCGGTCAGATTTTCCTGCAGGGTGCTTGATAGGACAGCGTCTTGTTCCTGAAAAGCTTCATAAGCTTTGGATACGCGTTTGAAGAAGAAAAATGACATGGCTACGGTGAAGGGAACGACGATGATGGAGGATAAGGCTAATTGCCAGTTTAAACTCAATAAGATGCTGAGGTTGACGAGGAATAACAAAGCGATGCGTCCTACTCCAATTGCTTGGTCGGCAAAGAATCGTCGGATAGCGTCCACATCGGAAGTCGAACGTTGAATAAGTTCCCCAGTTTTTGTTCTGTCATGGTAAGCAAAGTTCAACCTTTGGATGTGATCGAAAAGGTAGTTCCGCACCCGCAGAGCTATACCTTCAGATGTCTTAGCTGCTAGTGAGCCGCTAAAGAAAGTGAATATCCCTGTCACAAGCGCCAAACCCACAAATCCAAGGGCAATTATTGGTAACGAGTCGTATCTTTGCTGCTCTCCTAGCACGTTATCAACAAAATGTCTTAAAAGAAGATACATCCCGGAACGGGAGGAAGCCGCGATTCCTAAGCTAAGTGCCGCCCCCAAATATGCCAGCCGAAATCCCCGCATCAAGAGCCATAACCCTTCAAGGCGGTTGTCTGATATTGTTTCTTTTAGGTCAAGGTTATCCGGTTTCATGTCGCCTTAGAATTTTGTATCATCGATTGGCATAATTGTGATCTCATCCTGGTTGATTAATACAGGCTGCAGTTTGCCATGAGATAACTCCTGGAGGGCAGCTTGGAAATCCGGATAAATAGCGATGGGGAATCGGCAGGTTAAAGTCACATCAGCAGCGAAATCTTCATCCAATACAACACCGTTGAAAGTCTTTACACTTTGAGAGATAGGTTCGTAAAAAGAATATGGCAGGGCAATCATGGCAGTGCACGTACGAACTTTAACTGCTCGGGGGGTGCTCTTCAGAACGGTGCGAACCGCATCCCCGTAAGCGCGCACGAGACCACCTTTACCGAGTTTTGTGCCCCCAAAATAACGTGTAACGACAACGCATGCATCTCCAAGACCACTCCCTTGAAGCACAGCTAAGACTGGGCGCCCTGCGGTCCCAGAGGGTTCCCCGTTGTCATTGCAGTGGGTTATGGTGGTGGTACCATGTCCAATCACATAAGCTGGTACGTTATGAGTTGCATCGGCGAACTCTGTTCTAATATCAGAGATGAACTCTTTAGCTTCACCCAAGGTGAAAGAGGGAGCAATAGTTGCTATGAAGCGTGAATTCGTTACAAAAATTTCAGCGCGGGTCTGCCTTGCGGGGATGAGTTGTTTTTCTGTATCCATTTCCCTCCTACTAGCTAAGAGTGTCGTAAAATAGGCGCCAGTGGGATTTGGTTGTGGCTTTATGAGATCTGATTTAGATCGGTAGATGCCTATTCTACCAAAACAAGGCGAGTATAATTGGCGTGTTTGAAAATCGGTCGGTCCTGAACCCAGCCGTTATTTTGGAGCCCAACTTTGAGCGAAGCCACAATTGAATCTCCTCAACCCGTAAGTTATTACGCCCTTGTCCGCAATAACCCGAATTTCCGTTACCTTTGGTTCGGCCAGATCATCAGCCTTTTGGGGGATTGGTTTAACCTAATTGCTTCTGCCTCATTGGTCGGGCTGTTAACGAGATCCGGACTTGCGGTTGGCGGGTTGTTCGTTATAAGGATGATCGCACCGTTTTTGGTGAGTCCAATTGCCGGGGTTGCTGCAGATCGCTTCAACCGCAAATGGCTGCTGATTATAACCGATCTCGGCCGTGCTGTAACGGTACTCGGATTCTTATTCGTCCGTGAATCGGAATATATTTGGTTGCTTTATACATTGACAGCGATTCAGTTAGGTTTTAGTGGTTTCTTCTTCCCAGCTCGCAATGCAATCTTGCCAGATATCGTCTCTCGAGATGAATTGGGTGCGGCAAACGCGTTAAGCTCAGCTACTTGGTCCATTATGTTGGCTTTAGGAGCGGCTTTAGGTGGGCTGGCTGCTGGAAATTGGGGCATCTACCCGTCCTTTGTGATCGACGCTCTGACCTTTCTCCTTTCCGCCTTCTTTATCCTCCAAGTTGGTTATTCCAAATCAACCGCCATGGATGACGCAAGCAAGAACTTCCGAGCGGCGATTACTCAATATTTAGATGGTTTGCGCTACTTAAAAAAATATAGGGATATTTTTGTGATTGCGATGCTTAAAGCGTTTATGGCTTTATCTGTTTCCGGTGCTTTTCAGGTTATCCAAGTTAGATTGGCTGAACGTGAATTTGTAATAGGTGAAGGGGGAGGTACCAGCTTAGGTTTGATGTACGCAGCAGTCGGGGTTGGCACGGGATTAGGCCCTATTTTTGCGCGCCGGTTTACAAGAGATCGAGAGAGCAAACTGCGAAAAGCGATTACAGTGAGTTATCTTATCGCGGCTTTGGGGTTAGCGGTTATCGGGACTTTGGTCAATTTTTGGGTCGTGCTTGGAGGGACCCTTCTTCGCGGGGTTGGATCTGGAATTAATTGGGTCTTCTCAACCCAGCTACTTCTGCAGCTTCTTCCGGATCGAATTCGAGGGCGTGTTTTTTCGACGGAATTTGCATTGCTGACTTTGATGAATGCCACCGGTGCAGCTCTTGGGGGTTGGGCTTTGGATACACCCTCGTTGGAGTTGTCCAATATCCTCTGGGCTATGGCAGCGCTAACCCTCGTTTTGGGATTATTGTGGATGGTATGGTTGATTTGGGGGTCAAGAATGGCAAGGGATTAGGATCGTTATTCTGTTATTGCACGCAACCAAATCTCAAACCCAGATGATTCGTTCTATCGTTGTCCGATTGTATGCAAAAGGGCGAAGTTCGCAGGGCAGCGGGCTCCAATGGGGAACCCGGCAATCAACACGACTTCTTGCCCGGGTTGGATGGGACTGGCTGAGAGGATCGCTGCCTCAACATGTTTCAACATTCTCTCAACCGTTTCAGCTTCGGGGACCAGGTAAGGAGACACGTTCCAGAGCATTTCCAATCGTTGGTAAGTGCGTTTTTCGGGCGTGAAGGCCAAGATAGGAACACTAGGGCGACCCTTTGACATCAATCTGGCAGTTCTTCCGCTGTTGGTGAATACCGCAATCGCCGAAACGTCCCGGTCTTGGGCTAACTCGCAAGCTGCTCTAGTGATAAATAGTGCATCGTCGCGAGGGATATCCTCACTGTAAGCGGTTCTGGCTTGCCCCCATTCGGTCATATGGGATTCTGCTTGAGTGATAATTGCATCCATCATTTCCACAGCTAATACTGGATACTTACCAATAGCGGTCTCTCCCGAGAGCATTACTGCATCGCTTCCATCAAAGATGGCATTGGCGACATCTGATGCTTCAGCCCTGGTTGGTCTTGGTTTTTGCATCATCGAATCCAACATTTGGGTTGCTGTTATGACTATTTTTAGGTGCTGGTTAGCCATTTGGATGATTCTTTTTTGAGCGATTGGAACAGCTTGTGGCGACATTTCTACCCCCAAGTCACCACGGGCGACCATCACACCGTCTGCGACGTGGATGATCTCATGTAAATTGTCCAGCGCTTCGGGACGTTCTAATTTAGCTATAATGAGGATATTGGTCTGATTGGGTGACAGGTTGACAATTTCACTTCGCAGGCGTGCGACATCTTTAGCAGAACGAACGAAAGACAGCGCAATAGCATCCACATCTTGTTCCAACCCAAATCTTAAGTCGATTTTATCCTTATCGGTAAATGCTTGAATGTTGAGATTTGAACCAGGAAGGTTGACGCCTTTGTGAGGTTTGAGTTGTCCACCCAAGACAACCTCGGTCTCGACCCGATTTTCGCTCACTTTCTCTACGCGGAGTTCCAATTGCCCATCATCCAGGAGAATACTACTGCCTGGTTGGACACATTGTGGAAGTTCAGAGAAATCCACTGAGACGATGTCCTGATCGCCAGGGACAGTTTCGGTAGTTAGAGTAAATTTGTCTCCAGTTTTCAATAATACTTGATCATCTATCAGGTCGCCCGTTCGAATTTTAGGGCCTTGTAAATCCTGAAGTATCGTCACTGTGCGATCCATCGTCTGGCTGATTTTCCTTAAACGGGATATGGAAGTCTTATGAGTATGATGCGAGCCGTGAGAAAAATTGATTCGAGCGACATTCATACCGGCTTGGAGCAACTGCCGGATTGTATTCTCGTTGTCACTGACCGGACCGATGGTAGCGATAATTTTTGCTTTTCTGTTCATCGTTTCTCTCGTTTTTTGGTGGTTTCTTTCAGATGTAATGCAACTTACGTGCTTCTTTCCTTAGATCAGCACGAAAATTTGGATGGGCAATCATAATCAAGGCTTCAGCACGCTGACGGATGCTCTTACCATACAGATCGGCAATACCATATTCCGTGACTACGAAACGGATGTGATTTCGAGTTGTGACCACACCAGCCCCTGGCTTTAACATCGGAACAATACGACTAAATTGGTCGTTCTTGGCAGTGCTGGGAAGGGCAATGATCGGAACCCCTCCTTTTGATCGTGATGCTCCATAGATGAAATCTAATTGCCCACCTACACCGCTATATAACTTGGGCCCGATGCTGTCCGCACAAACTTGACCAGTCAAATCGATTTCGATTGCTGAGTTAATCGCCACCATGCGTTCATTTTGTTGGATCACGAAGGGGTCGTTGACATATTCTGTGCGATGCAGTTCGATCAGGGGGTTGTCATGGATCCAGTCATAAAGCCTTTTTGTTCCTAGAATGAAGCCAGCGATAATTTTTCCCGGATGTAGGGTTTTGTGAGTGCTGGTCAGGATCCCAGATTCAACTAATTCGATAACACCATCAGAGAAGAGTTCTGTATGGATGCCCAGGTCACGTTTATTAAATAGATATTTGAGCACCGCATCAGGGATCGCACCAATACCTAGCTGCATTGTGGCGCCATCTGGGATCAAATCAGCGATATGCTGTGCAATATTTTCGACGACTTTATCCTTGATGTTTTCCCCCATCGGTAATTCTGGCAGAGGGTAATTCACGGGGACGATGTAGTCCAACTTGTTGACATGAATGAAGGAATCACCCAAGGTGCGAGGCATCTGCTCGTTGACCTCAGCAATGATTACTCTTGCAGATTCAGCTGGCGTTTTACTCAACCCAACCTCAACACCAAAACTGCAAAAGCCATGCTCATCCGGTGGGGAGAGGTGGATTAGGGCAATGTCAAGAGGGAGGAATCCCTCTTTGAATAGCAACGTGAATTCAGATAGCAGCACTGGCGTGAAGTCTGCGCGACCTTCTTGGACAGCGTTGCGTATGTTTTGGCTAATAAACATTGTGTTTACCCGTAGATGACTTTCCATCTCAGGTTTGACGTAATCCGCTGGTCCGACGGTGAGGGCGTGACAAATTTCCACGTCTTTAAGTTCGCTAGCGCGGTCAACCAGGGCATTGAGTGTTTTTTGAGGTACCGAGCAGTTGCCTGTAAGAAAGAGACGGTTCCCAGATTGAACAGCTTCGACAGCCTGCTGAGCGGATACAACCTTGTTTTTATAAAGTTCAACCCAGCTCATGCTTCACCCCCTGCCTTCCAAAGCATCGCTTAGGATAGGGTGAACAATTTCCCCTCGATGGGTATAAAGACCTTTGCTTAAGGCATTGTTTTGCTCTAATGCTTTCTCCAAACCAACTTCTGCTATCTGTTTTACGAAAGGCCAAGAGGCGTTATTCAAGGCATGAGTGGCGGTGCGCCCGAGTACACCGGTCATATTCGGCACGCAGTAGTGGATGACCCCCTCTTCCAGATAAGTAGGATTGCTATGGGTCGTTGGACGGCTAGTCTCCACACAACCACCTTGGTCGATGGATAAATCGATGATCACGGAGCGTGGTCGCATTGATTTCACCATTTGACGGCTGACTAATATTGGCGTACGTGCACCGGGGACCAAAACCGCTCCTACCAGCACATCAGCGAATTTGCATACTTTTTCAATGTTGAAGGAGTGCGAGACCATGGTTACGATCTGTCCGTGAAACTCCCG
>JASFVL010000364.1:0-4542 GCA_050049875.1 Anaerolineales bacterium
CCGGCCCAGCGGGTGCCCAGATGAGGGTCACGCCATTGCCCTCGATCCGGCGGGCGCCTCGCTCGCCGTCATCGAAGCGGGATGACAGCAGAGGCATAAAGAAAATCGTCACCCCGAGAGCCGTCAGCAGAGTGGGAATGAAGACGACCACGTAGCCCAGGTTACGGCGCAGCCAGCGATGAGGGAAAGTCCAACCCACAACACGCTGCTGCCGACGGTAATGTCCTTCTAAGATGAAGAGCAACCCAACCAGCACCAGCGCGGCGCTGATGGGAAACCAGCCCAGCGCCCAGCGTAGGGTGAAGAGCCCAAGTTGGGCTTGGCGGACCCAACGCCAGGCTGTGAAAGCCCCTCCCACAAAAAGGATGAGCCAGCCCCCAAGGCGCGGCCAGGTGAGCGCCGTGAACGCGAAAACCCAGCAAACTGTCATCGGCACCAGATAGGGCAGTCGGTTGGTCCAGGCACCCCACCAGCCCTCGTAGTACATCTCCCCAACGCCCCAAAAAGTCCAAAGGACAGTTGCCAGGGTGAGGAGTCCGGTGGCGAGATAGCCCGGAAGCCGTTGTTTCAAGCTGGGGGTGGTCATGCTTTGTTCCAAAGGCACTCCCATTTTCCAATAACCCTCCCGCGCTGGAGCCGCCCGGCGATCACCCACACATCCAGAGCCGTAAACACATGAAAAAGCAACAACAAAAAGGGTAGCGTCGCGGAGAGGTATCCAAGCGGCAGCACGACGAGCCACTCAAATAGGAACAGAACCCCAGCTTTGGTCTCCTGCCCGAGCAGAAGTTGCCCCACACCGCCAAACCCGGGCACCAGAAGGCTGATCAAAGCCGCCAACCTGGGCCACTTGAAATTGAACAAAAGGTCTAAGGCGATCGGGTATTCATCCGGGGAGATGCCCTCCACCTTATTGAATGGCTCAGAAATTTGTGGCTTGCTCATGGTTCACCTGCTAAAAAACTTGAGTTTTTACCGCTGCAGGAGTTTCCCGCAGTGGGGTTTAGAACTTCTCCATGGCCTCCCTCAGCAGCTCCCGGGCTTCTTCAGAATACCAACGGTCAACGAAAAGGCGCTCTTTAGCCTTCAGGTGGGCCTTTATATACTCCTCGATCTGCTCCACCCGGTTGCGCTTGATGAGGGTATATGCCTGTTGAGAAAACGCGCTCAGCACCTTGGCTTTTTCGACGGCCTGTGTCAGCACCTTCTCAGGTGGACAAATCCGGTCCACCATGCCCATTTGGAACGCATCCTCTGGCTGATAGAACTCCCCACCCTCCATGACATCCCGAGCTACTCGAACACCGACCAAGTCCCGCAGGACGCAATCGGCAGTATAGGGGACGGGGACCCCGAGCTTGATCTCGTTCAGGCCCATCAACCGGCGACCTTCAGCGATAAAGCGGTAGTCGCAGCAGAGCGCCAGAATACAACCGCCCGCGATGGCGTGCCCTGTAACCGCCGCGACCGTCGGTTTAGGGAAAGTATATAATTCGAGACAAACCCGGTTAAAAGCCTGATAAAACCCCAAGAAGTCCTCCATGGAAAGCCCAAACAGGCTCGGGATGTCGAAACCGATGGAGAAGAACTTATCGTTGGCGCTCAATAAAACAAGAGCACGCGTGCGAGAATCCCGCTTGATACGCTGCAGAGCACCATCCAGTTCATCCACCAGTTGAAGATGGATCGCATTGGTGACGCCCCGGTCAAGTTTCACAAGAGCCACATTGTTACGATATTCTACAGAGATCATTTCTCCTCCTTTTCACAGCTTCAACGATCAGCAACGGCTCTGCCTCCCGGTACGCTTTAAAGTCATATCCGCCCCATTCTCGCCTGATTTCGAAACCCGTCGCGTGCAGAACCGGATGCACACTCTGGCGATCGGTTATCCCCACCTGCCCACACTCCTTTATTCGCTCCAGTATTTCGCCGCTCTCATAGATTTCATAAATCAGATCAACGCGCTGCCTGTCCGGCGATAAAACCTGCCCAGCCGCCGACCGTCTGATGACTTTGCTCCCCACTTTCACCTCCCCGGCAGGAGACAGGAGTTCATCCTTCATTAAACCAAGAAAGACATCAAACACCAGAACGCCTCCCAGGATAAGATGGCGGTGGACATTTTCCAGCGAGGTTATTCGCTGCTTTTGGTTCACAAAGTGGTCAAAACACCCTGACAGAAATGCCACTGGAAAAAGTATATCAACTTCAAATGAGGCCGCGTCGCCTGGGATAATCTGAATCTTATCCAATAGATCGGGGCACGCTGTCAGCTTCCTCTCAAGTTCCGCCCTCATCGCTGGCGATGGTTCCACACAGTAGATTTCTAGCCCCCGCTCAACGAGTGGAATCGCAATACGACCCGTACCAGCACCAACATCCAACGTTCTCTCTGCGCGGGAAGCATAATAATAGAAGAGCTCGATGTTATCCTTCTGATCAAACAAATCATAGAGGTGAGCGCTTTTCTCGTAACTCATGTCAACCTACCTCCACCCCAACGGGAAATCCGCCTTGGAAGCAGGAAGGGTACCCTTCGCTTGTAATCCAGGTATGACTGCCCCATCCTTAGCTCCAGCTCGTACTCCTCAAAATACTTCAGATAGAAAACATGCACAGGTATCACGACGAGCAGTGCGCCTAACGTCAAGTAGGTCGATCTCAACATCAAGCCAAACCCAACAGACCCCAGATAGAGTCCCAACGACATCGGATTCCTCATTCGTCCATAGATATTGCCAATAACCAGACGTTTGGTCAAGCGAAAGGCATGCGCTCCTTTCCCAAAACGCCGCAGAGCGACATTGGAGACGAAGAAGAGATACGCCCCAACCAGGAGTCCTAAGGCGCCAAACGCAAGGAGGAGCGGTTGCCGCGATAGAGAGCTGAGACCTAATGCCTCATCATAGTGAGTCGGCCCAGGAATAAAAACACCAAACCCTGTGGGAGGGATAACGCCCACCCAGAACAGCAAATGTAGAACCCTACTTATTCTCTGCGCGTTCCTTTTGCTTGGATTCCTTCGAAGCCATGCTCCGAGAATGCTCGTGCCGGTTGCAAATGTCAGCCACCCCAGCGCTTGCAGAATTATGGTGTACATTTCCAGCTCCTCACTCACAACTCTATTTTCATGTTGAGGTCTGTCTTCGATTGAATCGCTTCGAGCTTGCCTCGCAAATCGACCCAATAAGGATGGTCGCCTGAGAAAGCTGAGCGGCGATAGCCTTCTACGAGGCTGGGATAATGGAGATTGAGGATCTCTCGCACGTTGCGCCAATTCGGATCAACCTCAGATTCCATGCTCAAGGCGTAGAACCAGATTGTGTCCGCATAAGGAGCGACTATCTCAATACACACCTCGACATCGGTGATGTAGGGCATGATCGGGCAAATCAGCGCATAGGTTTGAATGCCAGCCTCTTTCAGCACTTTTAAGGCGGCGATCCGCCTGCGGTTGGGCGGCGCTTTGGCCTCGAATAGTCTGCGCCCATCCTCGCTCTGAAAAGCGATGGAGAAGCCTACCGATGACCCCGGCATCTGCGCGATCAGCTCGATATCGCGAGTCACCAGATCGGACTTCGTCAGGATGCACACGGAGAAATCCCTTTCAGTGAGCAGTTCCAGAGCCCGCCGGGTGTGCTGGTGGGTCACTTCAGCAAGTTGGTAGGGGTCTGAGTTCCAACCGAAATAAATAGGTTGGGACTTCAAGGAGAAGAGCTCGAGCGCTAATTGGGCAGCAAAATCCGGGTAGACGAGAATCTGCTGAGCCCAATCCGTTTCAGCCTGGTTGAGGGCATAGCAGTAATAGCAATGATGCTCGCAGCCAATATAGGGATCAATCTGGTAGCGGTAACCGCTCAACTCACAGGGTTGTAATATCTTTCTAGGTGAACAAGTTCCAATTTCCATGGCATCAGACAGCAAAATGAGACATTTGTATAATCAGATTGCGTACGATTCGCCTCGATCCAGCACAATACATTCTGATCCAAGCTCGCGAACCCCAGCAGCAAATCGACTCACATCGGCTGGACGGTGATAAAACAGGAGGTGCCAGTTGTAGTGCATTGGGATAACAACCCTCGGTTCGATAACTGCTACGGCTTGTAACGCCTCATCCACATCCATGGTCATCATCCCGCCGATGGGCACCATGAGCAAGTCAGGGCGCAGCCCACACCAGGCATCTTCCAGGTATAGAGTATCTCCTAGGTTTAGCAGCCGACAGTTATCGAGGTTGAAAAGCAAACCCACCGCCCCTGCGCCGACGAATTTCGGTTTGAAGGTGTAAGCGTGACCGAAGAGCGTCAGAGGCAGGCCCCCGTGCCGCGCTGGAACCCCACTTACAGATACCCCAGCAGCTTCCACAGTCTCGCCAGGCGCGATTGGAATCGCCGTCAAACCCCGCTTCTGCCACTTATTCATCAACTCCAACCCACAGACAATCGGGGCGCCACTGGCGCGCGCCACGTGCGGGGCATATTCCGCGTGGTCAGGATCCCCGTGTGTGAGTAGGATTAAGTCAACCTGCTCCCACAG
>JASFVL010000365.1:0-4538 GCA_050049875.1 Anaerolineales bacterium
TAGAGTAGAAGATGGTGGCCTGCTCACGAAGCTGCTCCATGATCGCCAAGACTTGCTCCCGCCCCATGGGGTCGAGCGCAGAAGCTGGCTCGTCGAGAATGAGCAAATCCGGCTCGTTGATTTGAGCCTGGGCGATGCCCAACCGCTGCATCTCCCCACCGGAGAAGCCTTTGACTTTCCTGTCAGCCTTAGCGCTTAGTTGGACCAAATCCAAAGCTTGATCAACTTTACGTTCGATTGTGCTATCGTCTGCGTAGAAGAATCGGGCCACAAAACGAAGCGTCTCCCGGGGTGTCAAGTGCTCGTAAAATCGCGGGTGCTGGGCCAAGTAGCCGACCCTCTGGCGGATAGCAAGACTTTCCTCAACGATATCCATGCCAAAAATCTCACCGCCTCCAGCGGTCGGGTGAATCAATCCCAACAGCAGCTTAATCGCTGTGCTCTTTCCCGCGCCATTGGGACCTAAAAAACCGAAGATGGAGTTTTTGGGGACATTGAGATCTAGCGATTTGAGCGCCTTTACAGAATCGTAGCGCTTGCTCAGTCCTTGTGTTCGGATAACATTTGATGCGGTTTTCATTGACACTGCTCATCTCCTTACTCAACAAGGATCCGCTTTCTTTATTCGTTGGAATCCTAACCCATTACGTTTCTGTCCACATCGGCAAGATGGGCGGAATGAAACCTGGCTTGCTGGGGGAATTCCCACCTGGTCAGGTGGCTAGATAGCCTCACTTATCCCTTTGCCCTAGCGGGATAAGGAAAGCCATTGGCACAGACTGGATCTGAAGACAATCCGGACTTGGAGTACCCCCTCCACCATGGTGAGAAGCGCGCTGAAGGTGATCCAGGCGGTTATGTCGGGCAGGTAATTGAACAACATCACTTGGGTAGCATTCAGTCCAGCCTGGGTAATAAGGTATGTCGGAGCAGCTACCATTATCAGCAAAGGGAAGAGCAATTTCAGGACTAAACCGGTGAGCACCCGTTTTCGGCTCTTCTCCTGAACTCGCTTCTCCCATTGTCCCAATCGTCTCAGCGAGTTAATTCGGCGCCCGATATCCACAAGGATCAGCGCTGTAATAACCCAGTACAGTGTGCTGACTGCCAGACCCTCAGGCGGCTGGCGCTGAGTCAGCAGGTTGGCCACACCATCAGCGATCTGTTCATAGGCCAGCAACTGGTGGAGAGCACTGTTCTGGTTAATGAGCAATACGAAACCGCAGTCCTGCTCCGGCAACAGCGTAGCGTTAGAGTAGAAGGTACGCACTGCCCCGTTGTGCTCGACCTCTCGCACGCCTTCCCGCTCGTGGACCTCCCACCCCATGGCGTAGGGGCTGTCCGTTCCATCTGGGATGCGGTGCATCATCTCAACACCTTCTGCAGAGAGCACCCGCGCAGCTTTGAAACGCCCACCGTTCTCCTGAGCGATTAGGTAGTGAGCCATATCCTCAGCCGAGGAAATTATGAAACCAGCCGGCAAGTCGTACTGAAGGAACGGCTCTCGGCGGGCAACCGGGAAACCGAGTACCGCGTTGTGGCCCTGCGCCAACCCGGACCTTTCAGCCGCCTCCCGTGAGACGAAGGAATGCTTCATATCAAGCGGTGTGAAGATATGTTCCCGAATGTAATCACCGAAGGGTTGGCCAGAAACACTTTCGACGATCAGACCCAACGTATTGTAATTGAGATTAAAGTATTGATATTTGCGACCCGGCAGTGCACTCGGTTTTGCATCATGCAGACTGCGGACGGTGTCCTCCAGCGTGATATCGGACGACAACCTCGTTCCTCTGAAGCCTGCCTCCGAGAGCCCGCTGGTTTGGTTTAAAAGATGGCGCACGGTGATTTGGCTTGAAATTTCCTCGTCGGCGACTTGGAACCAAGGGATGTAGTCCTGCACCGGAGCATCAAGATCGATGGCACCATCTTCGACCAACTGAACTACCGCCAGAGCGGTGAAGGACTTGCTCACCGAGCCGATGTAGAAGGGCGTCTGGGGTGTGACTTCGCGCCTTTCCCCCGCAGAGCCGAAGCCGCGCAGGTATACAACCTCATCCCCCTTGATGATACCTAATGCCAAACCGAGAATACGGTGGCGATCCATTTGTGCTTCGATGAAAGCGTTAACGACCTCGAAGCCTGAGTTCTCGTGGGCCTCCAAATGCACCTGAGTTGCTAACAATACCCCCAAGATCAGAATCGGAATCACAACGGAACTATTTAATTTCATCTTACCTACCTTCATTTGTATTGGCTTGTTTAATCGAGAGCAGACCTGACTAAGCCAGATAGATGATACCAATAACCAGCGCGATCAAGCTGGTTGTGGTCAGAACCAGATCCACATAACTCAGCATTGCTTGAAACAAATCCGCGTTCCAACTGGTCAATCCGACCCCAAGATGGGTGCTGAAATAAACCGCGTGACGTATAAAAATGTGGCGACTGCGATATATAATCCCTGTGATTCTGCCAGACATAAATTACTCCTTAGGAAGTACCAGGACGGTGCTGATAGAGCGGCTTTGGTTTTAATTCATCTTCTGGAGATGTGATTACTGTTCTCTGGGGCATAAGCACATCAGTAATGCCTTCCCCTCTTTTGAACATCGTGCGCCGATTGAGAAAGACGATGATGACAGCAACGATGGCAAACAAGAGGTTATCCCAGGGTTGGGCATCGGGCCAGATTGGGTTCATCATCTGGAAGTGATATAAGACAGCGATTAAGAGGCTGCCGCGGGTATCGTTGAACAAAGGTGTCAATATTACGGAAATAGCAACCACGCCACCAAAATAGGGGACGAAGGACCAGTCACTCTGGGGAGTTCCGCTCATCAGGAAAGCAGGGATGTGCCAGGCTGACCAAATGATACCTAGGATCAGGCCGGCCCAGAATGGAGCGAACCTGCGCTGCAGCAGAGGCAGGGCGAGTCCACGCCAGCCAAACTCCTCAATAGGGCCGAGGAACAAAGCAAGTGCTAGCGCAGGAAGCACCTGGAACCAAGGGGAGAAAGGAAATGGATCGCGAACGGTGCCTTTCACTGCGGCCCCGATGTAAACAATCGCAGGAATACCCAGGATCAGGAATAGCCACCACAACCTGGAAGCGCGCCAGAGGGTCAGGCGCCGGAAGAAACTTCCTAAGCCTTTCAATCCGTAATATCGCCATACCAAGAACACGCCAGCAAAACCGGGTGAATACACAGCGAGGATGAATAACGGATTGCCCGTACTGATCTCGCCAAAGATGGCAACGATCTGGTCGGTGAGCAGAATAAAAAGCGCGGCGATCCCCCAGGTCAATCCGAAGGTAAGCGCTAGGAAGGGGATGAGTATTGAAAGAGTGTTAATGGATTTTGTTTTTTTAGTCATTTTGTTCTCCTTCTTTTACAAGTTTCCTGTCCTAGACCACCATCAGAACGCCAATATTCTTCTCGGCCATAAAACGCAAAGTGGTCAAAACCGAAACGTCGGGTCCACGCGACCCGACATCGTGGCCTTTACAGCCTAGGATTTGTATTACGGTTATAGCTGAATACATATTTATTCCTGGAATTCACCTCTTATTTAGAATCTCGAACTTTAGAAATAGCACTTCCAGTATCAGGGTCTTTTAAGGTTCTGGCATTGGTGGTCCATCTAGGTCGAAAGGGAGTGTTGAGACACTATCAGGTCTGCCAAGTTGATAAGCGTGCACTAAATATTGCACTCCGGACTTTAGAGTCTCTCCAGAACCTATTGGGACTTTGAACTCCCATACTCCTTGCTTGACATAGGCACAGTCGTTGATAGGCCACCAAGTCAGCAGTGCGCTCTCAGCCCATAGTTCAATTCTGACGCAAGCTCCATCGGGCAGTTTGCTCCCGCCGTTAATGGTGATCTGCTTAGAGGTCACCTCTATACCATCAACAGTAATTTCGCCTTTGGATGGTTGCGCATACTCTCGCAATTCAATATCGCCAACGCCCCCTTCGATATCCAAGGTAATACTTGTGCTTGATTCTCCGTATGAATTGTTGACATAGCCATCTGCTGCTTGCGTCAGAGCATCCGTATTGATGCTCCCCAAACCGCCGTTTATATAAACTTTAACGCCTATATCTTCTGGCAGCAGGATCGTCAATTTGCCAACACCGCCTTGAATATCTCCATCAAGATCAACATTGCGGTCTCCAGTCAGGTCAATCTCAACATCTCCAGCGCCCACTTCAAGATTTAGACTGCTAAGCGCCAACTGACTGAAATCAAATCTGCCTTTGCCCGCGCCCATTCTAATATCGAAGTCGAATAGGACATCCTGGTTGAATCGTAGGTCCCACTCATATCGGTAATTGCTTAGGCCCAGATTCTGGACCTCAGGCTGTTCAATCCAAAGCGTAGCCTGGATTCCACTAACCGCGTAGTCGGTAAGTGGTTTCCAGTCTTCCACATTGTAAGAGAAATTGGCATCCAACAGCGATTCCGTTCCACCTTGTATGGAAAGTTCTCCAGCGCCCATGCGCAGGTTGACATCAACGGTCTCAACGCCATCT
>JASFVL010000366.1:0-4534 GCA_050049875.1 Anaerolineales bacterium
CCGCTTCCGATTAGATAAACTGCCCGTGCGCTGCCAACCCCGTTATCGTGAATGGTGCAGTGGTCGATGGACACGTCGCTGCCATAGATGCTGAGCGCCGCCGCGCCGGCTGCTCCGGCTTGACCAATGTCACATTGAAACAGATGCACGTGGGCGTTTTCCTCAAAGACCAAGCCGGTGAAGTGTTCAGAGATAGACGTTATGCGAACCGGGTCGACCGTCGTTCCCAGGACGTTCAATTGACCGCCGCTCCTGACCAGAAAGCTGCGCGCGGCGGCGATCTGCACTTCGACCCCGGCGGTGATGGTCAGCTGGCCGGTGGCGGCAATGGTCAAATGACCTTGGATAACATAAGGACTGTTGTCAACGGTCCAGGTCTCCGCTCCGCTGACGGTATAGTCGCTGGCAATAACCGTTTCCAGATTGCTAACGGATTCCAAGGTTTGGATGCGAGCGTTAAAAGAGGAGTAAATGTTTTGTGCGTGCCTGTACACATCCGTGTCGAGATCGCCCCCTAAAATGCTTGTCCTGGAGTCCCCCACTGAAAGGTCCTTGCTCGTAGCACCACTTAGTAGGTGGAGATACGCAGGGTCACCGCCCGGGTTGATTACGGGCGGGGGGGGCGTGCCCCCATCGACGGAAGCCGACACCCTCCCAGCCAAGAGGAGCGTCAGCAGCAACAGCAAGATGAATACCCTGATACCCTTCTGTCTCATCATCTTTCACCTCCCACAATCGGGCAGCCAGCACGTACTCGGTGAATCGAGAGCGCCATCTGCTCAGTCACAAAATCCACCATCGCTGTACGCTACCCAGCCGCTACTTAGTCCAAAGTTGATTGAAGCCGAGAAGTCAATGTCGTGAATCGGGAAATACGCGCTGACGATCGCGAGGCATCCTGTTTTGGTCTAGGGAAATTGTAACAACTTTCACATATCGAGGCAAGCAAGAAATCGTTCTGGTTTCGTCAGCCCGCTCACCCCCGCGGTCGTTTTCCAGGCCTCCACGAGCGCCTCAGAATGATCACTGAGCTGCAGTTCCAGCCGGTCTTGCTCCCCAACGATTTTGACCAGTTCCTCATCGTTCCTTGGGCGATCACCTTTCCATAATCCATGATCGCGATACGGTGTGAGAGCTCCTGCGTTTCTTCCATATAATGCGTGGTATACAGCACCGTCATTCCCTCCTGGTTAAATGTCTTGACGCCGTCCAGGATGTTGCGCTGTCTCTGCGGGTCGATCCCCACCGTTGGCTCGTCCAGGATCAAAACGTTGGGGCGGTGCAGCAGCGCGATGCCGATGTTCAGCCGCCGCTTCATCCCACCTTAATACTTCCCCGTGCGCTCCTTTTGCCGGTCGCTGAGCTGGATCAAATCCAGCATGAAATCGATCCGCCGCTGCAGCTCATCCCCGCGGATGCCGTACATCTTGCCCCAAAAAGCCGGGTTCTCGCGGGCGTTCAGGTCCTCATAGATCGCCAGGTCTTGCGGCACCACGCCGATCGACTGTTTGACTTTCATCGGCTCTTTATCCACCGAGCGCCCCATCACCCGGATCGCGCCTTTGGTCGGTTTCAGCAGCCCTGCGATCATCGAGGTGACAGTGCTCTTACCGATGCCATTTGGCTCCAGCAGGCTGAAGATCTCGCTCTGCCCGATGTCTATAGGCAATGTAGGACCAAATGGGTCTCATGAAGCAACTAGGACTCGTACAATCAGCGGGTGGCGTCAGCTGAGCGGCAGGCCAGGAAGACTAACGGTTTACATAACCTGCCGCTACGGTATAGGCCCTGACGCGGATTTGCGCAGCTCAGATTATTAAAAAGCGTCATCCTCACCCGAGTTATCCAGCAGCGGTCAGGTTTACGTTGGGTTGGATCACCTTTGATAAACCTTTTTGTTTTGACTATTCTCTTACTATCCGAACTTTCTGCTCTGCCGCGACGATGAAATTACCTCGAAGTTTTTCCGAATAATTCTTTAACAAACGTTCGGTTATTTCAATTTCATTGCTCGCTCGTTCATCATCTAGACGGAGAAGGATCACCCCTTTGTGCGATTTTCGCTCCCGATAGATTTTCTCACCAAAATCTTTATCATTAGTAATCAAGATTCGTTCTTCGATATTTGCTTTTTCTACTATAGCATCCTCTGTCATCCCACGAGCCTGTTCGTAAACAGAAAATACATCATCTCCTTGCTCCCGCAACCAGCGCGCAACGATAGGCCCCGCACATTCGTCTACCAAAAATCGCATTTAGGCTGCCTCCATTGAAAGAGGCATAAATGCGGTACTTTCCAGCGACTTGGTTGCAAATAGTAAACAGGCTTGTATATCTTCCGTGGTTACGCCCTGATATTCTTCCATAATTTCGTCGAAAGTGGCTCCGTGAGCTAACAAGCCTAAGATATATTCGACCGTCAAACGTGTACCTTTGATTACTGGTTTGTCAACCATTACTTGTGGATTAATTACGATCCGTTCCAACAGTTGTGTGTCAGTCATGATAAATCCTACCTCCGGCTTTCAAATATACTTTCGTCCCTGTCTTGCAGGAAACATATTCTCTGACGAAAAGACGAAAGGAACTTACCCCATCCCTGTGTTAAACAATTCGCGCACAACGGCATTAAGCTCAGCTGCTCCGTTACCCCAATCCCTTTTCGGACCTCACGTGGGGTCCATCTCTCAAAGATCCAGCGTTCCGTTAATGCCCCCGACGGATAGTATCAGCGGAATGGCGGAGGCGGTAAGCTCAGCCTCCGCACAGATCTCGAAACCGCTCGTTCGTGAGTCTCATCAACATATGCCCTGACCAAGGACTCCTTCTCCGAACCCGTATAAATCCAGCCTTCTCATAGACCCGAACCGCAGCTCGATTCTTCTTATGCGGGGGCACAACAAATGCTCCGCATCCCGCTTCCTCAAAGACGAAGCGCGCAACCTGCCACATTGCAATAGTCCCTAGACCTCTGCCCCAAAACTCCGGCATGAGCTTAATGTCGCCAATCACGGTCGTCGTGCCGCTCGGGATTCGCAATTGACCGATCTTACGACCAAGCGGCGCAAAGAAACTCTCACCGATCGGCGTTTTATCGACCAGCCGGATAATAAGTTGCGCGTAGTGAGGACTCAACTCGGCTCGCTTCTCCTGGTACCGAGACCAAGCAAAATCTGCGTCATCACGCCTCGACCAACCCCTGAATCGAGGAAATTCATCCGCGAACTTCATCACCTGACGATTTCGCCACAACTCTAGAAGGAAGGGAAGATCCGCCCGTTTCATCTCTGTGATGGCAATGGTCTCTTCTGATTGCATCTTTCACCTCTGCGAATGAATGTTTCTAATGACGCTGCGGGCGGGCTAACGTCGCTTACTGCTACGAACATTGCCTAGACAATCTGTTTGGAAAAATTGTTCTCAGCATTTTCCAATTGTCCGTACAGGTGAATTAACCTTTCGCCCACAAGCTTCTCAATTTCGGGGGTGATTTTTTGCCGCTTTTCACCTGTATCTGAAACAAATCTTTTTTGCTCGTCGTCATCTTTAGCGTAATATTCAAATTGCTTTTTCATCTGCTCCAATTCTTCACCGCCGACGGAGTAATTGAAGGTTTTCAGAATTGTATCAAAGCTGTTAGGGGTAAGTTGATTGTAGTTGATGAAACTCAATCCTTTGGGCGAGGTTTGTAAAGCGGCTAACATAAACTGATTCAGAAAATGTTCGTGGAATGATTGGTTACTCATTGTCTTGACTTCATTCAACGAACATCCCGCCACATAAGCCCCAAAGGCCGAATCTTTGAAACGCTGCCATCCTGGTCCTTGATCCGAAAACGCAACCATAACTTCAGCAGGGTCGCGATACAGGAAAATAATTGGTACATCTGGAAATACCCTCCGGATGAAGTCGACATACATGATATTGAAGGTTGTGAACTTGATGAAATGTGCCCTGTAACTGGCTCGCCGTTTCCGCCCTATCGCCAGAATGAGATTCCTGTATCGCTGAATGTGCTCTTCCGTATACACAAAGGGGTTCACCCAATCCCTGTTCCAGATTGACCATATCAAAAAATGCGGTGGCGCCTCACTAATCACAAGGTTTTCTTTTGATCTCGCCAACGCTTTTGAGATTAGCGTTGAACCACACCTTCCAATATGAAATATGAATCCACTCGGATATATTGTATTTTCAACGATTCTGGCAGAATCTAAAACGCTCAAATCGCTGAAAAACGAATTCAGCCTTTTCTTCCTTAGCCTCTCGACGGAAATGAAGAAATAACTCTCCCAAAAATGGTAGTTGCTAACATCCATCCATACCAATTGCTCTTTCTCAAGATCGATGTCTACTGGAATTATTCCCCCGCCTGATATTACTTCTTCGACCATTTCTACTGGTTCACGATACGAAGCATCCCAGTTAAATACCATTTTCCTTTTGTTCCACCGTTTTACCCAACACCCTTTGATCTAATTATAATAACTGAACAGACTTGAGCTGAGTTGAGCAAAACCCCCGCCCGTCGTCG